>CAZJTM010000108.1:5691-19977 GCA_964548925.1 uncultured Verrucomicrobiota bacterium | reverse complement strand
ACAGGGGACATTTTCTCCTGAGTTCAGAAGGGGACATTTCTAAAGAGTTTTGACAGTGTAATTTCGCGTGCGCAAGCCCGCCGCCCGACGGTAGGCTGGCGGCGCGTGCAGCAACTGGTCGAAGATTTTCTCGTTTACCTCCGGCACGGGCGCGGGCGATTGGGCACGAGCCGCGTCCAGTAATCGAAGGCCTGGCGGTATTGTTTCTGAAGATTCTCGCCTCGCCGCTTCATTTCGATGAGCACGACGGGTTTCCAGACGAGTTCGGCAAAGCTCGTCCCGCCGCCGTCGGCCTTGGTCACGCGCATTTCGAGGGTGGCGCCGGCTTCCTTGAGTCCGCCGGTGTGGCCGAAGGCCTGAAAGAGGTGGTCGAGAAAAATTTGCGCCTCGCCCTTTTCATCGCCGGTGAGGTGGCGGGCGCACCAGGTGGTGAATTGGACGAGTGGTTCCCGTTTCGGCATGGCAAAGTTTTACGCCAAGGCGGGTGGGCTGTCAGCAGGGATGTGGGGTGAGATTCTGAACTCCGGGGTTACCGCGCTGCGGCCCCCCTGGTCTCTGGGTCAAGCGGAGTAGTGGCACCAGCAACTTGCCTTTCGAGGGAGACTGGTCCGTGGGATGTCGCGTCGGGCAGGCAGGATGTCTGCTGCACCCTAGGTCATGCAAAGCCCCCACGATTGCTTGACCGCGCAGCGAGGCTATGAACCCGCAAAGCCCCCCACGAGTTCACTGCGTTCAGGGATTCGCTTCAGATCATTGTTGGACGTTTCGAATCCCGGGTTCGCGTCCCGGCTTCACGGAGCAACAAAGCAATCCTGCGGCAGGCGGCAGCGTGGCTCCCGCGCGGGCGGGCGCGAGAACGAAAGCGTTGGTGTCAGCCAGCCCGGTGCGGCGAAAGGCACGGGCGGCGACTGGACGGCGGGGCAGTCTCCCGTGAACCCCGCCCTTCGCTTGTGATTCGACGACCAATGGCTGTGGGGGGGCGTGGATCCGGCGGACTGCGCGGACTTTCTGAGCCCAGATGCAAACATCAAAATCCAACATATATACCATAACGAGAACTTGCATCTGACTCGCGAAGGCGTAGGATAGGGGCGAATAACAACAACCCCAGCGCGATTCTCGGTGAGTTGTGCAACGTCCAGAATGGGATTCGCCCTTAACGCTCGCGGGCCTTGCCGGCGAGACTTGGGCGGGCGTTGGCTTGAGCGGGCTGTGCGGCCAGGCAGGATTCGCGAAGGGGTGACTCACCTTGACCCAGCGACTCCATAAAACCATGAACCTTCACCCTTCCCGCCACGTGCGTATTCCTGCCGTTTCCACCCTCTTGGCTGCCGTCCTCTTGACAGGTCTTGCCCCAGCCCGGGGCGGCAGCTATTACCTCCGAAAAGACTTCAGCTTGCAGCCCCCGGCCACTGAAGGACTCGGCGTGCGCGGCATCACTTACTGCCACGCTTTCACCTCGGACAAGCCGAAGGATGGAGACGCGTGCTTCGATTCCGATGTGAACCCCACGGTCCAGCCGGGCAACTGGCGTCCGGACCAGCACGACATTCTGGCGGGCTACGGCTCCATCACGGTCATGAACTGGGGGACCAATGACGCCGGTAAAGGGGAGTTCATCGTCGCCAACACGAACTACAGCCCTTTCGGCCGATTGGGCGGGACCGAGTCGTTCCAGGCGGTTGCTGATGATTGTCCCTCCTACGCCTTGGCACGTTCAGAACTCTTTGTGGACACGTTTATCGGCACCAACCTCATCCAGGGCGCGGCCACGGTTTCGGGCACAAACTACGCTGTTGAAAAGTCTGTGCGGCATCGCGCCTATGCCTTCAGCACGGCGATGATCGAGGCGCAGGGCACGAACCTCGTCAAAGGCCGCCTCAAGGCCGGTCCGGTGTACCGGGTCAAGCTGCGCGGGGTGCAAGGACACGACGCTCGGGACAGCGTGAAAGATCCCATCACCTTCCGGGTTGAAAACCCCACGAACGGGGTGGTCACCAGCGGCCAATTCTTCCGTTTCATCCTGGAGGGCTTGCCCGGGCAGGGGGGCGACGTCTCGTGGGAAAGCAATGTCATGCGCGTGGCGGTGAGCGATTGCAGCTTCCGCCTGGACTTGCCCGGCCGCTACACGACGGCGGCGGGGCATTTGCAACTGGAAGTGCGCAACGGCGTGTTGCTGAAGGCGGACAGTGGCGGCGTTTACGCCGGCATGACGCCGCCCCTCGGCGTCACGATCCCATTTGATTTTCCGCTGCCTAATGCCGTGGACCTGGATTACGACCTCACCAGCGTGGCCGGCACCAACGCAGAGGTGGCGCTCGAACTTTCCGCCGGGGGCCAGGTCTTGGAAGAATTCACGGCGGATGAGCCGGCCCTGTCGGTTGCGGCGACCGGGAAAACCGTCACGCTCGCATGGCCCGTGTCGGCGACGCCGTTTGAACTCCAGAGCCGTCGCGGGTTCGAGAGTGGCCCACCGTGGGCCGCTGTCGGCCTGGATCCCGTCGTGGAGGAAGGGCTGGCTCGGGTGACGCTGCCCCTTGGGGCCGACCCGCAGTTCTTTCGCCTCTTCGCGAAGGAGGCCGGACCGTGCGAACTCGCTGTGACCACCCAACCAAGCGATGCCTTCGGGGGTGTTGGCGCGACCGTGACGTGGCAGGTGGAGGCCAGCGGCGCACCGGCGCCGAACTCTTTCCAGTGGCAGCAACTCAACTCCGAAGGCGCGTTTGTGGACATCCCGGGCGCGAACGAGCCGTTGCTCACGTGGACCGCCTCGCCCGCCGACCTCAGCGCGCAGTTCCGCTGCAAGATTGCCAACGGCTGTTCCGCCGTGACGAGTCTGCCCGGCAAGTTCACCCTCACCCTGGACTGAGGGCGGAAAGACGGCGGGAGAAAAACCAGGCCGCCAGCCTTCCGTCTCAATTCCACGGACTCTCGCTGAGGGGGCGCATCTCCTTTTCTTGCAGGACCGCCCGGCGATTGGAGCGTAGCTTTTCCAACTTTCGGCGCGACGATTGTTGTCCGGCGGCCCCTGCAATAAACGGAGATGGGCCCGCCGGTCCTCCGGGGGGAGTTTTTGGGTTGCCAGTTCTCCGGGGCGGGTCAAGAATGGGCCCAGATTGTTCCACGGACCAACTCTATGAATATCGGCATTATCGGTTACGGTTACTGGGGACCGAATTTGCTCAGAAACTTCTCCGAAACTCCGGGCGTGAACGTCCTGTGGTGTGTGGACAGCCGTCCGGCGCGTTGCGAACTGGCCCGCAAGCGCTATCCCAGCCTGGCCACCACCGCCCGCATCGAAGATGTCCTCACCGACCCGCGCGTGGACGCGGTGGCCATCGCGACGCCGGTTTCCACCCACTACACGCTGGCCAAGCAGGCGCTGGAACACGGCAAGCACGTGCTCGTGGAGAAGCCCATGACGCGTACGGTGGCCGAGGGTGAGGAACTGGTGGAACTCGCCCGCCGCAAGGGCGTGTTGCTGATGGTGGATCACACCTTCATCTACACCGGCGCGGTGAAGAAGACCAAGGCGCTCATTGAATCCGGCGAACTGGGCAACCTGTATTACTTCGACTCCGTGCGGGTGAACCTGGGCTTGTTCCAGCACGATATTGACGTGCTCTGGGACCTCGCACCACACGACCTTTCCATCCTGACCCACCTGATCCCGGAGCGTCCGACCCACGTCACTGCGGTGGGCTCGGACCACACCGGCAGCGGCCTGGTGGACGTGGCCTATATGACGGTGCATTACGCGGACAGCTTCCTCGCGCATTTCCATGTCAACTGGCTCTCGCCCGTCAAAGTGCGCCAGATTCTGATCGGCGGCAGCCGGCGGATGCTGGTCTATGACGACATGGAGCCCAGCGAGAAAGTGCGGCTGTACGATCGCGGCATCAACGTCACCACGAAGGAGGGCATTTACAAAACCCTGGTGGACTACCGCATGGGCGACATGTGGGCGCCGAAGCTCGACATCCGCGAAGCGCTGGCTGCCGAGTGCGAGCACATCGCCCAGTGTGTGCATGAGCAAAAGACGCCGCAATCGGACGGCCAGGCCGGTCTGAGCGTGGTGCGGTTGCTCGAAGCCGCCAGCAAATCCATGGCGGCCCACGGACAGCGAACTGCCGTATGAACCAACCCAAAGCCCCTGACTTTTCCCGCATCGCCCCGAGCGTCAAGCTGGGCAAAGACGTTGCCATCTATGGCTTCGTGAATCTCTACGGCTGCGAGATCGGCGACGAAAGCCGCATCGGCACGTTTGTTGAGATCCAGAAAAACGCGACAGTCGGGCGACGCTGCAAGATTTCCAGTCACACTTTCATCTGCGAAGGCGTGGTCATCGAGGACGAGTGTTTCATCGGCCACAACGTCGTTTTCATCAATGACCTCTACCCGCGCGCGGCGAATCTCGATGGTTCGCCCCAGAGCGAGAAGGACTGGAAGGTCATTCCGACCCGCGTCTGCAAACGCGCTTCCATCGGCAGCGGGGCGGTTATCTTGGGCGGGGTGACCATCGGCGAAGGTGCCATCGTCGGCGCCGGCAGCGTGGTGACCAAAGATGTCCCGCCGCACACCATCGTGGCGGGCAACCCGGCCCGCGTGCGGCGCCGGGTGCCGGACGCCGCGCCGAATCTGCCGGCGTGAAGTCGCAACGCCGCCCGCAAGCGCGGCCAGCGAACGACTCCGACTGTGCGCGTTTCCGTTGTCACTCCCAGCTTCCGCGGCGGCCCCTGGCTGCGGCTCTGCCTTGCGTCGGTGGCCGACCAAGGCGTGGAGGCTGAGCATATCATTCAGGACGCCGGCTCGGATGATGGCACGCTCGACTGGCTGCCGCAGGATCCCCGCGTGCGCGTCTTCGTGGAAAAGGACGCGGGCATGTATGACGCCATCAACCGCGGCCTGCGCCGGGCCACCGGCGAGATTTGTGCCTACCTGAACTGTGACGAGCAATACCTCCCGGGCACGCTCAAGGCCGTTGTGGACTTCTTCACCGCGCACCCCGACGTGAAAGTGCTGTTCGGCGATGTCGTCATGGTGGACGCCCAAGGCCGCTATCTCTGCCATCGGAAAGTGCAGCCGCCGCGGCTCGCGCACACGTGGACCTGCCACCTTTCCACGCTCAGTTGCGGGATGTTTTTCCGGCGCAAGCTGGTGGAGCCGGGGGGTTACTGGTTTGACGGCAGTTATCGCTCGGGCGGCGACGGCGAGTGGATGGTCCGCCTGCTGCGCGCCGGAGTGCGCATGGCGGCGTTGCGGCAATTCACCTCGGTTTTCACCCAGACGGGGACGAATCTGGGCCAGCAGCCGGTGTGGCGCGTGGAATGGCGCCAGCTGCGTGACACGGCACCGGCCTGGATGCGGTTGCTGTCGCCGGCCTGGGTCGTCCACCATCGGTTGCGGCGTTGGCTCGACGGTAGTTACCGGCAATCGCCATTCCGCTTCTCACTGTACACGGTTGAAAATCCGGACCGCAGGGTGTTTCGTGAGGTGTCACACCCAACTTGCTGTTGCCCTCGCGAGATTCCCTGAGCCCGACGAGGTGCGGCCGGGCATCTCGCCGGCAGTTCCGCGTTGAGCCGGCAGAGGAGTCCTGCCGGCCACCCGCAGGGCGACACGCTCGCGTTCAATGGGAGAAGTCCGCGCGCCCTGCGATTTCCGGTTTCGCCACCAGTTCGGCCAGGACCCGGGCCGCCTCGCGCGCGGCTTGCGGTGAGAGATGCACTCCATCGGTGTATTTTACAGCGATCCCGCGGCGGACGCATTCATCGTCCAAATCGTATTGGGGGAGCTTGAGTTCTTTCGCCAGTTCGTCCCCGAGGGCGAACGACGCATTGTTGGCCGAAGTGAACCGGTGCGAGGCGGGCATGCGGACGAGAATGACGCGGCAGCCGCGATCCTGAAGCGCGCGAATTTGCGAGCGCAGCTTGGCCCGGATTTCCGGAGAGCCGGCGGCGTTGAACGGGGCAAGGGACACTTGGGCCGGGGGATTGGTCGGGGCGGAGTTGGCATTCGGGCGCGGGGTGAACTCGCGCGTTTGCGTGCGCTGCGACTTGGCCCAGCTATAAAGGATGGAAGATGGCCGGAAGTCGGCCCGGAGCACGGGCAAGAACTTGGCGGCCCGGAAATGCAGGCTGCGCAAGGTATCCGCCATCACCTCCTCGTTGGCGTTCGACGGGTTGAGGAGGGTGTTCACTTCGACAAACACCAGCGGCGGCGGTCGCCTCAAGACGAGGTCCAGTCCGAACACGGCTCCCGAACCGTCCAATCCTAGGTTCGCTACCGGCGTGATCGGCGTCCCCTCGAAACAACTCGGCAGCAACCGCCCGAAGAGCGAGGAGCCCACCAGCACGGCCCGGGGTGAGGCGTCAAAGAGGAAGGCCTGCAAGCGGATCACGTTGGCCTGCGAGTTGGTTTCGGCGATTTCCGCGCGCCACGCGGCCACGCGTGCCACCAGCGCGAAGCCGGAAGCCAGCAGCAGTGTCAACCCGAGGATGTGCAGGACTTGTCGGTTGCGGGACATGGCCGTCAGAATTGGAAATAGATGAATTCGCCGGGCGTGCCGGAATTTACCAGGATCAACCAGGCCATGCTCGCGTAGGCGGCCGACTCACCCCAGCCCCAGGCCCGCTCCCCGAACCGGACACGCCAAGCCGCAAGCCGATGCTCCAAGGCGGCGTGGAGATGAAGCAGGACAACAGGAATCGAGAACAGCGCAATTACGAAGAAGGTTCGCGGCTCCAATCCGCCCGGCCCGTGCAGCAGGTGCCTGCCGAACTCGAGGACGTGGCGGAAGTCCGGCAGCTTGAACAAGAGCCACAGCACGGAAACGAGGTTGAACGTGAGGAACACCCGCACCACCGCCAGCCAGGTCCAAGGCTCGCGCGTCTCGGAGGTGTGGGCGCGGACCCCGAGCATGCGCTCGATGGCCAGGCAGACGCCGTGGGCCGTGCCCCAGATGGCGTAGCTCCACGCTGCCCCGTGCCACAGCCCGCCCAGGAACATCACCAGGAACAGATTGAAATACGTGCGCAGGCTGCCATGCCGGTTGCCGCCGAGCGGGATGTAGAGATAGCTGCGCAGCCAGGTGCTCAACGAGATGTGCCAACGCCGCCAGAAATCCGTGATGCTGCGCGCGAGATACGGCTCGCGGAAATTGATAGGCAGCTCGTAGCCAAACAACTTACCCAGCCCGATGGCGATCATCGAATAGCCGCAGAAGTCGGCGAAGATTTGGAACGAGAATCCGTAGAGCAGCGTCAACAGACTCAGCTTGGGTAGGACGAGGAATTTCGGGTAGCTCAAGGCCAGTGTCGCCTCCTTCAGGTTGTCGGCGACCACCATTTTCAGAAAGAAGCCGGCGATCAGGTGCTTGACCGCGCCGTTCCAATCCAGGTTCCGCAACTCCTTGCGACCAATCTGATGGAGGAACTCGTGCGCCTTGACGATCGGCCCGGAGATAAGTTGCGGGAAGAACGACTTGAAGAACCAGGTGCGCTCCTGAAACCAAAGCGTCTCGCGTGTCCCCTGCGGGAAGGTGGCGCCCGGCACGCCGCCGGGTCCAGCGCGGTAGAGGTCCATCACGAGGCTGATACCTTGGAAGGTGTAGAAGGAGATCCCGATCGGCAGCGGGATGTGACCCAGGAAAGGCTCCCACTTCGTCCACAGCCCCGCCGGCAGGAGCAACCGGGCGAACAGCGACGCGTATTTGAAGAACGCCAGCGTGGCCAGATTGAAGGCCAGCGCCGCCGCCAGGACGCGCAACCGCGTGGCCTGGTTGGCCGAGGGGTCCAGCAGGCGTCGCCCGGCCTCGGCATTGACAAAGGTGGAGACGGCGAGCAGCACCACGAGCCCGGGAGTGTGCCAGCCGTAAAAGACAAAGCTCGCCAGGGTCAGCCACCCGGCCTGACCGGCGGCCGTCCGGCTCAGCCAACCCGGGCCAAAGTAGTACCCCGCAAACACCACCAGCAGGAACACCACGAATGTCCAACTGTTAAACAGCATTCGCGCCACGCTGCCCGGACAGGTTGCGAAAGGCAATGCTGAAGCGGCTCCCGCTCAGCCGTGTCTGCCGCCTCGATACAGTGGGCAAGCCGTTCGCCCTTCTCCTTGAACCTCCTATTGTGGCTGGACAGTTTCGTGTTGCGGATGCAACACGAAATTATCCATTGGCTTCAGGGGGCAAAGCGCGAATCGGGATTTGGCGAAGTCTCCCCTAAAGCGTGCCGGCGTCTCGGCGGTGGCCCGCTTCGCCGGTAGCTGGGTGACCCGGTCCCGGAAACCTGCCATGCACCAGAAGTTTGCGGCGTTCTTCCGAAACGCCGCCACGTCAAGGTTCACGCGGAGGGCGGGCGTGGATCTCGTCTGAATGGACCCGCCTCAGGCGCTGAGGCTTTCTGCCAGGAAGGCGCACAGCGCGGCGGGGTTTTGCTCGTGGCTGAGGCGGTCGCGGAAATCGTCGTGCATGACCTTGCGGGCCAGCCGCGACAGAATCTGCATGTGCAGGCCGGCCTGCTCGGATTCGCGAATGGCCAGGAGGATCATTACGCGCACCGGCTGGTGGTCGAGCGATCCCCACGCCACGGGGTTTCGCAGCTTGAGCACGGCGATGGAATTGGTGTTAACCGCAGGGGTCTTGCAGTGCGGGATGGCGAAGCCGTGTCCGAAGCCGGTGGAATAGACGGCCTCGCGCTGCCAGACGGCTTGCTCGACTTCCCGCGGTTCTTCGGTGCGGCCCAACACGTAAAGACGGTCCACCGCTTCCTTGATGGCCTCGGCCTTGGTGGCGCTGTCCGATTCCATCAGGATGAGTTCCGGTTCGATCAGCGGCGCCGTCGGGCGCGCCGCCTGTGAGGAGATCAACTCCCGCACCGCGTCGGCGGAGGCGCAGGCCACCGCCTGCCGGACCAGTTCGCGGCACGCGGTGGCGGACCACGCGGCCAACTCGGCCTTGAGCGCCGGCAGCGCGGAGGGAGCGGCGCTGATTTCGTCGAGGCCCAACCCGACGAGCAGGGGCAGCCATTGTGGTTGGCCGCCGATCTCGCCGCACAGGCCGACCCGCTTGCCGCCGGCATGCGCGTCCGTGACGATCTTCTGGAGCAGGCGCAGGAAGGCGGGCTGAAGTGGATCGTAGAACCGGGCGAGGCGCGGGTCGGTGCGGTCGGCGGCCGCGAAGGCTTGGAGGAGATCGTTCGAACCGATGCTGAAGAAATCCAGTTCGCGGCACCATTGATCCAAGAGAAACGCGGCGGCAGGCACCTCGATCATCGCGCCCACCGGCAACTGCTCGTTGAAGGGCTGTTGTCGCGCCCGGCATTGGGCCTGTTCCTCCGCAATGACGCGTTTGGCCCAGCGCGCCTCCTCCAGCGTGGTCAGCATCGGAAGCAGCAGCTTGAGACGGCCGTGCGCCGAGGCCCGCACCAGTGCCCGTACTTGCGTCCGGAAGAGGGACTCAAACTCAGGGTACAGACGGGACGCCCGGTAGCCGAGGAACGGGTTGTCTTCCGCCGGCAGGTTGAGCAACGCGAGCGGCTTGTCGCCCCCAAAATCCATGGTGCGAATGGTGACGGGCCGGTCGCCGGCCGCCTTCAGCACGCGGCAATACTCCCTGAATTGCTCTTCTTCGCCGGGGGGCGAGTCGCGATCGAAGAAGATCATCTCGGTGCGAAACAGGCCGATGCTTTCCGCGCCCGCTGCGAAGGCCACGGTGACTTCCTCCGCGGAAGTGAGGTTGGCGGCGATCTCAACGCGCTCGCCGTCCGCCGTGCGCCCGGCGGGCACGATGAATCGGCGCTCACGGTCGCGCCGTTCGGCCAACCGCTGCTGTTCGGTCTGGTAATAGCGGCGAACCGCTGCCGTGAGGTCGGTCACGAGGAGGCCCGCGTCGCCGTCCAAGATGGCTTCGCGTCCCGCCCAGCCTGCGGAGGCGAGGTTGGCCACACCGGTGAGCGTGGGGACGGCGAACGAGCGGGCGAGGATCACGGTATGCGAGGTGGTGCCCGCGTGCGCCAGCACCAGCCCCTTGAGCCGCTGGCGGTCCAGCCGGAGGAATTGCCCGGGCGTCAGTGACTCGGCAATCACAATCGAGTCCTCCGTCAACTGCGGTTCGGCGGCGGCGGCGGCTTTGCCGTAAACTTGCCCGAGCAATTGCTGGCAGACGTCCTGCAGGTCCAGCGCCCGCTCGCGCAAAAGCGCGCTTTCCGACGCCAGCAGCATGGCCGTGAAATGGGCTTCCGTGTCCGCGATGGCGCCGGCGGCGGTATGGGTGTTCCGCCGCAGGGCCTCGTGCAGGCGGGCGCGGAACTCGGGGTCCCGGGCGATGGAGCGATGCGTCTTGATCAGGTCGCCTTCGAGGCGGGAGGCGTGGCGGGTGAGCCGGGCCTCGTAGCTCGCCACCAACGCCGAGAGCGCCGTGTCCAGCTTGCGGACCTCGGCGGCGAAATCCGTCGCCCCCCGGGTGGGAATGTGCCGCGGCACGCAGAGTCCGCTGGCCAACGCCAGTCGGCCCTGACCGATCCCCGGGACGACGGGGGTCCCCCGCCGGATGTTCGCACCGAGTTGGCTCAAGCCGGGCGGCAAGGGGCGCTCGCCGTTCCGGGCCACCGTCGGGAGCGCTTCGTCGCAGCGGGGAAACTCGTTGACCAGAAATGTGGTAAGAGCGGCCAAGGCATCCGCCTCGTCCGCTCCGCTCACGCGAAGGGAGCACGAATCGTTCAGCCGGATGTCCGTGCCCACGATGGAGAGCACGCTCTTCGCGTTGGCCGAGCGTCCGGTGCGGTGGTTGGTCAGGTTGATCTCCGCGCCGAAACAGGAGGCGACCTCCTCCAAGGCGCTCGCCGGCCGCGCGTGAACGCCGTTGGGCAGGGGGCAGGTGAATTGGAATTCCAAGGGCATGGGCCGCGTGCCTCAGCTTGCTTGGGCCTGGCGAAGAATCGCTCCGGGGTCCTTTAAGGCCGCCTGGACCGGCACCTGCACCTTGCGGATGCGATCGAAACGCTCCGGCTTTTCAATCGCGATGTCGGTAGCGAGGATTGCGACTTCCGCCGCGTCAATGTCCGCCTGGCGCAACTCGTTTTCGATGCCCATCGCGCCTTGGGTTTCCACCTTGATCGCGTGACCCAGCTTGCGGGCGGTCTTCTCCAACTGCTCGGCGGCCATGTAGGTGTGCGCAATGCCGGTGGGGCACGCGGTGACGGCGACGATCTTCACGGGTGGTCTCCTTTCGGGATGGTGGCGGGTTTTTCGGTGAAATGTCTCAGGGTGTTGATGGTCAGCGCGGTGACGCAAGTGCCCGCGAGGATGGCGACCCCGTACATCAGGCGGTTGTCCACCACGGGCAAGACGATCGGTCCGCCGTGCGGCGCATGATCGCCCACGCCTCCAAGCATGGCGATCGTCGCGGCGACCATGGAGCCGAGCATGATGGACGGAATCACGCGCAGCGGATCGGCGGCGGCAAAGGGAATGGCGCCTTCGGTGATGCCGATCATCCCCATGCCCAGCGCGGCGAGGCCGGACTCGCGTTGTTCCTCCGACCAGCGGGAGCGTTGGAGGAGTGTGGCGAGGGCCATGCCGAGCGGGGGCGTGCAGATCGCCGCGGCGCACGCGCCCATGACCGCGAAGTTGCCTTCCTTGATCATGGCCGCGCCAAAGAAGAACGCCGCCTTGTTCACCGGCCCGCCCATGTCGAACGCGATCATCGCCCCCAACAGGGCGGCCAGCAGCACGGCGTTGCCCCGGTTCATGGATTGCAGCCAGTTCGCCAGGAATTTCATGAAGTCGGCAATGGGCACCCCGATGACCTCAAGCATGACCAGTCCGACGATCAAACCGGAGGCGATGGGGATCACGATGATGGGCATGACCGGGCGGACGATGCGATGCACCGGGAGTTTCTTCAGCAACTCGACGACATGTCCCGCCAGCAGCCCGGCGGCAATGGCCCCGAGGAATCCGGCATTGATGGTGCCGGCCAGGTACCCGCCCAGCATCCCGGGCACGAGCCCGGGCCGACCCGCCATGCCGTGTGCGATGAACCCCGCCAAGACCGGCAGCGCCATCGCGAAGGCCGCGCTGCCAATATCCAGAACCAGTTTCAGTTTGGGCGACTGGGAAAAGTCCGGCCCCGTGGGGGTCATCGGGGCGAACGCGATGGCGGCAGCGATGAGCATGCCGCCACAGGCGATGAACGGGACGACATGCGACACCCCGGTGAGGAGGAATTGCTTGTGTTTCTGTAAGGCTGCTTTCATGCCGCGAGCCGGCCGGCGGCCCCGCGGCCCGGTGGCTCGATGACGCTCGATGGTCTTTTCCACCAAGGCGGGCCGCAACCGGAAAGATGTAGCTTTTGTGGTATTTTTGTAACTATGGTGAGCCTGTGAGCCAGTTGGGCAACAGTTGGTGGCCGGAGCGGCTGCTGCAGCGCAACCCTTTGACGCGGGTGTTGGTCTGCGGGCGGCAGGTCGAGCCGCCGCTCTACAGCCACGTGGTGAACTTCCCGCGCTTGGAAGTCCCTTTGAGCGGTTGCTACGAAAGCCAGATCGAGGTCGGCGGGCGGGTGACCACCGTGAGCCTCACGCCGGGCAGCGCGCTGTTTGCTCCGCCCAATTGTTGGAACCTCCCCGTTTGGCGGCAGCGCGTGCAACTCATGTCTCTGCTGTTCGGCCAGAAGCAGATGGGCGTCAGCCTGGTGAGCTTGAAGCGCCCGGCCGGCGGGGAGATGACCGTGAGGAAGTTCTCGATGCCGCGACCGTTGACCGGGCCGCTCCCGCGCGTTCTTGAGGCGATGGTGGCATTGCACGAGGCGGGCGAACCGCAGGCGGCCTTTCCTGAATTGGCGCGGGCGCTGTTGTGCTGCGCGCAGGCGGCCTTCCGGCAACCCTCGTCGCAGCCCGTCAACCGGGCCCGGACCCTGTTGGAGGAGGTCTGCATCTACCTCCAGAACCAGTATCAATACAACGTGACGCGGGAATCCGTCGCCCGGCAGTTTGGCGTCTCGCCCAACCACCTCTCCCGTGTTTTCCAGCAGCAAGGCCACATGACGTTCAGCAACTACCTGATCCACGTGCGGACAGACCGGGCGAAACACCTCCTGCGCAGTTACGATCTCAAGTTGGACGAAGTGGCCGCGCGTTGTGGCTACCGCGAGACGGCCTATTTCTGCCGCGTCTTCAAGAAGCTCGCCAAGATGACCCCGGCGGAGTACCGCGCCCGGCAGAAGGCCCCCGCCGAGACCCCGGGTTGAATGCCGCGCGTCCGACTCGTTGACGACATGCGTCGGTCACCCCGCGCCCGCAATCGCGCTCCAACGTCTTGGAGCGCGGCAGTTCTCTGTCACTTTGGCCCGTGATGGGAGGCCCTTTCAAAGCCCTGTAGCAGCGGACGTGAGTCCGCCGAGTCCTCCCGGAGAACGGAGCGAACCCACGTCTGCTGCCACAGGTGTTGAAGGACCGGTCGGTTACAAAAATCCCAAAAAAGCTACATCTTTACTGTTGAGCCCCGGGACGCGCGAGTAGAGGATGGACAAAACAAGCGCCAGTTGTATTGTTAGTCGTATTGTTGAGTCGTATATGCGGACGATCAAGCAGCCCGAGTCCCGGGACCGGCAGGCGGAGCGGCCAGCCGTTGCCGTCGCTCGGTGCAAATCATCCGCCTTGCCCAACCCAATCACATTCCACTCCATGAACCTGAAGCCCTCCACCCAGAACCGTGGCTTTACCCTCATCGAACTGCTCGTCGTGATCGCCATCATCGCCATCCTGGCCGCCATGCTTCTGCCGGCATTGAGCAAGGCCAAGGCGAAGGCCCAACAAATCCAGTGCCTGAATGACCTCAAGCAACTGGGAACCGCAGTGCATCTGTACTCCGGGGACATGACCGATTTCCTTCCTCCGAATCCTGACGATGGAACGACTGCCGCAGGTCACAATTGGTGCCCCGGCCAAGCAGGGCGGGGTGGCGCCCAAGAGTTCAACCCTGATATCCTAAGAGACCCAGACAGGTGTCTGATCGCCCCCTATGTGGGGAAGAACGTCGAAATCTACAAATGTCCGGCCGACAAGCGAATTGGGTTGTATCAAGGGACTACGCCGGGGTTGGTTGGCAAGTCTGTGCAAGCCGCGCGGAGCATTGCCATGAGCCAAGCGGTAGGCACCATCTGCCCGGGCTTCAACACCGGAGGCGGCCATAGCGGCAAGCCGGTGTTGCCCACCAACGGCCCTTGGCTGGATAATTCCCACTCTCACCGGCGGAATTCTCCGTATAAGACCTTTGGGAAGATGTCCG
>CAZJTM010000108.1:0-5681 GCA_964548925.1 uncultured Verrucomicrobiota bacterium | reverse complement strand
CTGGTGGCGCCGCGAAGATTTGGATGCTCATTGACGAGGACGCTTACAGTCTCAACGACGGCGGCTTCGCGGTCGGCATGAACAATCCGGAGTGGATTGATTGGCCGGCGACCTACCACAACTACGGGTGCGCGTTTGCTTTCGCGGATGGACATTCCGAGGTCCACCGGTGGCGGGACGCGACCACCAGAGTCGTCGGGGGCAATGTGGCCCGGAAACCGATCGTCGGATCGCAGGCGGACTGGAACTGGATCCGACAGGCCACCTCTTCCAGGTAGCGCACGACGTAATCCCCGCGGAGGAGTGCCGTCTCACCACTGAACTTGGATCGAGTCTCTTCCCGAGGCATTGACGCGGGAGAGTAGTGGCCGAAAAAGCCCCGCTGCCTTGATCGCGTTTTCAACCACGGCTCTCGGGGGGACTATCATCGAGCGCGCCCGCTGACTGTTGCAGCGGGAGCTTTCTCCCGAGGGGAGTCCGTGCTCTTGCCCCCTGTATCCGGCTTCAGTTCCCAAAGGTTCAACCCGACCGGAGAATGGGAGAACCTTTTGGGACGCTTGAACCCGAAACGCGCGACTGCTCCGCTTCACACGGGATGGTTTGTCCGCGCTCGGGCGGAACATCAGGTCACGGCGGTCTTCCGGTTCAGCCCTCCAGTGTCACTTCAAAGATGCCCGCTTTCTGAAACGCCAACAGGGTGCGTCCGGAGTTCGCCGGGGTCAGGTAACCGTGCCCAGCGCCGTCGGGAATGTCTCCGTGACTGGCAATCTGGACGAAGCCGCGATCGCGGCCCAAGCGGTGGATGAAGACATCCGCCGGTGTGCCGAATGGGGCGCTTGGGGCGTGTCCCTGCATCACGACCACGGCACCCAACTTCTCCAGAAAACAGGCTGACCAGGGATGCGGCAACGCCACCCCCGGCACCGGGACCAGGCAAGTCCACTGGTTCGTTGACAGGTCCAAGCGCCACAAGTCCCCCAACCGATGAAACCTCCCGTCAAAAAGCGGCAGTCCCGGCTCGCGATCGTCCTGCTTTCCGGAGAGGCTTCCACCTCCCCCAAGCAACAGCAGGCGGCGGCCATTTCCCATCGGCATCAATCGTCCCCCGTGTCGGCAACGCGGCTCGCGCCCAGGTTGGTCCGGTTCGGCGTTCAACCACTTGCTCTCCGCCGCGTCGAATTCCCAACGCCAATTGCGCGTGGCCAACCAACCATACCCACCAAAACTGCCGAGGCGATGCGTGATTGGATTCCAATATGCCAGGCTGTAGAAACTCCTTGCCGCGTCGGCTTCTGGCAGTTCCCCACCTGGCAGGCGGGTGAACTCGCCGGTGTCCGGGTCCAATCGCCAGACCGGTCCCAATCCCGACTCGGCAAACCAGATCGTGCGTTCCGTTGGATGCAGAACCGGTGCGAAAGGGTTCTCCGTAACCTCCTGAATCGGGAGCTTGCGGTATTCGTACGAATCAAGGTCCAGCCTCCCGAGCATGGACTCCCCGTGCCGGCATTGGAGATGGAAGAGGCAGTTTCGCTGCGCGTCGAAGAGCGGCATTTGTTCGCCCCACTCCACTGGGATGTTATTCCAAGCCTTGCGCTGACGCCAGCGCGCGACGGGCGGCCGGTGCGCGATCCAAAGGCCGACACTCACTCCGCCCAAAGCCACCGCTGTCCCGCCGGCGACGGCGAGCCATTGTCGCCGCGTGATCCGGCGCGTCTTGCCGGAGAGGATGGCCTGCAGGTCGGCAGCCAGCTTGTGGGCGGACCGGTAGCGCTCGCCGGGCTGCGGCGAGCAAACCCGCAGCAACAGTTCGTTGAGGGCCGTGCCCCGCACCGGCCAGTCCGAGTTGTCAAGAATTCGCTTGGGTAACGTGGGAAACTCCAGCCGGTCGCATCCAGTCCACAATTCGTAAAGCGTCTTCCCCAGCGCGAACAAGTCTGCCGCCGCGTCCGCCGTGCCTTCGCTGGGAACGAAACCCTCCGTCCCCGTGAAATCAAACGGCGCGCCGGGCGGGGCGGTGAGGCCGTAATCACCCAGCACCGCTTGACCGCGGACGCGGAAGAGGTTGCCCGGCTTGACATCCCGATGCACGAGCCCGGCGGAGTGGAGCGCGTTCAAGGCGTTGCAGAGCGAAAGCCCGGTGGAAAAGACGGCTTCGGTGGAGCACGGCCCGCGCTCGATCAACTCCGCCCTCAGCGTTGCCGGTTGGTAATCGTCGGTCACGCCTGCCGGACCACCGTCCAAGTCATCCGCCAATTCCAGTTCCTCCCAGAGCCACGCGCGATCCGTCGTCAGGCCGCAGTCGCGAACGCGGAGCAATCCAGCGTTGCCGGTGATTTGGACCAGCCGCTGATGGCGTTTGAGGGCTTCCTCTGGCGGGATGTCCGCCGCCAGACGCAGCAGTTTCAGCGCGGCCAGTTCGCCGTTGCTCTTTCGGGCCAGGGCGACGATGCCGCCTTTGCCTTCTGAGAGTTGGCGCAGGACGGTGTAGCCCGCGGGCCACGGCCAGGTCGTTGCGTCGCTCATGCCTTTTTAGCGGCGCCGAACGGCTTGCTCAACAATTCCTGCCATTCCACGCGCAGCGCTCTGAGCAAGCGATGGCGGACGACCCACACGTTTGCCGCCGTCGTGTCATGGCGCCGGGCCGTTTCTTCCGCGCTCAAGCCGTGCAGCGCGTGGGCCTCAAACAACTGCCAGTGCCGCGGTTTCACCCGCGCCCGCACCCGGCTCAGGCAGGCCTCCAGCAACCGGGCGTCAATCTCCGCCTGCACCACCGGGTCGCTCGTCGCGGCTCCCGTCGTGTGCAATGCCTCCCGGATTTCGTCCAGGGCCGCTTCGGGGAAAGTGCCGCGCCGCCGCCGATGCAAGGCCTCGAAGATGCGCTGGTTGATGATCTGATTGAGCCAGGTGCGGAACTTGCAGACGGTGCGGTCGTATTTGAAGCTCGGCAGATAGCGCGCCACCTTGACCATCGTTTCCTGCAGGACATCTTCCGCCTCCGCCTCGGAAAGCCCGCTGCGGCACGCGTGTTGCCAGATGGCGGCGGCGTAACGCTCGTAAAACTCTCGCCAGTTGGCGTCGTCACGCCAGTCCTTGACGGCTTCAATCAAGCGCGGGTCGGTGGTTTGGGCGTTGAACATGCGGCGGGTGGGATGATGTCAAGGGCGCGGGGCCGCGGCAACGAACAAGTCGGGGCACTTGCGCCGCGTGCAGGTTTGACGGCAACTTGGGATTCCCCCGGCTGAGAGCCAGCGGCGGGCGGGCGATTGACTGCCATCCCGCCGCTTGGGCCGGCCGGCAGTGGCTATCTACTGCACCTGCCGGATGCGGAAGAAGCGTCCGGTTTCCTCGATGACAAACTCGGTCACGAGGGTTTCATCCTGTGCGGTGAAGGACGGTCCGGTGGGCGTCCACGAAACCAGGTCCCGAGAGGACTCCAAGACGTAGTTCCGGCCCAGCACAACGTGCTGTGTGACGTTTACCCGGCTGAACGCGATGCTGACGGTGGGCTCGAACGGCGGGGAGGCGATCTTGATCTGCGGCGTGCTCGTGTACCCCGTACCCGCGCCAGTGATGGTGATGGCGGCAATTTTGCCATCGCTGACGACCGCCGTGGCGGTGGCTCCACTGCCGCCGCCGCCCTGAATCAGGACCGTCGGCGCATCCGTGTAACCGCAGCCGGAGTCGGTGATCGTTGCGCCAACGACGAATCCGTTGACGACGGTTGCTGTTGCGGTGGCTCTGTGAGGGCTGCAGAAGAGGGGTTGCGGATCGTCCGTGCCCCAGCCGGTACCGAATAGTTGTCCTTGCAGGCCCGCGATGATGTCCGTGAAAGTCGAGCCTGAGCCTTCCTTGAACGGAATCCAGTGGCGGAGCCCGGCCGTATTCGTGGCCGGCGCGCTGGTGTGGAGGGACGCCACTTGGGCGTCGGAGAGAGCAATGTCCCAGACACGGAAGTCCGCCAGGTCCCCAAGGAAGGGGAGATCGTCGGGTAGCGTGGTGTTGTCTCGGAAGCCCAGGAGGAATCCTGCGAGGGCGCTACCGCTTGCGGCGGCGTGGAAGGAGATCTGGCCGCGCAGGCTGTTCTGGCGATGCACCAACGCCCCGTCCACATAGATCGAACCCTGAGTGCCTTGGCCGACCACGGCCACATGTTGCCATTGGTTGGACTTCATCACGCCGTTGGTGGTGGTCATGGTGTAGTACGTGTTGGGCCAGGCATGCATGAAGTGGATGCCCCCACCGGCAGGAAAGTTGATGCCCCACTCTTTCCAATACTCGGTTTTGGCACCTAGCATCTGGTCAACCGCCGGGCGTTTGTTCTTCACCCAGAACTCAATGGTGAAGTTCGTGACGGTCGCGCCGTCCAGGAAGGACTGGTTCATGGTGGCGTAGGAACTGAGACTGCCGTTGAATTGCACGGTGGCGTGAGCTGACGTGAGCAGTGCGGCCAGAGCGGCGATGGGGAGCAGAGTCCACTTGGTTTGGAGTTGCGTTGTTCGTTTCATTCGTCTCTCGGTATCTGTCTTTATGTTTCGGGGCTGTTAAAGCCTTTGCCACCTATAAACGGTGGCAAAGACGGTTCCTTACAAAACATCTGCTCGATGACCTTCGGGACTTCGGGTCGTCACTGTGGCCCTCGCGGGATTGCCTTCCTCCAGATGCCGCGACCCATTCCGCTGGGTCGTGCGGCAGGCAGCCGGAGGCCAATCGCAGTTCGGTTGGATGAATCCGGCTCAGGCTTGGACGCAGATGGGTTCTTTGATCGGGTTGAGCTCGGCGAAGTTGCGGAGGCGGTGGAGGACGATCGTGGTGAGTTCCGTGCCCGCCGAGACCACGAGGATGCCATCGGTGGTTTCCACGTTGGCGGCGAGAATCTGGCCCACACTTAATTCGCGCAGGTTGTATGGGCGGATGACGGGCTGGCCGGCACTGGACTTCTGAAGATAGACATCAAAGCAGGCGAACGCGCTATCCAACACCCGCGGGTCGTAGAGGCCCGTCAGTTCCTTCATCGCCGTCAGTGCCTGGGGTTGTTGAGCGACACGCCCATGTCAGGCGCGGTTCACGGCGGCTCTCAACGCCTCGGGGTCGCACGACCTGGAGAGGTATTGATGGGTGATGCCCAAGCATTTCATGATGAGTTCCTCGTCGGCGTGGCCGGAGAGGATGAGGCGCACCGTTTGCGGATGGCACTTCATGACTTCGTTGAACGAAGCCGCTCCGCGGCGGAGCCAGGCGCGGACGCCACGGCCCCAGACCCGGTTTGGCGCGGCGGACACATTGACGCTTTGCATGGCGAGCCGACTTCCGGCATCCGGAAGGCGGCGCACATCCGCACGTTGCGCCACAGTTACACCACGCACCTGCTGGAGGCGGGCGAGAACCTGCGGCAACTCCAAGTCAACCTGGGCCATCACAGTCCCAACGTGACGGTGATCTACACGCACCTGACCTCGCTCTGCCAGACCCAGCACCAGAAGCGGCTCAACACGTTCATGGCCGATCTCTGAGGTCCGGCCATGGCCCCACCCGTCGGCTCTCCCGACGGTACGGTGCGCTCGCACGAGGTGTTGCTCCAGCACGGACCGGCTTACCTTGAACGCTTTGGCGTCTCGCTGCCGTCCCGGCTGTAACGCTGCGCGGTAATTCGTGGGGGAGGGTTCAAATTGGTTCGCGGAGGA
>CAZJTM010000107.1:0-19981 GCA_964548925.1 uncultured Verrucomicrobiota bacterium | reverse complement strand
CACATCCTGAACGGCAGCGGCACGGCGCTGGCCCGGTTGTTCGTGGCGCTGGTGGAAACCTATCAACAAGCCGACGGCAGCGTGATCCTTCCGCCGCCCTTGCAGCCGTATCTCAAGGCGGAGCGCATCACGCCGTAACCAGCCGCTGCCGCCGCCGCCCTCCCCGCGCCGATGAGAATTCTCCTCGCCAGCAGCGAAGTCCATCCCTACTCAAAGACCGGCGGGTTGGCGGACATGACAGGCGCGCTGGGCAAGGCGCTGGCCAAGGCCGGCCACCAGGTTGGAGTCGTCAAGCCGTTGTTTCGCGGCGTCAAGGAGCGCTTCCCGGAGATGCGTCGTTTGGACTGGCATCTGGAGTTGCCGCTGGGCGCGAAACGCGTGCGCGGGGAGGTGTGGACGCTTGCCGCCGCGGAGGGGCTGACCATCTACTTCATTCGCAAGCCGGAGTACTTTGACCGTGCGGGCCTCTACAACGAGAACGGCTCCGACTACTGGGACAACGGGGAGCGGTTCATCTTCTTCTCGAAGTGCGTTGCGCACCTTGCGCGCTATCTGCCGTGGCGCCCGGAAATCGTTCACGTGCATGACTGGCAAACGGGGCTCGTGCCGCTGTTCATTCAACACGAAAAGAGCCGGGCCGGCTGGACGGACGCGCCGCGCACTTGCATGACGGTTCACAACCTGGCGTACCAGGGGTTGTTTCCCAAGGACGCCTACGCGCTGACCAACCTGCCCCCGAACTACTTTCATTACGAGTGTTGTGAGTTCTATGGCCGCTTGAACTGCCTCAAGGCCGGGATCGCATGCGCGGACCAGATCACCACGGTCAGTCCACGCTACGCCCGCGAGATTCTCACCGAAGAATACGGCGAACGCTTGGATGGCCTGCTCCGGCGGCGACAGGCCCAACTGCGCGGAATTCTCAATGGCGTGGATTACGACGAGTGGCGCACGGAGGGCAATCCGCACCTGCCCGCCAGCTACTCGGCGGACGATCTGAGTGGCAAGGCGGTGGTCAAGGCCGCGTTACAGCGGGAAGTCGGGCTGCCGGACGCTGGCGAGATCCCGCTGTTCGGCGCCGTGACCCGGTTGGCGGAGCAAAAAGGCATCGCCATTCTGCTGCCCGCGTTGCGCGAGATGTTGCCGGCGGTGTCCATGCAGTTCGTGCTCCTCGGCAGCGGCGACGCCAACTACGCCCAGGCGCTGCGGCAACTTCAGCGGCAGTTTGCGGATCGCGTTTCGGTGCGGATTGGATTTGATGAGGGGCTCTCGCATCGCATCGAGGCCGCGGGTGACTTTTTCCTGATGCCGTCGCGCTTCGAACCTTGCGGGTTGAATCAAATGTACAGCCTGCGGTACGGCACGGTGCCCGTCGTTCGCGCGACCGGCGGGCTGGACGACAGCGTGGTGGACGCGGCCGAGTGCGTCACGGCGGCGACGGGCATCAAGTTTTACGATTACTCCGGCGCCGCCTTGACGAACGCGATGCGAAAGGCCCTGGCCCTTTACGGCGAACCAAACTTGTTGCGGCAGTATCGGACCAACGGCATGACGAGCGATTTCTCTTGGCGGAAGACGGCCGCCCGATACTGCGCACTTTACGAGAGCCTCTTGGCCGCAAGCCCGACTTTATGAGTGAACTGACCAAGTCCCAAGCCTGGCAAGCCCTGCAAAGGCACCATCAGTGGATCGCCTCCCAGCACATGCGCGACCTGTTCGCGCGCGATCCGCAGCGTTTCAATCGCTTCTCCCTGCGGTTCGGTGATCTTCTTCTCGACTACTCCAAGAACCGAATTATGCCGGAGACGATGGCTTTGCTGCTCGATCTGGCCCGTCAGACCGACGTCGAAGGCTGGCGTGATCGAATGTTCCGCGGCGAGAAGATCAATGTCACGGAAGGTCGAGCCGTGTTACATGTGGCGCTGCGGAACCAATCTAACCGCCCAATCCTCGTGGACGGCGAGGACGTGATGCCCAAGGTCAATGCCGTGTTGAAACAGATGCGGAAATTCTCCGACGCGGTGCGCGGCGGTGAGTGGATAGGCCACACCGGCAAGCCAATCACCGATGTCGTCAACATCGGCATCGGGGGGTCGGACCTCGGGCCGGTCATGGTCACCGAGGCACTCAAGCCTTACGCCAAGCCCGGCTTGAACGTCCACTTCGTTTCCAATGTGGACGGCACCCACCTTGCCGAGACGCTCAAGCGCTGCAAGGCCGAGACAACGCTGTTCATCATCGCCTCCAAGACGTTCACGACCCAGGAAACACTGATGAACGCCGAGTCGGCCAAGGCGTGGTTCTTGGAGGCGGGCGCAGACGGCTCCGCCGTTGCCAAGCACTTTGTGGCCATCTCCACCGCGCAAGACAAAGTCACCCGGTTTGGTATTGATGCCAGGAACATGTTCGAGTTTTGGGACTGGGTGGGCGGACGTTATTCGTTATGGTCCGCCATCGGGCTGTCCATCGCGGTCGCGATCGGCATGGATCACTTTGAGGAACTGCTGGCCGGCGCGCACGACATGGACGAGCATTTCCGCACCGCACCGCTGGAGCAAAACCTGCCCGTGATCCTTGCCCTCTTGGGAGTGTGGTACAACAACTTTTTCGGCGCCGAATCGCACGCCGTGCTGCCTTACGACCAATACCTGCATCGGCTGCCGGCGTACCTGCAGCAGGGCGACATGGAGAGCAATGGCAAGCGCGTGACGCGCGACTTGGCCGTGGTGGATTATTCCACCGGACCGATCATCTGGGGCGAGCCGGGCACGAACGGCCAGCATGCGTTCTATCAATTGATCCACCAGGGCACGAAGCTGATCCCAACGGATTTCATCGCCCCCGCGCGGACACACAATCCCCTCGGAAATCACCACCGCGTTCTGCTTTCGAACTTCTTCGCGCAAACGGAAGCGCTGATGAGGGGCAAGACTGCGGAGGAGGCGCGCGATGAGTTGGTGGCCGCGGGCATGCGAGGCGAGGCCTTGGAACAACTCGTCCCGCACAAGGTGTTTCCCGGCAACAAGCCGAGCAATTCCATCCTGCTTGGACAAGTCACGCCGCGCTCCCTCGGCACGCTCCTCGCGATGTATGAGCACAAGATCTTCGTCCAGGGCGTCATCTGGAACGTGAACTCCTACGATCAATGGGGCGTGCAACTCGGGAAACAACTGGCGGAGGGTATCGTTGCAGAACTGGCGGGTGATGAGCCGGTCGCCGGCCACGACTCCTCCACCAACGGCTTGATCAACGCCTACAAGAACATGAGGGCTTGAGTCGGGCCGTCGCGTGAAATGAAACTGGCGGAGAGGGAGGGATTCGAACCCACGATACCCTTTTGGAGTATTCACGCTTTCCAGGCGTGCGCTTTAAGCCACTCAGCCACCTCTCCGCGGCAGCGCTGGCAATGTGGGGCAGGGGGACGGCATCTGCAATGTTTTTTCGATTCCTCACATGGCTTTGGTTTCAATTCACCCCCCAGAGGTTCGCTGTTGAAGCAAGACCAGGAGCTTGGGGCTTCTCTGGAGCTTGCGGCTCGGAGTTTGATGCTTTGCCTTTGCCTTTTCGCCTCGCGTCCGCCACTTTCCCGGCGCGGGAATCGGGCGACCAAAGTAACGAACGGGTGTTTGCAAAGTCCGATAGCATTGCCGATGCGCGCCGCAGTCCCAGTGGCGCTTGGACAACATGTTGAATCAACTGACGGTTTTTGAACTGACAGCGAGACTCGCCAATGGCGAGGCGACCTCGCGCGCTGCCACGCTGGCCTGCTTGGAGCAACTTCAGCGCGTCGAGGAACGACTCCACGCCTTCATCAGTTTCGACGCTGCCGATGCGCTCGCTCAAGCCGACGCCTGCGATCAGGCGCTGGCCCGGGGCGCCAATCACGCACGCCAGCCGCTCTTGGGCGTGCCGATCGCGCTGAAGGACGTTATCGCTGTGAAAGATCAGCCACTCAATTGCGGCTCGAAGATCCTCGGGCAGTTTGTTTCGCCCTATGACGCCGGAGTCGTCGAGCGGCTCAAGGCGGCGGGCGCGGTGGTGTTTGGTCGCCTGAACATGGACGAGTTTGCCATGGGCAGTTCCACTGAGAATTCCGCTTTTGGGGTCACACACAATCCCTGGGATCTGTCCCGCATACCAGGTGGTTCATCTGGCGGCTCGGCTGCGGCGGTGGCGGCGGATGAATGTCTTGCGGCGCTGGGTTCGGATACCGGCGGTTCGATCCGCCAACCTTCGGCCTTCTGCGGTTGCGTGGGGTTGAAGCCCACCTATGGACGCGTGTCGCGCTATGGTCTGGTCGCCTACGCCTCCTCGCTTGACCAAATCGGCTGCATCACCAAAGACACCCGCGATGCCGCCACCCTCCTCGGCGTGATTGCCGGGCATGACCCGCGCGATTCCACGAGCCTCCCCCTGCCCGTGCCGGATTACTGCGCCGCCCTGACCGGCGACGTTAGGGGGCTCAAGCTCGGCCTGCCCAAGGAATACCTGGTGGGCGGACTGGATGCCGAGATCAAGCAGGCTGTCGAGGTTGCAGTTCAGCAACTCGCAAAACTCGGCGCGGAAATCGTGGAGGTTTCGCTGCCGCACACGGATTATGCCATCGCGACGTATTACATCATCGCCACGGCGGAAGCGTCGGCCAACTTGGCGCGGTTTGACGGCATCCGGTACGGCGCGCGCGTGGACGGCGACGACCCGATTGAGCTCTACCGGCGGACGCGCGGGCGGGGGTTCGGCTCGGAGGTGAAGCGCCGGATCATCTTGGGAACCTACGTGCTGAGCAGCGGTTACTACGACGCCTACTACCTGCGTGCGCAGAAAGTTCGCACGCTCATCCGCACCGATTTCCTGAAAGCGTTCGAGACCGTGGACGCGCTGGTCACGCCGGTGACGCCGACGGCAGCCTTCAAGATCGGTGAGAAATCGGATGATCCGCTCCAGATGTATCTCGCGGACATTTTCACGATCTCCGCCAATCTGGTTGGCACGTGCGGTCTCAGCGTGCCTTGCGGATTCACTCGCGGGACAAGCCGGGAAGGCGGAACGCAATTGGGCAAACTGCCAATTGGCCTGCAACTGCTCGGCAAACCGATGGGCGAAGAAACCATTCTCCGCCTCGCGCACGCTTACGAGCAGAGCACGCCCTGGCACGAGGAAAAGCCGGCGCTCTGATTGCTGTCCGACGAGGAGCGTCCGGCTGGCAGACGTTCTCCGCGGCTTATGCTTTTCCCTGGGCGAGGAGATCAGGCTGGTTTCGCCCCGGCGAAGAAGTCCTTGATGACGGCGGCCACCCGTTGAACCTGTGCGTCGGTCAGTTCGGCGTAGATGGGCAGGCTCAAGCACTCGCGAGCGGCTTTCTCGGCAATCGGAAAGTCGCCGGCCTTGTAACCAAGGTCCGCGTAGCACTTCTGGAGATGCAGCGGCAGTGGATAGTGCAGAGCACAGCCGACGCCGTTCTCTTCGAGGTGCTTCTTCAAATCATCCCGGCGCGGATGGCGGACCACATAGAGATGCCAGGCGCTGACGCAACCCTCGGCTTCGCGGGGTAGTTGCAGCGGCGTGTCCGCGAGCAACTCGGCGTAATGTTGCGCGACGCGGCGGCGCCCGGCGTTCCATGCGGGGAGGTGCGGCAGCTTGATGCCCAGAACGGCGCCTTGGATGCCTTCCATGCGATAGTTGAAGCCGACCTCGTCGTGATAGTAGCGGACGGTGCTGCCGTGTTCGCGGAGGGCGCGGGCGCGAGCGGCATAGGCGGCGTTGTTGGTCACGAGCGCTCCGCCCTCGCCGGCGGCGCCGAGATTCTTGCCCGGGTAGAAGCTGAAGCAGGAGACTTCGCCAAACGTGCCAACGACTTTGCCTTTGTAGCGGGCGCCGTGGGCTTGAGCCGCATCCTCCACGAGCGGGAGGTTGTGCTTGCGGCAAATGGCAAGAATCGGATCGAGGTCAAACGGATGCCCGTAAAGATGAACGGGCAGGATCGCCTTGGTGCGTGGGGTGATCGCACGCTCGACCTGCTTCGGGTCGAGGTCGAACGTGGCGTCGTCAATGTCCACAAAGACGGGTCTGGCGCCGACGTAGGAGATGGCCCAGCTCGTGGCCACGAACGTCATGGGCGTGGTGATGACTTCGTCCCCGCGCCCGACGTTCAGGAGCCGCATGGCGACGTGCAGCGCCGAGGTGCCGCTGTTAAAGGCCACGCAATGCTCCGCGCCACAGAATGTCGCGAAGTCCTTCTCAAACTGAGCCACGTCCGGTCCGAGGCAGAAGGAGCATCGGTCGAGCGTGCGGGCAAAGGCGGCTTCCAATTCGGCGCGGAGGGGGCGCAGTTGGGCGGGAAGATCGAGGTAAGGGACTGGGGTGCTCATGATTTGTTCAAATTCGACAGGTCAATCAAAGTGGCCAAGAGCTTAGAGGAGGATCGTCAGCCCGACAACTGAATGTTGAAACCGGCCAACCATGCCAGCCGTGCCCGGTTGGAAGGGGTCTGTCAGCAACTCTAGTTTTGACGGTGTCAATCTCCGCCGGGTGAGGGCTTCTGGCCTGCATCCGCATGAAACCGCCCAATTGTAGGCCGGGTGCCCTTACTTGGCGGCCCTATCTAGTCCATGATGGGAATAGCGGGGACTCTGTGGTCGGGCATTTGACCAAGGTTCGGATCGGGGCTAGATTGCCGCGCTTTAAGCAAAGGAAGCCTGCAGGCTTCGTTTCCCAGACACCAAGTTTATGGCACGAGAATTATCTGAAAAGACGAAGGTCACGTTTGCGCTCCACGCCCCCGAGGCGCGTGAGGTTAGGTTGGCCGGCTGCTTCACCCAGTGGGAACAGGCGGCAAAGGCACTCCGCAAGCAGAAGGACGGTACCTGGAAGGCCACCATTCCGTTGAAGCCCGGCACGTACGAATACCGCTTCATGGTGGACGGCCAATGGCGGGATGACCCCAATTGCACCGCCTACCGTCCGAACACTTTTGGCACCCACAACTGCGTGCGCGTGGTGCGGGGCGGCTGACCTGCCGTCCTGCTCGCAAAAGAAGTTCCGCCTCAACCGCGTCGCTGTGAGGGGTTTCCGCACGGGACGCGGGCCAACGCCGCTTCCCGTTCCAGCAGCGTTGGGTGCGAATAGTAAAAGCCGCTGTAGAGCGGGTGGGGTGTAAGATTGCTGAGGTTCTTCTCGTTGAGCTTGCGCAACGCCGCCACCAAGGAGCCCGAGCCTCCCAGCGTCCGCGCGGCGAAAGCGTCGGCTTGGTATTCGTGACGGCGTGACCACCAGTTGAGCCCGGGCGAAAGCCAGAACGTCACCACGCCCGCCAGCAAGCCGAAGAGCAGGAGCGTCGGCGCCAAGTGATCCGTCTCAAAGCCAAACGCCCGACAGAACCAGCCCTGTCTCGCCAACAGCGACAGCGCATAGAAACCGGCCAATGAGGTTGCCGCCGACACGGCGAGCAGCCTCACAATATGGCGCAGTTTGTAGTGACCAATTTCGTGCGCCAGCACCGCCTCAAGCTCGGGCTCCGTGAGTTGCTGGATCAGAGTGTCGAACAAAACAATCCTTCGGAAGCGTCCCAAGCCGGTGAAGAAGGCGTTCGAGTGTCGCGAACGCTTGCTGCCGTCCATCACTTGGATGCTGCGGGCGCGGAAACGCGTGCGCTCCGCGAGTCCCAGCAGCCGGTCGCGCAGGCTGCCGTCCGGCAGCGGCGTGAACTTGTTGAACAGCGGCATGATCAAGGCCGGCCCGAGCACCAGCAGCAGTAGTTGGAATCCCATCAGCGCCCCCCACGCACACACCCACCACCAGTGCCCCGTCCACTCGACGATCTTCAAGACCAGCACGAGCAGGGGATATCCGAGCGCGGCTGCGAGCAACAACCCTTTCACCCGGTCCAGCCACCAGGTCTTTTGCGTGGTCGTGTTGAACCCAAACCGCTGTTCCAGCCGAAACTGTTCCCACCAATCCACCGGCAACCCCGGCAGCGACATCGCCACGCCAACGGCGAATAGGAACGCCGCCATCGCCCAAGCTGAGACGCCCCAGTGTTGCTCGAAGAGCCGTAATGCCCAGGGCAAAATGCCGCTGAACAGCACCCCCAGCAGGACGACCATGCCGTAGCCGTCGCTGATCCAGCCTAGCCGCCCACGAGCCAGCGTGTATTCCACCGACTTCGCATAACTCGCCGCATCCACGAAGGTCTTGAGCGCTTCCGGCACCGCGCCCGCATGGGCCAAGACGTGCCGGCGGTTCAAAAACGAGAGCCAAAGCTCCATTAGCCCTTTGGCCAAGATGAGGCCGGCCGTCATGGCGGCAATGCGATTGGTCAATTCCACGCCGGGACTATGCCGGTTCCGAAGGGTCAGGGCAAATCTCCATGTGCCGCATGGTCCGCGCCGCCCTGCGCGGCGGTTAAGGCAGGGTGGAAGCATCTTGAGCAGAAATGGTCTTGCGTTAAGCTGATCGGGCCTCCGGGCAACCGATGACATGAATTCGTTCGTTTTGGTCCTCACTCTCGCGGTCGGCGGCGCTTGCGCCATTCGTGCGACCGACGTGCCGTCGGGGCTGGAGAACCGCCTTGCCCCGGAAGAACCCGGTTGGGTTTCAGCGCTGTCGCCGGACTGGGCGGAGCCGGAGCCGCCACCACCCGCAACAGAATCGCGCGCCGGTCGCGCTTTTGCCGCCCTGGCCCCTGCGGCGCGCCAGCCCCAAGGCGCGCTCTCGGGGCGCGTCGTGTTCATGAATGGCGGACACGGCTGGACCTACCTTTCCTCGTGGACGCTCTTGCGACCGGTCCTGCTGGAGATGAACGAGGACTACGGCAATGTGGATCAAGAGAACCTGTTCGCGTTGTATTGCTTCAACGCGGGTGCCACCGTTGTCCCGTTTCGGCCACTGGGGCAGCAGACCAACGAGGTTGTGCTCGACAACGACAGCGCGGGCGTCACGTTCAGCGGGGCCTGGGCCAACAGCACCTCGACGATCTTCTATGGCAGCGCCGGGGACGTGCCCTATCGCTACGCCTCGCTCGCCGACGCTGAAACGGCGACGGCTACTTACACGCCAAACCTTCCGCTCGCCGGCTATTACCCGGTTTACACCTGGGTGCGACACGGGTCGGACCGTGGCGATCAGTTGTATCGCATCCGGCACACGGGCGGGGAATCGCAGGTGCGCGTCCCGCACTATCTGGTCGGCAACGGATGGGTTTATCTGGGCGAATACTATTTCAACGCCGGCGCCAACCCGGCCCTCGGTTCGGTGGTGATCAGCAATCAGCGCACTTCCGCCCAGGGTGGCGTCGTCATTGCGGACGCGATCCGCTTTGGCAATGGGATGGGCTCGGCGGACAACGGGGACGGCGGCTCGCGCTATCCACGGGAGGACGAAAGCGCCCGCTACTGGATCAAGAACAGCCTCGGTCAGGGCCAATCCACCGCGCTTTATGACGGCAGCGGGACGGATCAGCAGGACAGTTGGTCCGCCCCGCCCAAGATGTCGGCCGAGATGAACCGCGAAGCTGCGGGAGACCTTTTCAAACGCGTCCACATCAGCTTTCACTCGAACGCTGGGGGTGGGCGCGGTTCCATCGGGCTGATCACCGGCACGCCCACACCTTATCAGGCGCAACTGGCGCTGCTCGCCGGCAAGGAAGTCAACGACGACCTCGTGGCGCTGGGTTCGCCGCCGCTGGAGGTGGCCTGGTACAACCGCACGTCGTTCACTTACACGGGGGGCTATTCGGAAATTGACGGCAGCCTGTTCAACTACGAGATGGCCGCGACCATCATTGAGGTGGCCTTTCACGACAACGCCAGTGATGCCGCGCTGCTTCGCGACCCCAAGGCCCGGGCCGCTGTGGGCAAGGCCGCCATGCATGCCGTGGTGAAATACATGAATGCCTACGACACCAACAATCCGGTGCCGCTGAACTTCCTGCCCGAGCCGCCCACCAATGTCCGCGCCTTCGCGGTCAACACCAACGGCCACATCGCGCTGGCTTGGGCCGCGCCCATCAATCTGGGCGGCAGCCAAAGCCCGACCAACTACTTCATCTACCGCTCCACCAACGGCTACGGCTTTGGCAGTCCGATCTTGGTCGGCAATGTCACGAGCCACACGATCACGAACCTGCCACCGGACACGGACTTCTACTTCCGCGTTTCGGCCTCGAACGCCGGGGGCGAATCCATGCCCTCCGAGGTCGTCGGCTGCCGCGCCTCGTCCACCAACGGCGCGATGAAGGTTCTCGTCGTGAATGGATTCGACCGGTTTGATCGCACGACCAACCTCCGCCAGAACACGGCCGTCCAGAATTACCTTCCGCCCAACGCCAGCGGCACAATTGAGCGCGTGTGGCCGCGACGAGTTAACGCCTTTGATTACGTCGTGCCCCACGGTCAGGCTCTGAGCGCGGGAGGCGTTGTGTTTGACTCATGTCAGAACGAGGCCGTCACCGGCAATCAGGTTCTGCTGGCCAACTACCCCGTCGTCATCTGGGCGTGTGGCAACGAAACCATCACGGGCGAGACCTTTAGCAGCGCCGAACAGACCAAGGTGGCGGCTTTCCTCGCGGCGGGCGGGAGCTTGTTTGTCTCGGGCGCGGACGTGGCGAATGACTTGGATCGTCCGTCCGGGCCAACCGCGGCAGACCGCAGTTTCCTGCACAACCAATTGCACGCCGCCTACGCCGGTGATAACTCCGGTGTGTACACGGTCACGGCTACCACCGGCGGCCTTTTCTCCGGACGCGCCGGCGCCACGGTGGATGACGGTTCGAAGGGCATCTATTGGGTGCAAACCCCGGATGTGTTGAGCGCGTCGGGGACGGGCGCTTCCGTGGCGCTGAACTACGTCGGCGGCGTGGGTGGCGGGGCGGCGGTGCAATACGATGGCTCCGCAGGCGGCGGCCGGGTCGTCCTGCTGGGCTTCCCTTTTGAAACCATCACGAGCAGCGCGCGGCGGAACGAATACATGGCCAGCATCCTGACGTTTTTCAGTCCGCCGCCGTCGAACGTGCCGCCGTTCATCACCACGCATCCGACCGGGGCGGTGGTGAAGGCGGGTAGCCCCGTCTCGTTCAGTGTAACCGCCGAGGGCACGCCCCCGCTGGCGTATCAGTGGCGACTTAACGGCACCAACCTCCCAGCCGCAACGGCCAGCAGTCACCAACTCAATTCGGCGCGGGTCGAGGACGCGGGGAATTACTCGGTGCGCATCACCAACGTGGCAGGCATGGTGACGAGTTCGAACGCCCTGCTCACGGTGATTCCGCCGACCCCGCTGAGGTTCGACGGCCTGACAGGGCAGGGGGACGGCACGCTGCTATTGCGGCTGAGCGGCGAACCGGGCGTTTGTCTGATCGAAAGCTCGACGACACTCACCAACTGGAGTCTCGTCGCCCGCCTCACAAATGCCGCCGGGGTTTTTGAATTCATCGCTGAGCCGGCAACGAACTGGCCGGCGCTCTTCTACCGAGCGCGACAGTGAACAGTCGTGGTTGTGGCCAGTGGCTGGTCCCCAGGCCCGAACCCCGCAGGCGCTCCATGCCCGATCACTGATCCCGGCTCTGCTGTTGCGGGCTTCATGGTGGTCGCCGCGAAACGCGGATCAGTTCATTTCGGATATTGGAATCGGAAAACTCAAGCGCACCGTCGTGCCTTTGCCCGGCGCGCTGCGCAGTTCAAAGCGGCCTTTGATTTCCCGCATGCGGGTTTCCATGTTGCTCAGCCCCGCTGCCCCGTCCCGACGCTTGCTTTGGGGATCAAAACCCCGACCGTTGTCCGAAATCGTGATGTGACACTCCTCGCCGGCACAAACCAGCTCCAGCCGCACCTCGGAAGCTTGGGAATGTTTCAGGGCGTTGGTCAGAGCTTCCTTGCAGCTCAAGAATACATTGTGCCGGGCTTCGGCAAACACCATGCGCTCCGGGAGTTCCGGCGGCGCGACGAAATGGTAGGCGATATCCGCGTCCTCAAACAACTCATCCATGCGACGGCCCAGGTATGTCACAAGACTGCGCAGAGTGTCGTTTTCGGGGCGCGCCGCCCACACGATCGCCTCCAGCGACTGCGTCATTTCTCGCGCGGTGGTTGCCACCTTGCGCAGTTGCGTTTGGGCGGCCTCTGGCGTGGCCGCCATTTCACCCATCCACAACATGCGCGTCAGGGTCGCGCCCAGATCATCGTGAATGTCACGGGCAATGCGACGACGTTCCGACTCCCGGGCTTGCTGGAGGCGCAGTTGCGCCAGCTTGCGGCGATGACGCAAGTGCGCGACCAGCCAAACCGTTCCGCCGGAAAGCAGCACCACCAAGAGCGCGCCAATCCACCGTACCCAGAGCCGCTCCCACCACCGGGGCAGGATGGTCAGCAGCAGAGGCGAGCGCGTCTCCCGCCACTCCCCGGACGCCCCGCCGGTCATCACGTGAAATCGGTATCGGCCCGGCGGCAGGTGACCGTAGTGGGCGACGCGCTGCGCGCCCGCATCCGTCCAGTCCTCGTCAATCCCCTCAAGCTGGTGACGGAAGTGCAGACGCTCCGGCGCGCGCAGGTCGGGACAGGTGTAGAAGAACTCCAACCGCCGAACGCCGGAGCGTAATTGCACGCTCCCACGCGCGTCTGGCAGGCAGGGCTGGCCGTCGGCCAGGACTTCCTCGATCACCGGCGACAGCGCGCGTCCGGTTTGCCGCACCTCGGCGGGGTCAAAGCCGGCCAGCGCTCGGGAGTTGGGAAACCAGAGCCGCCCATCGGGGGAACGGGCGGCCACCGGTTGGCCCGCGCCCGACGCCAGCCGGCCGGGCAATCCATCCCGTGCCGAGAGCCGCCAAAACAGCACTGGCGAGCCACGCTTTCCCCGGTAGTTCAGCAGCGCTTCCGGCGCGCAGCCGAAGATGCCTTTGTTGGAGCCGAACCACAGGTTGCCGTCGTCGTCGGGAACGACGCTGCGCAGCAGCATGTCCGGCAAGCCGTCGGCGGTGGTCCATTGGCGGAACTCGCCGTTTCGAAAATAGAATACGCCCGCCCCTTCCGTGGCGATCCAAATGCCGCCCGCGTCGTTCGCATACAGTCCGTGCAGAAACCGCAGCCCCGGCCAGCGTTCCACCGTGAATTTCTCGAACTTTTCGCCCACCAACCGGTAAAGACCGCGCTCCCAAACCGCAACGCAGATTCGGCCTTCCGCGTCCTCGGTGATGGCGCGCAGGTAGAAACTGTCCAGCCCCGCTTCGGCGCCGAAGAAGCGGACTTGTCCCTCCGGCGTGAGCCGGAAGAGGCCGCGATTGTTGCTGCCGCCCCACAGGTTGCCCTGTTTGTCCTCATGCAAAGCGTACACCCGGAAGCCGCGCGACTCCGCTCCCAACACCGGACGAAACTCGCGGCCATCCCAGCGATGCAATCCCTGCCACGTGCCCACCCAAAGATTGGTGCGGCGGTCCTCCAGCAACACACCGATGTGGATGGACGCCAGGCCGTTGGTGACTTGCACCAGACCGCCGTCTTGGTAGCGGAACACCCCTGCGTCATCCGTGCCCACCCAAAGCTCATTGTCGCGGGTCGCGCACGCCGTGGTAATCATCACCTCGCCGGCCTCTTTGGGCGGCGACAAAACTGCCACCTTGCGCTCGCTCACCCGATGCAGGCCACCATCCCGCGTTGTCATCCAGATCATCCCGTCCTCATCCTCCACCAACGCGTCCACTGGATGCCAGGACGTGGGCGTTTCCGCCTTCGGCTGCCGCCAGCCGCCCTCGGCTTCCCAGTAGTAAACCCCGTTCACCCACGTGCCCACCCAAAGTCGGCCCCGGTGGTCTTCCAGCATCGTGGTGACCCAATTTCGCTGCGAATCCTGCGCCCAGGGATACGGAGCAAGTTCCCGGACGGGGCCGCCCTCGGCCCACTTGAAAACCCGCGCGCCGTATCGGGGCAGCGGATTCGGCGCCGAAATCGCCAGCCACAAACCGCCCTCCCGCTGACTCGGCGCGATCGCATAGACCAGCGCGCTGGGGTCAAAGTCAAATTGCTCCTTCACCCAGTCACCGTTCCGCCGCGAATACAAAAAATCGTTCACCCGCGCCCACATCCGGTTCTCCGCTGTCTGCACAAACGACGCGATCCCGCTGCTCTGCGGCAGGCCGGTGTTGGCTGCCAGGAAATCCAACTTCCCCTCGTGCAATCGAACCACGCCATGACCGGCGGGCGTGAGCCAGACCGCGCCGTCCGGGCCGCAAGCCAGATGCGTGATCGGCGCGCCGCGCAGACGCGCGTCCAGCGGCACGGCGGAGAAGCGGCCCTCAATGCGTGCCACCACCGTTCCGATCGCCGTCCCCACCCACAGCACGCCGTTCGTGTCCACGGCGAGGGAGAGGATATGATTGTGTCCGAGCGCCGGAATGTTGTTGGTGGTCAGGGTGACAAAGCGGGCGCCGTCGAAGCGGACCAGGCCATCCTCGCTGCCGAGCCACAAATAGCCATCCGGCGTCCGTGCCAGCGCATAATACCGTCCCACGATGGGCAGACCGTCTTCGTGATCCCAACTCCGGATGGTGAAACTCGCCTCCCCCGGCAACACGGCCCCGCGCGCGAGCGGTATCGCAGTGGCGATCCAAACCGCCAGCGTTAGGCCGCAGCCAACTCGCCATACCGTTCGCGTGTTCATCGAATGCCACCGCAGCATACAAGATTCCGCAAGCTTGGCGACCCGGGAATGCGGCGATGGCGGGCGGGGCGCGAGTATCCGCTTGCGTGAGGCCATAATTGGATGCCGCGACATTCTGCCGGTCATGCTGGCAAATGGACATCCCCAAGATATGGGGGTAGTCTCGCCAAGTGTTCGCCAACACCATTAGCCGTATGAAGTCCAAATTCCGTCCCTTGATTTTCCTCAGCTTGCTCGCCGTGGTCATTCTCGCGCCGGCATTCGAATCGAACGCGGCATCTTCCGGACGCATCCAGCCCTGGCCGAAGAACCCGCGCTATTGGCAATACAAGGGCCAACCCGTCCTGCTGCTGGGCGGGAGCAAGGACGACAACCTGTTTCAAATCCCCGACCTCAAGGAGCACCTGGACGAAATGCGCGCCGTTGGGGGCAACTACATCCGCAACACGATGAGCGACCGAAACGATCTCGGATTTGAAGTCTATCCCTTCAAGGGGTTGCCCGATGGCAAATATGACCTGGAACAGTGGAACGACGAATACTGGCGGCGCTTCGAGAACATGCTCAAGTGGACAGCCGAGCGGGACATCATCGTGCAGATCGAGGTGTGGGACCGATTTGATTACTCGACCAAGAACTGGCCACCGCATCCCTACAACCCGAAGAACAACGTCAATTACACCCATGCCGAGTCCGGTTTGGCTGCGGAGTATCCCGACCACCCGGGCATGAACCGGCAGCCGTTCTTCTTCACCACGCCGAAACAACGGAACAACACGGTCGTGCTGAAATACCAGCAGCGGTTCGTGGACAAGATGCTCAGCTACTCGCTCAAGCACGACCACGTGCTTTACTGCATGGACAACGAAACCTCAGCCGAGGAGGCGTGGGGCGCGTATTGGGCGGACTTCATCCGCCAACGCGCCAAGGCGGCAGGCAAGGAGGTCTGCCTCACCGAAATGTGGGACGCGTGGGACCTGAAAGCCCCCGAACACCGGCGCACCTTCGATCACCCGGAACGCTATGATTTCTGCGATGTCTCGCAGAACAACCAGCAGCGCGGCCAGACGCACTGGGACAACTTCCAATGGGTCCGCACGCGCCTGAGCAGCCAGCCGCGACCACTGAACACGGTCAAGACCTACGGCGCCGACGGCGGCCGCTTCGGCAACAATCGGGATGGATTGGAGCGGTTCTGGCGGCATGTGATCGGCGGGGCGGCGGCGGCGCGATTTCATCGTCCCGATTCCGGCCTCGGCCTCTCCGAACTAGCCAAAGCGGCGTTACGCGCGGCGCGCAAACTCGAATCACGGATCAAATTCTGGGACGTCGAACCCGCCAATGGCCTGTTGAGCGAGCGCGAGCCAAACGAGGCCTACCTGGCCGCCGCGCCGGGCAAGGCATACCTGCTCTATTTCACGGACGGCGGCTCCGTGGGCTTGGACCTGAAGGACGCGCCAGGCAATTATGAAGTGCGGTGGGTGGACATTGCCACCGGCGACTGGGGCAAGACGGAAACAATCCAAGGCGGCGCAGTGGCGACTATCAGCACACCGGCCAAGGGCCTCTGGGCGGCGGCGATTGAAAGGACTCGGTGACGTGGATCTAGCTCGGTTGCCGGATGTGTTCCGCCGCGGCGGCCAGCCAGACACCAGCCCATTGGCGATCATGGGCGGTGCAGACACGGCCCGGAGCATTACGTCCATGATTCGAGTTTCGCAGGTGTTTGGGTTGAGGAACTGAGTCTGGCATGGTACTGCCGATTCGGCAAATCACATATCCTTGGCTGGTCAACCGACCAGCATTTCAACCGCCTCCGAACCCGCGAACCCACTGTCAACCAAACGCACCCAAGCGCCTAACCCCGCAGAGTCGCTACGGCCGCCTTGAGAACGGCCAGCGTTTCCCTGACTTCCTCCCGCGTGTTCTGCTTGCCCAGCGAGAAGCGCACCATCTGCCGCGATGCCGCGCTCTCCGGCTTCATCGCCCGCACCACGTGCGACGGCTCGTCCGAATCCGCCAGACAGGCAGACCCCGACGACGCGCACACTCCAGCTTGATCGAGCAAGAGCAACAACGCCTCCGACTCCACCCCGCGAAACGTGATGTTGCAAGTGTTGGGCAGGCGTTGCTCTGAATGCCCGTTCAACTCGGTGTCGGGTATTGCGGAGAGAATGCCCTGCTCCAGCGCGTCCCGCAGCGGACGCACCTTGGCCGCATAATCGGCTACGCCCTTCCGCGCCCGTTCCGCTGCCACACCCAACCCCGCGATCAACGCCACGTTCTCAGTCCCACCGCGCCGTCCGCGCTCCTGATGCCCGCCGTGAATCAACGGCGTGAACGGCGCGCTCCGCCGCACAAACAACGCGCCGACGCTCTTCGGTCCGTGAAACTTGTGACCGGAGAGGGTGAGGTAATCCACCGGCAACCGCCTGACATCCACCGGTAGCTTGCCTGCTGCCTGCACCGCGTCGCAGTGAAACAACACCCCGCGTGCCCGGCACAGCTCCGCGATGCGCTCGACCGGAAACAGCGCGCCGGTTTCGTTGTTCGCCCACATCAACGAGACCAACGCAGTATCGTCCGTGATCGCATTCTCCAGATCGGCCAGCTTCAGCAAACCCTCACGATCCACGGGTAGAATCGTCACCCGCGCCCCTTCACGCTCTAGCGCCCGGCAGCAACTCAACACCGACGAATGTTCCACCGCCGAAGTGATAAGGTGCCGTCGGGCGGGATTGGCCCGCAATGCCGCGTGCAGATCCGGCTGATGAGCGCCACGGGCACGCCGGTGACGCCGTTCTGTTGCAACTCCAGCAGCAGACCCGGAAAATCCGGCGTGGCCAGCCGCTGGTAGGCATCGCTGAGGGCCTGCTGCTGGTTCGCGCCCAACTGCGGGGCGAAACAGCGGATGAGCGAGGCAATCTCATTGGCGATCTGGGCGTTCACCGCCGGATTCTGGTCGCGATACAGCGGATTGATCGGCAAATCCTGGCGGACAAACCGGACATAATCCGCGCCCGTTTGCTCCAGAAACCGGGAACGCGTCTGGCGCTGCTGCGGGTTGTTGGGATCGTCCTCCAATTCGCCCTTCATGTCGAAGAACACGAACCGGACGCCATAACCGGTGAGTTGCGCCAGCAAATCGAGGGCAAGCTGGCTCTTGCCGCTACAGGCAGTGGTTTTACTCAGGCTTCACCCTTGCATGTGGATCGGGCGCGGGGCTTCCAGCTTGTCGATCTGAGGAACGTGAAAATCGGCGGCGATTACGTTTTCCTCCTTCAGTTTTGCCAACACAGGCTTTGCGTGCTGACGAGTCACGCCGTGATCAAAACAAACACGCACGACATCCAACTCTGTCTTCAGAGAACCGCTCCGCAGAAGTTGCTCCAGTTCCCGCTCGAACGCTGTGACCTTGCTTGGGCGAAACTCGTCCAGTGCCAGCAGCATCTCGCCCGGACGGATGTTTTCGCGGTTGATGTCGAAATCCGCCTCGCCGTTGATCTCGTCCGCTTTCCACGCAACCTGCAAGAACTTGTCCATGCCCAGTGGATGAGCAGAGCCAAAGATCAGCCCATACACGTTCGCACCTTTGCGGATGGAGAAGGGCGCAAGGTAATACTCTGACCGCTCCGGCAGGAGCGCGCGGTAGAAGGCCAGAACAGCGCGATGAACATGGTAATGGTCGTCGGTGCGGGAGATCTTCTGCTTGATGGCCGGATGATCGCGAAAGCGATGTAGCGTGGACGACGAGATGAAAAAGAGAAAATCGCAAGTGGGCGAGCCAACCAGTTGCCGGAACACATCGGGCGTGACCTGATCCACACCGCATTGATCAATGAACACCAGCTTTGCAGTGTGCTGGCTGGCCAGAATGGGGGCGCAATCTTTCAGCGCGGCATGGAACTCAATCGGACGAACATCTGCGACCACGGTGGGCACGCGATACTCGGCTGTTTCGAGGTTCATTTTGAGATGCTTGATCTTGCTGGGGCTGGCGTCGAAGAAATGCGCGCTCACATGAACGCGCGACCAGCCGGCGAGGTGCTGGTATTCCTTCAACTGCTTCAGCAAACGAAGCGGACTGCCCAGATGGCCGGCCAAATCCTTGCCTGGCCCGGCGAAGAAATCAAAAAGATGGATTTCGCGTCGGGGCGGATTTGCGCGTGAAAGAAACACCGGCAGCCACTCACGGGCGTAGAGTTCGAATATCCGAAGTTTGGTAAGAGTGCCTTCGTCGAAGCTCCTTTGGTGGAAGTCGCCCGCAGCCATACGGTTCAAGCCGGTATCAAGACATCTTGCAGCAGATGCTGTGTCGTCGCGACCGAGGCGGGACTGGCTGCCGTTGCCGGGAACTCATCGTAAGTTCTCCCGTCCAGTCTGCGCCCCGTCTCACTCTTTCGCACACCACCCCATTGCTTGAAGAAAAACGGCACGCCCGCCCGACGACACTGGTCACGGATGCTCCGCACCCATTCCCGCAGCATCGGACGCGCTCCCGGCCCGCTCTCGCCGCCCACGATGACCCAGTGAATGCCTCGCAAATCCACTGTGCCAAGGTCTTCCAAGAGCGGTTCGATGGACAGAAACGCCACGGTCGGCTTCGCGCCGCGTAATTTCGCAATCCGCGGGAGGCCGTGCTTGCGATTCTCAACGCTCACGCCCCACCAGATGTGGGCGGCCTTCGCCGCTTCTCTGAGCTTGCCCTGCAACAGCGCGGCCATGCGGTCGGCGCGTTTGGTGAGGATCTGGTAGGTGTGCCAGTTGGCGGCGAGCATCACGCGACACACCTTCTCGATGTAATCGTCCGGGACGCCTTCGTGGAATAGATCGCTCATCGAATTAACGAAGATCTTCTTGGGCTTGGACCAGCGGATGGGGTCGCCGAGTTTCTCCGGCACAAGCCGCAAATCGAACCCGAACTCGAACGGGTGGCCGGGCACACCGCGAAACCGTTCGGCAAAAGTTTCTGCGTAACAATGAACACAGCCTGGGCTGATCTTCGTGCAACCGCGCACCGGATTCCACGTCGCGTCCGTCCACTCGATTTTTGAATTGTCGCTCATGGTCTGTCTTTTGGCCCAAACTTACCACGCCACGCCGGACAAAAGCTGTCCAGGGCTAGAAATCAATGATCACGTCCTTGCCAAACCTCAGTCCCGCGACCTCGGCTGCGAGGCGAATGATGGTCTTCTTCAACACGTTGTTGAGATTCGTTGCGACCAGCCAGCCGTCGGGGAGTTGTTCGCGCATGTCGCGGAGGTCTTCCCGATCCGGATAAAGTTCCTCGGGCGTGCGCGCGATGTAGCGCCGCTTTCTCCCCTGGGCGTCGGGATGC
>CAZJTM010000106.1:0-20015 GCA_964548925.1 uncultured Verrucomicrobiota bacterium | reverse complement strand
TGGCGATGGTCGGTGGGTCTGGCATGGCGAGTCCGGCTTTGCGCGTGGTCAGGACAGATGCAACGAGCACGCCGCTGCTTCAGAATGGAGGTTTTGAAACCGGGGATGCGGTGAACATCGCATCTTGGCGGCCCTGGCAGAAGGGCTTTCGCCTCGTCGGAGGTGAAGGTCGTGGCGGTTCACGGGCCGTAGTCTGCGAACGGCGCGAGGGCGAAGGCGAGTTCGGTGCCAGCCAAATGATTACGCTGAACCGGACAAACACGGCGCCGCTGGTCATTCGTGGCTGGAGCAAGGCGGAGAACGTCACGGGCAGCCCGGACAGCGGCTACTCGCTTTACGTGGACATCGTCTATGCCGACGGCACACCGCTTTGGGGCCAGACGGCGAGCTTCCGCTGCGGCACGCATGATTGGGAGCAGCGCGAGTTCGTGCTGCTGCCGGACAAACCGATCAAGACGCTGACCCTGCATTGCCTGTTCCGCGGACACACGGGCAAAGTCTGGTTCGACGATGTGTCGCTGGAGGAAGTCGCGACGCCGTTCGGCGCGGTGATGTTTCAGGGCGTGCCCGTGGAACTTCCCCGGGCGGTAGGGCCGACAGCGTCCGGCCAAAAAAAATCTTTTGCAACAAAAGATGGCTTGCAGTTTGAGTTGCGCGGTGATTCCGTCGCTTCTCTGCGACTTGGCGGGACGGAACTCGTCGCCAGCTCGCCTTCCGGGTTTCTCGCCCGCGACTTCGCTGCCAACTCGCACTTGTCCTCATTCTCGAACGGCGTTTGCCCCGAACTGAACCTCCGGGTCAACGCGCGATTTACCCCGAAGCCGGATCATGTCGTTGTTGAGGGACAAGTGACGGACACGACGGGCCGGGATCGAGCGATCACGCTGCTCTTCGCGCTGCCGATAGACGCGACGGGGTGGCGGTGGGGCGACGACGTGCGCCAAAGCCGCGCCATTCAAGGCAACGACGAGTTTGCCAACCTGGTGAACGTCGGGTGCGGCGCGAACGGCAAAATGTCCCGCTATCCGTTGGCGGCGATCTGGAATGAGCGCGTCGGGCTCGCGCTCGCCCTCGACATGGCCAAGCCAGCTCAGTATCGGATCGTCTATCACGCTGGCACGCGGCAGTTCTTCATCGCTTACGATTTCGCCTTGGTGAAGGAGACTTCCGCATTTCCCAGCGGCGCGGACTTTCGTTTCGTGCTGTTCCAGTTTGATCCGCGCCGGGGCTTCCGTGCGGCGTTGCAGAAGTTCCACAACATCTTCCCGGAACACTTCGCAAAGCGTGCGAAACGCGAAGGTGTCTGGATGCCGTTCACGGACATCGCCAAAGTGCCGGGCTTCGGGGATTTCGGCTTCGCCTTCCAGGAAGGCGCGCCCAACGCGGCGTTCGATGACCAGCACGACATCGCCAGCTTTGTCTATGTGGAGCCGATGAGTTACTGGCTCGCTCTGCCGCCCGAAGCGCCCCGCACTTACGAGAGCGCGATGACGGTCCTGACCAACGATCTTTCTGGCGCGCGCGGGCCGGAGAAGAGGCGGATGGCTGCCGCGACACTGACCAGCGGCATCCACACCGCCGAGGAACAGTTCTCACTCTACCTCGTCAAGGCGCCGTGGTGTGACGGCGGCGTGTTCACGCTCAACCCGGATCCCGGCCTTCCAGCTCAGGAGAAGCTGCCCTTCACCAAGGCTGCGGTCATGCGCGAGGAGATCGCGGCCGCCTTCAAGCGAAACGCATCGCCGACCAACCAGCCGGGGGCCGGCCTTGACGGCGTCTATCTCGATTCGTTCGAGATGTCGTCGTCGCAAATGAATTACCGCCGCGAGCATTTTTGCACCGCCGACGTGCCGTTGGTGTTCGATCGGGACGGTCGCCCCGCGCAATTGATGATCTTCAACACCCGGGAATTTGCCCGCGACATCGCCGGGCAGATGCACCGCGAGGGCAAGCTCCTGTTCGCCAATGCCGTGCTCTGGAACTTCGCCTTCCCCGCGCCGCTGCTCGACGTGCTCGGCACGGAGGTCAACTGGCTGCACCAGGGCCAATACGTGCCGGACTCTGACGCGGTGATGATCTTTCGCCGCGCGCTGTGCGGACAGAAGCCGTATTGCCTGCTGATGAACACGGACTACGAGAAGTTCACGCCGGCACTGGTCGAGCGCTACTTCCAGCGCTGCCTTTTCTACGGCGTCTGGCCGGGCTTCTTTGACCAGGACGCGGCGTCGAAAGACCCTTACTGGGCCTCGCCGAAGCGTTGGTATGAACGCGACCGGCCGCTGTTCAAGAAGTACATCCCGCTCTTGCAACGGGTCACCGCGGCCGGCTGGCAACCGATTACCGCCGCCACGTGCGACAACCCGAAGCTGTGGCTGGAGCGATACGGCGACCCATCGAGCGGCAAATGCTTCCTGACAGCCTTCAACGACACAGCTCAGCCGCAGGAAGGGCTCATCATGTTGGACGGCGAATTGGCGAGGATTTCGACCAGCGCTCCAATGATGGAGTTGCTATCAGGCAAACCGTTGGCGCGCGTTGGTCCGCGTTGGAGAATCCAGCTTGAACCGCAATCGGTCGCGGTTTTGGAATGGGCGCGCTGACAGAGCCCGTGTCAGCACACGTGGCGGCGTGGATTCCATTTGCCAGCGTTGAGGATCGGACGGACACTCAGCCGGATACGGAACATGCGGGACGACCATTTGATCCAGCGGCGGCACTTTATCAAAGCCACAGGCGCGGTCGGCGCTATTGGCGTGCTCAACGGACTCGGGCTGATGACCGGTCTGGACGGCGCGGCGGCGGCGGGGGCAGTGTCGAAACCCAGGGCGAATGACAGAGTCCTGCGGCAGTTGGACGCCATCGCCCGAGAATTCCCGACGGCGGCGAAGGAGGAGGCGCAGTTTCTCGGCATGCTGGTCAAACTCAGCCGCGCGAAACGCGTCTTGGAAATCGGCACAGCTTACGGTTACACGACGATTTGGCTGGGACTGGCATTGGCGGAGACGGGGGGCAAGCTCACCACGATTGAAATCGCGCCCGAGCGGGCGGAAGTCGCAAAGCAGCATGTCGCGGCCGCGGGGCTTTCCAAATACGTGAACTTCAGGCTGGGCGATGCCCACGCCATCCTCCCGGCGCTGGGGGGCTCATTTGACATTGCCTACCTCGATGCCGATAAAGGGGGCAACGAGGATTACTTCAACAAGCTGTTCCCGAAGAAGCTTCCGCCCGGCGGCCTGCTCGTCGCGCACAACGCGGTTCTGCTCGCCGAGAAGATGAAGGACTATCTTGAACGCGTCCGTCAACACCCGGAGTTCGACACCCTCATCATCAGCGCCACTCCCGACGATGGACTCGCCCTAAGCTACCGGGCCCGGGGACGGGATTGAGCCGCAGAATACCCGCGCCAAGCCGCGTCCATGCGTCCTGCCGCCGGCTTCACTCCGTCCTGAACCGCATCAAATCGTCCGCCACCGTCAAGCGGTACACCGGCGCGCCGTGAGCGCGCGAGACTCCCTCCATCGCCGCGTTGATCTCGGCGATGTGGTCCGGATAGAGCGCGCCGCCCATCGCCGAGGTGTAGTGGCACAAGAGGATCAACTCATCATCCACCAGCAGACAAAGCGGGTGGCCGCTGTCGCCGCCGCCGGCGCGCCCGAACCAGTCTGGAAACCAGAGACTCTGGTCGAGGAAAACACCAAAGCCGCCGAAATCAGCCACGAAGGCTTGTTTCCAGTGGTTGAAGGCCACCACCGGCACAGACATGTCGCGGGCGCGCGTCCGCCCGAGGAAATCGTAGAAACTCACCTTCGGGTCTCGCAAGCGCCCGGGCAGCAGTTCGCGAAACTTCGGCGGGGCGACGCGGAGAAACCCGATGCTCGCCGGGAGGTCTGCGTCGAGCAAACCGATCGTGAGGTCTGGCACCGCGGCACAGTTGGTCTGCGCGATCATGTTGCGGGCGATGACCTGATTGGCGGCTGTCACGAACTCGAAACGGTTGGTCGGCAATGTGCGGTTGTGAAGGGCCATGACGATGTGGCGCGGCGTGACCGGGGTACCGGGGGAGTGATAAATGGCCGCCGCGTTGAAGGGAGAGATTGCCGTCACGCCTTTCGCGCCTTGCAGCCAGCAGTTGGTGTTGCGCACGGTGGCGTTGGTTGAGGTTGGCGTCCACTTCTGCGAGGCAAACAACATCCGCGCCCGGTTTGTGTCGGCGCCGCTTTTGCCGTGTACGCGATTCGAGATGCAGAAGACTGAATTGCTCACGAGCAGGGTGGGAACGTCTGGCGGCGTCGTGTCGGCGGCGCCCGCTGCATGTTTGCCCAGGGTCGCCAACAAGCCCGCCGTGGCCTCCGTCATTCCGCGCGCGTAATTCGTGCGGTCGTGGATCACAAAGCGCCGGAGGCGGCGCGCGTCCGGACCAGGGCCGTATCGCACCGTCGCCTCATCGTCAACGCGCACGGTCACCGCCTGAAAGCCGAACAACTCGTTGTGCAACGTCGGGTCTGCGAGGCTGCCCATGGTTGGCGGCCGGGAAACGAAGCGTTCCCCTTCCCGCTTGAGTTCGCGACCGGCGAGGGAGGCGAGGATCGCGGTACACCACAAGTTGCGCGGGGTGGCGAAGAGGTTGGCGCGGCGGGTTGGGTCCACCGGTGCGGCGAGGAAACGCAACGGGTCGGCGGTTTCCTTTTCGAGGGCGTAGATGAAGTACTGCACGAGTTGCGGTGAGGCGTCGCGAAGGAGATCGCCCTGCGTCGCTCGCCAAAAAGAGGCGTGGCCGGCGTTTTGCCACTCGCCGCCGTCGAAACACGGCACCCAGTAAAGGCGCAAGCCGGAGCGCATCAGGCCGATGAACGCCTGCGGGTCGAGGCCGACGTTCCATTCCCGGAACTCCGCCTTCGATGCCTCGCCGATAAAAACCATGAGCTTCCCGACCTTTGCCCGGAGCAGCTCCGGCTCGCGGTTGAACGCCGCCACCACGTCGCGCACACTTCCCACCGTGGCGATCGCCACCGGGTTGGTGGCGACACGCAGCGTGTCGAGGATTGCGGCCACGCCACCTTGGAACTGTTCCGGCTGATCCAAGCCCGTATCCTGCGGCGTCCGCAGCTTCGCCCCCAGACCGCGGAACGCCGGCACCTTGCGCCCGGTGAGGTGGTTCAGTTGGTCCACCGCCACCCGGCCAGGCCGCTTCAACTGCACATCGCCCTGGTCGAGGATGACGCACCGGAGATCGAACTCGGGAACGGCATACACGGTGGCGAGATCGAAGTGATCGTCCGGATCATCGTGCGGATGGAACAGGTCGGTGCAATAGATCAGCGGGACACGCGTTGGAGGGGTGGAAGGCTGGGCCGGGCCGTGAACCGCGCCGCAGACGAGCGTCGCCAAAAACAGGTGCGAAAACCGGTTCATAACCTTGGGAGCTTCGTGCATCGCGGAACCGCGCCCGGACAAGACTGATGTGACGGCGACGCGTTCAAGGGAGTTGCCCGTTCACACCGGTTGCGGCGGGATAACCGTGTCGTAAGTGATCGGTTTGACGGTTTTCCCCTCGCCAGACTTGATCGTGCGGGTCTGCTCGTCGAAGAACAACGCCAAGCCCAGACGCTCCGACATTTCGGCAAGACACAGGACCGTGTGCGCGCGGATGGCCAGCTCGACGTTCGCCCGAGGGGTCTGGCCGGATCGGATGCAGTCGAAGAAGTCCTTTTCGAGCCGTGGGATGTTCTCGGTAGGGTTTGCATCATTGAATTCCTCGGCCTCCAACTCTTCCGCGAAGATCGTCTCCGGCTTGAGCTCCACCTTGTTGCCTTGGGAGGCGAAATACAGCGTGGCCTTGCGCCCGCGGAGGATGTCGGGCAGGCCCACCTGGTTCACCGTCGTGCCCACCACCACCAGCGTCAGGCCGCTCGGGAATTCGGCCAGCAGGTGCGTCGTGTCGGTGATCTCGCGGTCGGTCGAAATCCTTTTCGATCCCGTGCAGACGACGCGGCGGGGGAATTCCGGATGGCCGCTGGCGATCATCAGCGGTTGGAAGCGGTGCGGGAGGAGGTTGCCGATGATGCCGGAGTTGTAGGCATAGTACTTGTGCCAAGAGAAGTAGTGGTCCGGGGTCCACGGGATTTTCGGAGCGCGCCCCAACCAGCGATACCAATCCAGGTTCTGTTCGTTGGCGTCCTTGTCCACTTCGTACGTCCACTCGCTGTTCTTCGGATTATTCCGGCAATAACTCCCCTGCCCCCACACCAGCGGGCCAAGTTTGCCGGCCTTGACCCACTCGGCGGCCTGATGCCACTTGGCGTCCATGCAGCCCTGCGAGCCAATGACATAGGTCTTGCCCGACTTCTTGACGGCGTCATAGACCTGCCAAGCTTCGCCGAGGTAACGGGTCATCGGCTTCTCGCAGAAGACGTGCTTGCCGGACTCCAGCGCGTCAATCGAACACTGCGCGTGCCAGTTGTCCACAGTGGAAACCACCACCGCGTCAATGTCGTTGTGCTCGAGCAACCGCCGGTGATCGCGGTAGCAGTCTTTCGCGTCCAAGCCGATCTCCTTCGCCGCTTCGTCCAGATGCTTCTGGTAGAGATCGCAGGCGGCGACCTGCGCGATGTTGTTCTTCGCCGCGTCCTCTTTCTGCGACCGGACATGGACCATGCCTTGTTTGCCGGTGCCGATGTAGGCCACAGTGAGACGGTTATTGGCACCGGTCACGTTGGCGGAGGGCGCCTGGCTCTGGCCATAGACGGGTGTGCGCAGCAGGCAAACCGTACCAGCGGCTGCTGTGACGGCGGCGGTTTTGCGAAGGAAGGAACGGCGGCTCTCGCCGTGTGGCGACGAAGCGCTGCGGTTCTGGTTCATAGGCTCAATTGGGACGTGTTGGTCCAACTGCCGGCGAGCCTATCAGGGCTTGGATAACGGCGCCAAGAAGGGCTGAAGGAGTTGGAGCCAGCGCCCGGATTTGAACCGGGGACAGGCGGTTTACAAAACCGCTACTCTACCACTGAGTTACGCTGGCCACCGATGGCTCGTCAATCAGACCCTCCGGACCCTTTTGGCGAACCAGAAAACACCACAATTCAGGTCTGCCGACCTTCCGCCGACACGTGACAGCCCGAAACGTCCGCGACCTGCAAGCTGCCCACTATCGGAGATTACCGCTGTCGGCAACAACCGGGCGGCAATCTACAAACGCACCCGGCTTGCCGCAACCGGAAAGGAGCGCGCCGGCTTGGACCTTTGCTGCCCCTCCACTGCAACCCTGCGGGACTCTCAGACGCCGGTGAGGCAAGTTCACCCGGCGGTTGAAGTCATGCTTTCCAGTGGCGCGCTTGGCGCGTCGTCGAGGTTCAGTTCCAAGTTGTGGGGAGGGTTCGCACTGCGGTCACGGGAGTGCCAGGCCACGCTGGCGATCAGGCCAACGCACACGCACATAGCGAGGAAACTGGAGCCACCGTAGCTCACAAAGGGAAGGGGCAACCCCTTGTTCGGCACGAGGCTCGTGGCGACGGCGAGGTTGATCCAGGCTTGCAGGGTGATGACGATTGTGCAGCCGCCGGTCAGCAACTGGCCAAAGCGGTCGCGGGCCTGCTGCATGACGCACAGGCCGGAAAAGAGGATTCCCAAGTAGAGCAGCACGGTGAGGTTCGTGCCCCAGAAGCCGGTCTCCTCGCCAATGCGCGCGAAGATGAAGTCGGTTTGTTGCTCCGGGACGTAGCCATACTTGTGCAGTGAGCCGTCCAGGAAACTCCCCCAGAATCCTCCGCTGCCGATGGCCAGCAGGCTCTGCCACACTTGCCAGCCGGCGCCGTGCCGGTGCGCCTCGGGATCAAGAAAGACGAGAATGCGCTCCAGCCGGATGGAATTGTACGCCACCAGGACGGCCAGCAGGGCGGTTGCAGCGATGAGCGTGCAGGCGAGATGAGAAGGCCGCGCGCCCGCGAGAAACAACAACCCAAGGGTGGTCGCGCCCAGCAACACGGCAGTGCCCCAATCGGGTTCGAGAAACACGAGTAACGCCGGGATGAATCCCAGCAGCAGCGGATGGACGAAACCGCGCTTCAGGTCGCGCATTTCCTCCCGGCCCAACCGAGCGCACCAAGCCGCCAAGAGGATAATCACCATGGGTTTGGCCAGTTCCGAGGGCTGGCCCAGCCCGCGCAGCCAGCGGTTGGCCCCGTTCATCTGGATTCCCAAACCTGGAACAAACACGGCGACGAGTGACACCAGGCACACGCCGGCCAGAACATAGAGCACGGCCTTCCGCTCCAGCCAGTGGTATTCGAGACGCATCAGCAGCGGCACAAGAGCCAGTCCCAAGGTGAGCCAAATCAGGTGAGATTTGAACCGGGCGACGTCCGCAGCGGCGAAGATGGTACTATGCAGCATGACGGTTCCCAGCGCGGCCAACGCGGCCACGCACAGAAAGAGGATGACAAGCGGCGGTTTCATGGCGAGATGCGGTGCGCGGAACAGGGGGAGTTCAATCGAGCATCGCGAAGAGGCTTCGACGTGGGGTCGGATCCTGCCTCGAGGCGATTTGCCGTGTCCGGCTGGGAGGTTGTTTGTCGGGGGCGATGTTGTAAAGAACGACGGCCTGTTGCGCGATTTCTTTGAACACCGGCGCGGCGACTGTGCCGCCGTAGGCCCGGCCTTGCGGTTCATCCAGCGCGACGGCAATGACCAGCTCCGGATCGCGCGCGGGCACCATGCCGACGAACGAACAGTAGAGCCGGCCGGCGACATAGCGGTGGCCATCGGATTTCTGAGCCGTCCCGGTTTTGCCAGCCACCGTGTGTTCCGGCAAGGCGGCCGCCTTCCCGGTGCCGCTCTCGACCACCTCCATCATCGCCTCGCGCAGTTGCCGGGCGGTTTCGGGTCGCACCACCTGGCCAACCGCCGCCGGTGGGTATTGTGCCCAGAGGGTGCCATCGGGGTGATCCACGCGACTGACGAGCAGCGGGCGCATCCGCTGGCCGTCGTTCGCAATCGCCGCGTAAGCCATCGCGAGTTCGATCTGGGTCACGGCGAGTTCGTGTCCGATGGACAGCCAGCCGAGCGAGAGCCCAGACCAATTGGTGGGATGCCGAACGAAGCCGGCCGTTTCGTAGGGCAGAGGAATGCCGGTGCGCTGGTTGAACCCGAACCGTGTGATGAAGTGGTAGAAGCGGTCCGGCCCGACCATCAACCCAATCTTGGCCAGTCCAATGTTGGACGATTTCGCCAGGCATTCACGAACGGTGAGATAGCCGTAGCTGTGGCCGTCGTCGTGAAGGGTGGCTTTGTTGTAGGTCCAGCGCCCGTTCTCGCAGAAGACGCGCTGGTCCAAACTCACCACGCCGAGTTCGAGCGCCGCCGCCAGCGTGATCACCTTGAAGACCGAGCCCATCTCCACGCGATCACTGATGACATGATTGCACCAAGTGTCCGGCGGGCCGGTCCCGGGCTGCTGCGGGTTGAAGGAGGGCAGGCTGGCCAGCGCCAGAATCTCCCCGGTGCGGGGCCGCACGACCACACAGGTGGCGTTGCTGGGACTGTGGCGGGCGACGGCCCTGGCGAGCGCCTCCTCCACGACCTTTTGCAGGGTCAGGTCCACGGTCAGGATCACATGCCCGCCATCGCGGGCGGTGACGCGTTGGGTGCGGCTGAAGGCGAGTTCGTTGCCCCCGGCATCCTGGCTGGAGACACAGACACCGTTCCGGCCGGACAGCACGGTGTTCAAGGCGGCTTCGACGCCCCACTTGCCTTGCAGCAGATGGCCGTTCGTCCCGCGACCGACAAACCCAAGCACCGGCGCGAGAGATCCACAATGTGGGAAGTAGCGCTGCTGGTCGTCTTCGGCAAACAAAGTCCAGCGGCGAAGCCGTTTCAGCAGCGCCTTCTGCCGGCTGGAAAGCTGGTTGGTATTCAACCCAAACGTCTCCCCGGCGAGGCGTTGCTTGGTGGCGGCCCATTCGGTTGGCGTCAAGCTTCGCTTCAGGAGCAGCGCCCCTGGAGGAGACCCGGGGCGCTGCGCGCCACGACGGCTGAGGCCCTCGCGAACCGCCTGGGCCAGGGCGACCGGGTTTGTGCCCAACCACGGCGCCACGACGCGTGACAACTGGTCCACGTGATTCGTCCATACAGCGAGATCGGCATACACGTTCTTGACCGGGAGGGTTAGCGCGAGGGGGACTCCATTGCGGTCTTGGACCTTTCCCCGCCAAGCTTGCTCCACCCGCGTGGCGAAGCGATACGCCTCGGCCTTATCCTCCAATTCGTCGTGGCGGAGGATTTGGAGTTGAAACAACCGCCACTCCAGAGCGCCAAACGCCGCCAGGAGCAGTGTAATCAAGAACCGCGTTCGCGGTGGGGAGATGGTTTCCATGTGAGACAGGCGGGTTGAAAGTGATTTGGTGGCTGACGGGCATAGAGTTTACCGCCTGCGGGCTGGGACAACGTAGTTGGCGGGCATCATCTTCGGGGGTGGCGGCAGCGCCTGTTGGGCATGCATCACCGCTATGAAAGCTGCGGCGTGGCCTTCGGCCAGACGCACTCTTTCCTGCCACTGCCGTCGTTCCGCTTCCGCCGCAGTCACCATCCGGCTCATCAGGTATTGTTCGCGGGCATGTTGATTCTCGCGAAAGAGAAAGAGCACGAGGGCGAGGAAAAGGACCGAGGCCTTGCAGACGCGCTTCACCCATCGCCGCGCCCGCTCGTCCGCTTCTACCCCGGCGATGTCACTGGAAAGTGTCTCCGGGCAGAGGGAAGTTTCCGCAGGGGTGCCTCGGTCCACATTCTTGAATGGGTTCGTTTTCATAATCTGGCCAACTGTTCCAGGTAGATTGCCTCGGCTTGCTGCCGTTCAGGGCGTGCTTTCTCATAGCGATCCCGGGCCCAGATCTCCAATTTGGAGCAGCGTCCCACAATGAATCCCTCTTTCACGATGCCAACCCGGGCCATGAACTCGGGCGGCAGCGGCAGACGGCCAAACCGATCCAAGCTCACACGCCGCACCCGCTCGTTCTGCAACCGCTCCATTTCGGGAATCAACCTCTTGTTCGCAGTTTGGTTACGCAAGTCGTTCAGGAACGTCTCGTAAACCGCCGGCGGACATACCAAGAGGAAATCTTCTGACGCCGACACCATGACGAAGAACTGGGCCGGTGCCCCATCAACCCGCCAATCGGCCGGCAACATGATGCGGTTGCTGCCGTCAATCGCGTGGCAGGCCTGCCCGGAATAGAGCGTAGCCAAGTTGATCTGGTCGGGCGGCGTCACAAATGAAGCACGGAGAACAGCCTGTTCCCAATGCTTACCTATTTCTACCTTTTTCTACCCATGCGTGGAAGGGAGAGTTGTTCACAGAACTTCTTGAGCTCGAAGTTGCCGGAGTTACCACCGTGGCAAGTTCTTGTCCCGTTGAATGATAGTGATTGCCGACACGCGACGAATGTGAACAACTCGGTGAGTAAGTCACGAAGAACGGGTGGCGTATTTGCCTCAGCCAAGAACCGAAACGGCGGTGCAGCCGGCTCGGCACGCAAGCGTCAAATCACTCCTTCGCCGCCAGTCGCCGTCTCCAGATTCCAAAAGGCGGGTTGCCGTCCCGGGAGAGCAGGCCCGTGCCTCACCGAGGAGGAGAAGGGCTCTTGTTCAAGCCAGCGAGGAACTTCTTCTGGCAGTCAGGGCAAATCCCGTGGGTGATCGCCGTACGCGAGCGGGTGGAAATGTACTTTTCGATCTGCTCCCAGTAACCGCTGTCGTTGCGGACCTTCTTGCACCAGGCACAGAGCGGGAGCATTTCGCTCAAGGTTTCAATCTCGCTGGTGAGCTGTTTGGTCTTGCGCAACGTGGCCAGCGCGTCAGCACTGCCGCCCAGCAGGAGTGAAAGCAGGCTGAAAGCGACCTCCTGCGCCGGAGCCATCTCCCGATGCAGCAGGCCGCAGAACATTCCCATCGCCTGGCTGGACAGCGCGAGCGAATGGAGCAAGCCACGCTCGGGGTGTTCGGCGGAGCCGCGCTGGAAGAAAACCGGCGCGCTTTGCCGCAGGGCCAGCGCGAACTGGCCGCTCTTGATCTTCTGCTCGACCAACCGGGAGAGCATCTCCCGCTTCTCCGCTGGAGCGGCGAGCGTCAGTTCGAAGCTGAGGTCCGCCGGATTGACCAGCCAGAAACCCATCGCGCGAAACAAGTTGAGGCCAGCCACGTAACGATGGCTCACGCCGAGGACGCCGGTAACATTGTCCTGGCCGTGCAGGTCGCGGCGAAAATGCTCCAGCGCGGAGAACAAGGCGAGCAATTCCCGGCGGGCATCGAGTTGGCTCAGCTTGCCCAAACCGGTCCGCAGGAAGTCGGGATAAACAGAATCAAACTCCTCGCTCATGTCTCGTCGTCGGCAACCTCACTTGGCCAAGAATGCCTCTTGAACGGCCTCAATCTGCTCGTCTATGCCGCTCATAATCGTAGCCAGCGTGTCAGTCGTGAGCCCGAGTGCGGCCCAAGCGCTCAGGTTCAATGGCGGAATGAAGCGCTCGCCCGAGCTGCCGAGTTGCATGGCATTCGCCAGATAGTCCGAAAGATGCACCACCGCCGCCTCGGTGGGGGCGCCGGGACAGATGCCCGGCTCGTGGTGATAAGCCACGGCCTGCACGAGCAGCGGCGGGTATTTCCAGAGTTGCAGCAAGGCCCGGGCGATGGCCTGATGATCGAAACCAAGCACGCGGATTTCCGCCTCGCGCAAGAGTAACCGTTCCCGCCGACAAAGCTCGAATACCGGCTCGGCGGCTGTTGGCGCTTGCGAAAACAAAACCAGCCTCCCCACATCATGCAACAAGCCGGCGACGAAAAACTTGTCCGGCTTCGGCAGCCGTTTCTCCAGCGCCAGCAACCGGGCGCCGATACCGCACGCCAGGCTGTGCCGCCAGAACGATTCCATGCTGACGAATTCCTCCCGCACGCCGGTGAACCGCTCGATGATGCTCGACGCGACGATCAAGTCCTGCACCTGCTGAATCCCAATGAGGCTGATGGCCTCCGTCACCGTGGCGAGCCGTGAGGAGAAGCCATAGAACGAGCTGTTGCCCAAACGCAGCAACCGTGCGGTGAGATCAGGGTCCTTTTCAATGGCCTCACCCACCGTGCCCAGACTGCACTGGGGCGATTGTAGCGCAGCCTCGATTTCCTCCAGCACCGGCGCATAGGAGCCAAGGCTCGACGGAATGCCTTGGATGAGTCCTTCAATGGTCGGCGAATTCATGCGTTCACTTTGTCCCAGCCCGTTGCACCCGACGCCTCAGCATCAAGTTGAGAATCTCCGCCTCCACCAAGTTGCTGTCGTCCCATTTCCAGAACAGTGCCTTGGCCTCCTCAGTCCATTTGGCAAGGACTTCGGGGGGGAGTTTGGACAGCGGATCGCCATTCTCCTCTTCCGCCCCGGCGGCGGCTTGCACGTCAATCTGGGTCACGCCCCACGCCTGCAAAATGTCAATCTGCCGCTCCGTCAGGGCCGCGCCGGCGGGGATCAGCAGCATGCCGTCAATGTTCTTCACGTCGCTGGCGACAATCATCTGCGGCCGGAGGGCTTCCGTCTTCGTCAGGGGCATGGTAATTCAGAGTTCGGCGATTTTCAATGCGGCGCAGACTCTAGCCAGACGGCATGGGCCAGGCAAACGCAAACCGTTCCATCATCGGTCACGAGGGGTTCCGGCAACTCCGCCCGGTAGGTGCGTCTGATCACGGCAGGGCGCAACCGGTCCTGTGGGGCAGTCTCAGAAGCGAACGGCCCCACGTCGCTCGCTGGATTGTGGGGCGGCGGCCGAGTTCACATTCACAAGTTCAATAAACGCGCAGGCCGCCCCCCCAAGCAACAGGGCAAGTGGAATGCCGATGAGCGAACTCAAGCTAAGATTAGCGATTCCCGTGCAGTTGTAACCCACCACGGTCCCCACCACGAGCGCGATCGTGACGTGCATGACAGTGCGAATACCAGGTGGGAGCGGAGTCCGGGGAATGCGCGCCGCGCGTCGGAACGCCAACCGTTGCAGTACATAAATACCCGTCGCCAAGAGCAGACCTGCAATCCCGCCCACCACGATGCTCATGACGATGTTCAACGGCTTATTGGGGCGCACCGGGCGCGCCGCACGCGTCGCCCTGTCCACGATCTGCACGATCCGCGTCGCCGGGAGTCGAAGATCCGTTTTTTCGGCCGCGATCTTCGTGAGGAGCACCTGCCCCATGCGCTGCACATTCTCCAACTCCGCTTTCGCTGCCTCGAAGCGGGTGCGACTGGCCTGGTCCTCGGCACCCCCTAGCTCCTTAATTTCCCCTTGTAGCGCTCGGAGTCTTTCCCGGTTTTCTTCGTAGGCTCCTTCCAGGGCTTGAATCCCGGACTCCGCCGCCCGCTTTCGCGCGGCCAGCCGGTGATCCCGGTACGATTCCGCGATGGCGTTCGCGATGTGCGCGGCTTCGTTTGGGTTCTCGCTGAACACGCGGATTTCAATAAGGCTTGTGTTGCGCACTGGGCGGAGGTCCATCCGTCCGAGCAACATCATCATGGCTTCATGGGTCTTGAGTCGCTCGCCACCGGCGTACCTCCGCCCCCATTCGACACTCAGGTTCAGGCTCTGAACCACGTTGCTCAGGACTAGTTCTGACTGGATCACTTCAAACTCGGTCTGGATAAAATACGGGTCGTAGCCACTGGCCGGCGCTTCGATCATGCCTTGGATGTCTGTGGCGTCACGCTCCACTCTGATCCGCGCCGTGCTGGCGAAGGACTCTGGCAGGATGAAGGTTACCAGCGTTCCGACGAGCACCACCAGCAGCCAGACGACAAACCAAATCACAAACTGAAACTTGGGCGGGCTGGCGGCCAAGTCAGTTGCTTGGTTGGCTTGACTTGATTGAGAAATGTTGTCGGTATTCATATTACCCCTTCGTTGGCCCATGCCTGTGCATGGGCTTCAGTGTTCCCCTGTTCGCTGCGAGTCAACATGAACAAGTCAACCCCTCAAGACCTCTGCCAGACCCGCCAGACAGCCGGGAAACTTGGTTTCAGCAATCCCACTCACGGGCGGGATTCTATCACGCCGCTCTCTAGTGTCACTTCTTCCGGTTGCCGGCTCGACTCCGCGACCGGACGGACTCTCAAGCTGTCGCGGCCGCGATTGCCGCCACCGGTTTCTTGAAACAGGCGCGCCGGAGCACATTCACCAACGCCAGCGCCTTGTCCCGCGCGCATTCGCCCATGAGGCAGACCTGAATCCAGTTGCGCTTCCGGAGATACTCGCTGTTGAAGCTGAGCAGAAAACCCGATTCCTGCATCTGGTTACCCACTGCCGAGGAACTCAACTCGGGCGGCAACACAATCGTCACCACGGCGGGCGAGTGGCCCCCCTCCTCCGCCAGCAGGGTGAAGCCGGCTTCGCGTAACCGCGCACGCAACTCTTCGCCCAACGCCGCCACATCGCGGAAGCGCCGCTCCCAATCCACGTGCTTGATGGCGGCGTGCAGCGCGTGCAGCAGGTTCGACGAGAAGGTGAACGGCACGCCTTGCTGCGCTGCGTAGTAGCCCAGGTCCAGGTAGCGCGGGAGCCGATCCGGAGCGGGATGGACGGCCTGATGATAGAACACCATTGAAAGCCCGGGATAGGCGCGCAATCCCTTGCCGCTGGCGCAACTGGCCAGATATACCCCCCGCAAATCCACCGGCATCGTGCCGATGGAGCTGATGCAATCCAGGCACAACTTCAGGCCAAATTCCGCAGCCAGTGCTTTGAGGCCATCCAGATCGTTGACCACGCCGGTGGAAGTCTCGCAATGCGGCGTCCACAGCCAGCCGAGTCGCGGCGTCCGCTCAATCCGAGCACGCACCTCGGCAAGGTCAAAGGCCGCGCCCCAAGGGAGTTCGAGCGCGTCGAAATCGAGCCGCTGGCGCCGCGCCTGGTCCACCAGCCGGCTGCCAAACTCCCCATTGCTCAGGATCAGTCCTCGCGCGGGTTCCAGCGAAAGCTGCGCGGCCACGACATCGTTTGCGAGCGTGCCGGACCCGAGCATGATCTCCACATGCTGGGCGTGGGTGAGACCGCACAAGGTCCGCTTTGTGGTCTGAAACTCCTGCATGAACAAGTCGCTGCGGTGCGACTCGGCGGCTTGCTCGAACGCGCGGCGAACCTCGCGGCGCATGGCTACCGGGCCGGGCAGGAAGTTCACTGCGGACGGATGAAACGAGCGCGCCGGCGAGTTCCGGAGAAACTCGCGCGCCGTCACTTCAAACGTCTCCAGCGTCACATACATGGGCTGGAACTGCGCTTCCCCCGTCCCCACCAACGGCCCGAAGGGCACGAAACCGAGGTGTTGGTAAAGCCGCAGTTGCCGCGTCGTGCCCGAGATGATCGCCAGGTCGTAGCCCTTTTCGACGCCGTGCTGCCACAGCAGGGCGAGGATGCCGGAGAGCACTTGGCCGCCCCGCGCGCCGCGGAACTTCTTGTCAATCGCCAGCAGCCGGATTTCCACCACCCGCCGTCCTGCCGGCAGGTGCGCGTCCAAGTCCGGCAGTTTCGTGTCGAGCGAGAACGGTCGGTTGCCGCGCGCCGCCAGCATGCCCGCGAGCTGGCGTCCAGCGAGGCAAATGAGGTACGTGTTCTCCGCGTGAAACTTGTCCACCAGCCGATGCGAGGGCGAGCGCTGGTGCTGCGGAATCTCTTCCACAAAGGTCCGGTAGTTCAAGCGATGGATTTCCTCGAACTCCCAATCTTCCGAGGCAAACTTGAAAACCAGTGGTTGTGATTCGCTCATACGTCAGGGTTTGTCGGCCTTGGCTTCGTCCGCCGGAGTGCGGGCGATCAGCGCATCAAATTCCTTCACGAGATTCCGGCGGTGCGCGATCAGGATGAACGCCACGAGAAAAGAAACGACCGTGAGTTTGATCCCGTCGTGTTTCAGAAAAAAGCTGGCCAACGGCAGCAGGCCGTAAGCGATCAATCCCGGCAGCACCGTCTTCCGCAGGCACGCAAATGGCAGGAGGAAAAGCAGACCATACGCAATGACCAGTCGCCAGTCATAGATCAGCAACGCGCCGAGCGAGGTCGCCACTCCTTTGCCACCGCGAAAGCGGAGTTGCACCGGCCAGATATGCCCGACCACCACAGCAAGCATCGCCAACGCCACCAGCCGCTCGTCGCCGCTGTACTTCCGCACCGCCCAGACCGCTCCGCAGCCTTTGGCGATGTCAAACAGCAGCGTTGCCATGAAACCGGATGGCCCCAGGACGGCACTCACATTGCGGGCGCCGACGCTGCCGCTCCCGATCTGGCGCATGTCCCGGCCCGTGCGCAGCCGCACAAGATAGTAACCCGCCGTCACGCAGCCGAGCAGATAGCAACCCAAGGCAATGAGGAAAGCCTGGTCCCAGTTCGCCGGCGGTCCGAGGATTCTTTCGAGCCACGACATACTCAGGCGTTCAGTCCCGATGTGTTTTTGTTACCATTTTGTAACGTGCGCACTGTAGCGTGTTCGCCGCGGGTGTGTGAATCGAAAAATTCGCCCGACCGATTGACTCCTCCCAAAACGGGGCGGGAGAAATCGGACGAACATCCCTACCGCTCCTATCACATGCGCCTGAGACCTGATCTTGCTATTGATCTTTTTCTTAATCCGAAGGGGCGGAGAGCAGGATTGCGAGGAAGATTAAGATCCAGACACCGGGTTGACTGCGGCTTCGGGTCGCGCTCCCGTCCGTGCCGACGGACGATTGCCTGTTGTCAGGCGGCGGCGGGAAATGGCACTCTGGCCCCGCGATGACCAACCATGACGCAAGCCTCAATCCGCGACCCGTCAAAGTCGCGGTGCTCGGCGCCGGCTCCCTCGGCAAGGAGCACGTCCGGATCTACGCCGAGCTCGCCGCCGCCGGTTGCGTCGAGTTCGCCGGCGTGTTCGACACCAACCTCGAGGCCGCGCGCAAGGTGGCCGCCAAGCATCTCACCCGCGTCTTCAGCACCGCCGCGGATGCCGCCGCCGGCGCGGACGCGGTCAACATCGTCACTCCCACGACCACGCACTTTGAGTTGGCGAAGGCCCTCCTGCGGCAGGGCAAGCACGTCTTGGTCGAGAAACCGATGACGGACGATTCCGCCCAAGCGGCTGAATTGGTCGAGTTGGCCCAGCGGAACAATTGCGTGCTCCAAGTCGGCCACGTGGAGCGGTTCAACCCTGTTTTCAAGTACCTCGAAACCGTCGTCACACACCCGCGTTTCATTGAGTGCCATCGCCTGTCGCCTTATCCGGCCCGCTCGACCGACATCGGCGTCGTGCTCGATCTGATGATCCACGATCTGGACGTGGTGCTGGCGTTCGTGAAGTCGCCCGTGACCAGTGTGGACGCCGTGGGTGTGCCGGTGCTCAGCAGGTCCGAAGACATCGCCAACGCCCGCCTCCGGTTTGCCAACGGTTGCGTGGCCAACCTGACCGCCAGCCGCGTCAGCCCGGAGCGCATGCGGAAGATCCGCGTCTTCAGCACGGGCGACGTACCGTGCTACGTCTCGCTCGATTACCGCGCGCAGGAAGGTTTCATTTACCGCATTGCCCGCGACGGCGAGGAGGAAAGCTCGATCCTGAAGAAGCTCTTGGCGGGCAAGTTCGGCGTGGGCGGGGATACCGTGATTGTCAGCGAGTTTGGCGGCAAGCGGATTGTTCGCGAACCCGTGCCCCTCGCGAAGGAAGAGCCGCTCAAGCTGGAACTGCAGCACTTCGTCAACTGCGTGCGCGAGCGTCAGACCCCGATGGTCAGCGGCGAATCCGCGAAGCGCGCCTTGGACCTGGCGTTCGAGATCACGCGGCAAGTCCAAGCCTTGCGGGCCTGAGCGGATGAATCCCCTCACCTTCATGCTCATCGCCGGTGAGGCCAGCGGCGACGCGCTCGCGGCGGAGTTGGTCGCCGCGCTGCGAGCGAAAGTGGTGGAGCGGGAATCGGTCTTCACGAATGACGTGCAACCGCTCCGCACCGCGCTCGCTCCTCGCTTCTTCGGGGCCGGCGGGCCGAAGATGGCGGCGGCAGGCGTGGAACTGGCCCTTGACCTCACGCGGCACTCGGTCATCGGCGTGTCGGACGTGCTGAGAAAACTGGGAGAGTTTCGCCGGTTGCTCCAGGAATTGCGCGCGCTGGCGATCGAACGTCAGCCGGACGTGATCATCGGCGTGGACTACGGGGAGTTCAATCTGCGTTTCGCCAAAGCGATCAAGGCGTTCGTTTGCCAACACCACAGTCACTTCACCCCATGGAACCCGAAGATCGTCCGATTCGTTTCGCCGCAGGTCTGGGCCTCGCGGGCAGGCCGCGCCCGGGTGCTCGAACGCACACATGATCTGGTCCTAAGCATTTTCCCATTCGAGAAAGACTGGTATGCCGCCCGTGTTCCGGGGCTGCGGGTGGAGTTTGTCGGGCATCCCATGGTTGAGAGGTTTCGGGCTGCGCAGAGGGAGGCGCACGGCGGTCCACCCGCCATCCCCCCTGCCCCATCCTCGCCGCGCGTGGTGTTCCTCCCGGGCAGCCGGTGGGACGAGGTGCGACGGCACTGGCCGGTGGTGACGGGGGTGTTCGCTTTGCTGCGGCGTGACCTGCCGGGACTGAGCGCCAGCTTGGTCTTGCCCAGCGAGGTTCTGGCACATTCCGCCCAAAAGCTTGATGTCCCGACCGGCTTGAACATCCAGATTGGCAACGTCTCCGCCGCCTTGGCCGAGGCTGACCTGGCCATCACCAAGTCCGGCACCATCACGCTGGAATGCGCCTTCCACGGTGTGCCGGCGGTCGTCTTCTACAAAACCTCGTGGCCGACTTATTGGATCGCCAGGCGGGTGGTGAAAGTGAAGCACCTCGCCATGCCGAACCTCCTGGCAGGCGAGGCAGTGTTCCCGGAATTCATCCAAGCCGCCGCCACGCCGGAGAACATTGCCCGCGCCAGCTTGGACTTGCTGGGAGATGCTGGTCGCCGGCAGACAGTGAAGGCGAAGCTCGCCGAAGTGGTCGCCCTCTCCGAAGA
>CAZJTM010000105.1:0-20067 GCA_964548925.1 uncultured Verrucomicrobiota bacterium | reverse complement strand
TGCCGGGATCGGGCAATTCCTGCGCGTATCCCAGCGGCGAAACTTTGTCGCGATAGGTCACCCCGGCGGACGTGAGCGAGCCGTCGTCCCACTTCACCCTGCGCACGTCCTCGACCCAGTTGTAGATGGCATAGCGTTCGACGAACGGCGTGTTGTCCAGCATTTCGATCATCTTGGCCACGGCGGCCTGTTGCTGCGCGTAAGTGGGATCGCCGCAGCCGGTCCAATTCGCGCCGTTGTTCCACTCGGTCACCCAGAGCGGGCGTTGGACTTGGTCGTAGGTCGCTTTGAGGAAAGTGTACATCTGGTTGGCCGCGCCGTCCGGGGCCGCCGGGTTGAAGCACCAGTAGTAATGCACGGCCACGAAATCCACCCTCAGCCCCGCCGCGTCCGCCTGCTCGATGAACGGATACAGCCAACCGCTGCGGCCGCCATCCGTGACCGCCGGCGAGCCGACGCGCAAGCCGGTGGCCAGCAAATCGGGCCACGACCAGATCGCGTCGCCCACGGTGATGTTCGCTTGGGAAGCGCTGTCCGGTTCGTTGTAGCCCAGCAGGTGATTGATGCCGCGGGTTTGCCAGTTCTGATCCAGGCCCGGCCACCAGCGGTTCTGACGGATGGCCACGTATTCGAGATCGCGCGTGGAGTTCTGGTCCATATTCCAGTTGTATTTCCACTGCACGTTCAAGCCGCTCTCAATGTTGCCCGCAATGCCCTTCTTGCTGACCCAGCGCCACGGCAGGACGTAAACGAAGCGCACACTGTCGTCGAACGTGGCGGGCAGCAGACTGACTTCCAGGTCGCCGTCCTGGGCCACGTAGCACTTGCTCAGCCCTGTTCCGTTCTCGTTTTGCGCGAAGGTGGCCATGTAACCCCGCCTCAACTTGAAGGAACTGATCGCCGCGTTGAGCGCCCCCAGGCCGGCGCCCTTGTAGTAAACGTATTGACTGAGCGCCAGCGACGCGCCCGTGAAGTGCGGCCCGCTGAACACTTGCAAGGGTTGAAACGCCGGCGCTTGCGGAATCACCACGCTGCCCATGCCGAACTGCACCACGCGGCAGTTGCCGTCCGCCACCGCCGCCACGCCGCTCACGCGCACCTGGCCGAGATAGGACGCGACGACCGTTGAGGGCTTGATGCTCGGCAGGAGCAACCAGGCGTCCGGCGAATTCAGGTGGATGAGGCAGCCCGGGATCGGGTTGCTGGCCGCTGTGATGCGCAGTTCGCAGCGGCCGGTCAGGGTCACGGTCGTGTTCGTCAGGGCGGAGTACGTGTGGACGCCATTCGTGAGCGTCAGCGTTTGTGCCAGCAGTGCCGGCGCGAAGACAGCGAAGGCAACGACTGATGCGATGCGAACGAGCGGTGCGTGACGCAATTCATCCATGACGTCCAGCAGGGTCACGGAGGCTTCCCGTGCGGTCAAGTTCGTGGCCACCTGGACGCGCAAGCCCTTCCGGGCTGGGTCTTCCTCGATGACGTAACATTGGTGGCGCGGGCTTTTGCCAGCCCCGCCTTCGGTTGAATGAAGAGCCGGATCCGTCAAAGGAGAGACGCTTGCGCGCAATCGCGAGCCGGGATGAAAGAGGCTCCGCCGGAGCGGAGCCTTCGCGAAGGAACCTGGTCCAAGTGTGAACGCTGATCCACCGGGTTTCCAGTTTCACGCCCGGCGGCGGTGTGCCGCCAGGCCCAGTGCCCCCAGGACCAACAACGCCGCCGTGGCCGGTTCGGGGATCGGCGCCAGCGTCAGGTTGTCGAGACTGCCGCGAATGCCGGCGGCACGCACATCGGCATAGAAACCGATGGCATTGCCAATGGCCGTGTTCGCCACAGTACGGGTGGTTACGACATTGCGGACGCCGCCGAGATAGTAGCCCAGTTCGAACGTATCCGTTGCGGGCCGGGCGATAAACAGAGTGTCGGGCGTGACCGTGCCCACGCCGGCCAGCGCGAATTCGCTGGTGCCGTTGAAGCCGCGCGAGAAGAGCTGGCCGTTGTTGCGCATGTAGATGTTCACGTAATCCGCGCGCACGTCCGGGGTCGGGGTGCCGGCGCCCACGTAAAGCCCGATGTCTTGCGAGCCGAGGTTGGCGTGGCTGTAATCGGCCAGCAATTGGTAACCCACGCCGAGACTGAAATCGGTGCGGGTGAGCGCGTATTGCTCCACCCCGGATGTGAAGACGGAAGTGTTGATGCGGAGCGAGCCGTTGTTGATCTCCCAACTGTAGGTGTAGGGCGTTGCATGATTATCGCTGTTGAGGATGCGAGTCGCGGTGTAGGCCGAGAGGTCGCCGCTGAAGCTGTCCAGCAGTTGCGCAGTCGCCAAGCCGGTACCGAGCGCCAGCTTGCTCAGGGTGACTATGAGTTTCTTGTTCATGATCGTGTTCATGGTTGGTTCGTGTGCGTTTGTGAGTTTGTCGGGGTGGATCACGGAGCGTTCAGTCGGAAGAACATCTGCGGGGCGGTGTTCAGGTTCGTGGTGACTGGCCCCTGGCGTTGCGCGGTGATGGTGGCCCACGGACCAGTTACACTCGGCGCGGTTTGCAGGCTGAACGTGCCGGGCCAATCGAGTGTCAGATTCGCGCCACTCTGCACGGCGGCCAGCTTCGGCTGGAACGCTCCCGCGGCAGGATACAACTGTGTTGCCGGGATAATCCCCTCGGCTTGATGGACGCTGGACCAGCTCAATTGGGCTGAGGCGGTGCTGGTGTTTTCGTAGTACTCAAACACGATGTCGTACTTCTGCCCGGCTTGAAGCGTGATCATCCCGCTTGCCTTTGTGGCCGCCTGGTTTTGCCAGAGATTGACCAGCAGCTTGCCATTGACCCAGAGGCGCGCCCCGTCGTCGGTGGTGGTGGAGAAGGTGTAGGTGTCCGAATACAGCGGCTGTACCTGCCCGTGCCAGCGGACCAGGAAGTAATCGGCCGGGAGCGCTGAATCTGGAACATCCGTGCCCCAGTTGAAGTCCACAGTGGCGTCCACGCGGCTGAGCGTGGGAGCGCCGGTGAAATTGGTGGTGCCGTTGGCGTAGGCGTAGTAGTCGCCCCGGAGGCCCGTGCCGTTACCAAGCGTACCCACTGTCAAGCTGGCCACAGGACTGGTCCAAGACTGGCCTTGCGCGTTGGCGACGCGCAACGAGTAAGCCCCAGCGTCGGCCACTTGCGCGTTGGCAATGGACAACTGCGCGCCGGTCTTTCCGCTGATGTCCACGCCGTTGTATTGCCATTGGAAGGTGTATCCGGCCGGCACACTGGCGAGTCCCACGCCAAACGTTACCGGGCTGCCCGGTGCCAGGACCTGGCTGGCGGGCGCTCCCAGCGAAAGGACGTCCACGTAGCCCTGTCCCACGCCGCCCTGCCCATCGCCCAGGAGGTAGCCAAACTGATCGGCGCCTACGAAGCCTTCCACCGGATAGAATGAAATCGTCGCCCCAGCCACCACGACGTTGTTCGAGCCGTAGGCCAGGCAGTTCGTGCTGGCCGAATCGGCGAAGTCGAACGTGATCGGGTCGCCATCCGGATCGTTGGCCAACTGAATCAGCGTTGACATCTGGATATTGGCGGCTTGGCCTTGGAACGACACGAGGCTGAGCTTGCCGGGCACGGGCGACTGGTCGCTCGGCGAGAGGGTAAGCGTGGCCGTGCGGCTGGTGATCGAACCAGAATCATTGCTGACGACAACTGCGAAGTTCGCCGGCTGTGCCCCCGTGAACACCGGGTTGTAGGTCAACACACGGTCGGTGGCGCCGGCGATGGCGGTGCCAGTTCCTTTGTCGTACCACTGGTAACTCAGGGGCGGACGGCCCAGTGCCACGACGGAGAGATTCGCCACGCCGCCCTCGCGGACGACAAGGTTCGCCGGCTCGGTCTGGATGGACGGCGGCCCTGCTGGGAGGGCGTTGCCCACGCCGCGAATGGACAGTACGCGGAGGGCATTGCCGCCGGGGGCATTGGGAATGGTCGTCTGGTTGTCCACGACGAAATCGAGGGTGTTCAGGCCGGCCACGAACCCGTTGGTCAGCGTGAAGGAGAAGTTGTTCCGATGCGGGCCGGGGAAGGCGGGCGACATGTTGGCCACGCCGGTCGGTTGGCCGTTGAGGAGAACGGTGAGCCCGCCACCCGAGAGCACGGTGGCGGTGAGAGTCACGGTCGCGGGATCCGCCGACGCCACCACAAACGTCGTGCGGTAGGTATAAACGCCCCGCACGCCGCCGAGCGTGGGCGCGGGCGTGATCCACTTCGAGCCCTCATCGTTGGCGTTGTAGTCCGCCACGTTCGCCGGCAGAAGGGTGTTGGGGCCGAGGTAGGCCGGGTCGGCGCTGGACCACAGTTTGTAGTGCGGGTCCACAGCGTCGTCGGGCAGTTGCAAACCCGCATCGTCGAAGCCTGTCCGATAAAGACCGGAGACGGATGCCCCCACCGTGACACGTGCCACACTGCTGGTTGCACTCCCGTAGGAGTTGCTGACGATGTAACGGTAGTCGCCTGCGGTCGCAAACGTGACCGGCAGCGACAGAACGTCGCCGAGTTGCGCGGGCAGGTTGGTGAAGCCGGTTCCGCCGTCCTTCTGCCAAACGTATTGGAGCACCGGGCTGCCGGAGGCGTGGGATTGGATGAGCAGAGTTTCGCCGACACCGAGGAACTGGTCGGTGGGCTGCGGGCTGATCGAGGGCGGGATGGGCGGCGCGCTGGTGTCGAACGCCATCTCTGTGGCGCCGCGGGCGACGTTGCTGATGCGCACTTCATCAACGTAGCCCAAGAGACCTTCGCCGCTGGTATTGCGATTCTCGTTGCCGATGGTCAACACGGCGAGGCCGGTCTCATTGAGCGCCGGCACGTCGGTGAACGTCTGGAGCAGCGACGCGCCGGTGCGGGCGTTATCAAGCTTGGTCCAATAAAACTTGATCGTGCCGAGGCCCGAGAGCGTGTCATAGGCATAAGTCATTGCCACGTGAAACCACTCGTTGGCCACGAACGCGTCGGGGCCGGTCGTGGGGATGGTGGCTTTCGGGTTCGCGCCTGTCGTCCCGATGTTGTTGAACTCAAGCTGGCCCGTGGAGGTGACCCGGAACTGAAACGGCCGCGGCGAACCGCTGTTGTCCATGCAAATGATCTCGCGGTTGGCGCCGGTGATGGCCGGCAGCTTCACCAAGGCTTCCAACGTGAAATCGCCCAGCGGGCCACAAAGATCCGACATCGCGATCTGGTCCTCGCCCCGGGCGCTGCTGGTGTCGAGGTCGGCCACGCCATTGGCGTTGCCATCCATGAACAAGCCCATGCTGTTCGAGGCACTGAGGTTGGCGCTGCCGCCGAAGTTGAAGCCCACGCCCGACGCGCCCGTTGCCCCGAGGATGCCGGGTGTCGGATTCCGCGGAGTGGCGCTGCTCGGGTTGGCGGTGGCGATGAAGTTCTTGCCTGATGTCGCGGCGGCCGTGTTGGCCGCGATGCCCTCCGTGGTTGCCTCATCGAGATGCAGGAGGATCATCGTGTTGGCGTCGCTGGTGTAGGGCCCGCGAATCGCACCGAGAACCGGTAGTGCCGTGGCCAAGCCGGTCAACAGCATGGAAGTCTTCACAAAGTGGAGCATTCGTTGCATAGGTCGTCGTTCAGTTCGCTGTGGATACTAAACTTCCCTAAGAAACCGTCCATCCCCCAACCGGGTGAGGCAACCGGGCGCCGTTCGGTCAGGCCGCCGGGGCGGGCATCCGCGACGTCATGTAGCGCGCCACCGCCTCGGCCCGGGAACGCACGTGCATCTTCTCGTAAATGTGCTTCAAGTGACTGCGGACGGTTTCAATTCCCAGCCCCAGTTGGTCGGCGATCTCCTTGTTCGAGTAGCCCTTCGACAGCAGGACCAAGGTTTCCTCCTCGCGGACGGTCAGGCGCACTGTTTCGTCCCGCCCACGGCCTTTGTGGCGGAATGACTCGATCACCCGCCGCGCGATTTCACTGGTCATCGGCGCCCCCCCCGCTGAGCACGTCGAGCAGTGCCGCGCGCAGATGTTCGGGTTGCGTGCGCTTGAGCAGGTAGCCATCCGCGCCGGCTTCCAACGCCAGAAACACCAGTTCGTCGTCATCGGAAGCCGTGAGGATGACGATCTTCGCGCTCGGCATCACCGCCTTCAGCCGCGCGGTGCATTCGATGCCCGACATGCGCGGCAGGAAGATGTCCATCAGAATCACGTCGGGATGCGCCGCCGGGACCATCCGCACCGCTTCCTCGCCGGAGGCACAACTGCAAACGCACCGGAACTCGGGAAACGAACCCACCAGCCGCCCCCAGCTCTCGCGGACTTCGCGCTGATCTTCGACCAGCGCGACGCGCAACGGGGCGTTGGCGGGGACTTCGCCGGAGGGAATGGTGGCGGGCGATTTCATGGGTTGGAATCAGCCTGCGAACGTGTGCTGGCTGGCTTTGCTTCCTTGCCGAACGCGCCGCGGGCCAGTAATCGCTGGAGCGGCCGGGCTTGAGTCGTAGGCGGCTGGTCGAGCGGCACACGGAAAACGACCTTGCAGCCGTTGCCGGGCCCACTCACCACGCTGCACCCCCCGCCAATCTCGGCCAGGCGCTGCGTCATGTTGTTCAAGCCGTTTCGCTCCAAGTCCACGTTTGTGGGGTCGAAGCCACGACCGTTGTCCTCGACCTCTACAACCAAATCCGCCGCCTCACGGCGGATGCGCAGGAACAACTCGGTGGCGGCGGAGTACTTCGCGGCGTTGTTCACGGCTTCTTTCACTGCGAGGAACAAATTGCGCCGCAACGGCAGATCAAACGGCGTGGCCGGCAATTCGGATTCCACATCCAGCCGGCAGCGGATCGGCGTTTCCGCCAGAAACGACTGGGCAAATTTGCAGGCATGGCTGGCGAAATCCCGCAACGTGTCGCGGCGCGAGTTGACCAACCAGATGACTTCGTCAAGCGCGACCGAGAGCCCCCGTGCCTTGGCGCACAGCCGTTCGATCTGCGTCCGGCCCTCGGGCGTGGCCGGTGCATCCTTCTGGGCGACCTCGCCGAGCAGCAGCAGTTGCGTCAATCCCGCGCCCAGTTCATCGTGGATGTCCCGCGCGATGCGTGCCCGCTCGCGGTGAAGCATCTCCTGTGCTTTGGATTGCACGGCGAGCCGCGCCATCAGGCGCAGGCTGACCAGCACGGCGATGCCGCAAATCGAAAGCAGCAGAATTTGAAACCAGCCCGTCTGCCAGAAATGCAGTTTCTCCGGCTGCAGCGGCGGAAGCACCGTGACGCCGAGCGGCTTCGTGGTCCACGGCGCGTCGCCAAGTCTGCCTACCACCACAGCGAACGGCCAGTTCGGGGCAGCCTTCTGCTGACGCTCCCAATTCCGAGCGTCTTCGGGCACCACGCGCCAGCTTTTGTCGGACGGAATTTCAATCACTCCGCCGTCCATCAGCTCCACTCTCAAGCCGGCGATAATGCCCGCCTCCAAACGGTCGTTGAATCCTTCCACCGCCAGCACGTGGTTGCCGGGCCGCAACAACCAGGTGAGGTCGTACTCCGTCATGCTGCGCCAATCGCTGCCCCGACCGATCTCACGTCCATCGAAGAGAAACCGGAAACCGTTGTCCGCCGTGATGCGGAAGCGAGCGCGGGCTACCGTGGCACCTTTGGGGATCTCGAAGGCCCGCCAGAACCGGCAGGTTTGCTTGTCAAACGCCTTGGTGTCCCAAATCCACGCGCCGACGCCCCAAGTCGGCTCCAGCACCGTCGTGGCGGGCGGGGTGTTGCTGGCCATTTGGGCGCGCAGGATGGATACCACGACGAGCAGCACTCCGCAAAGTGCAATTCTCGCGCAAGCGCCGCCTGCTCGCACCCCGTGCTTGGTTGGATCGTGGTTCGCTGCCATTCTGCGCACGCAATGCGCGCACTCTAATTCCCCCGCTGGCTCACGCCAATCCTCAACGCGCGGGGGGCGTCGCTCGATTCGACGGCATTTGCAGGCTGGGATCGCCAAAGACCATGAATTTCATGCCTTGGAAGAAGATGCTCGGTGGATACCAGTCGTTCGTGGGCTTCAGCGCGGCGAGGCGCTCCTTGGCGTGGTAATGCCGAATCGCGCTGACCCAACAATCGCCCAAGCGTGGCGCCTCCGTTTCCGCCAAGACCTGCACGAAGCCCTCGACGAGGGTCAACCCACAGGGCTGGCTGCCTGTGTTGCAGCCAATGTAGGCCACGCCTCCATTCAAGTTGCGCTTGAGCACCTGCTCGCCCAGGCCGGTGGGATTGAAGCGGCCGCGTTGATACGGCGAAGGCGGTGGAGGCGGGGCGGAGAATACTTCGTGGTGATCCGATCCGGCGTGCTCGACGCCGTTCACATCCACGTATGCCTCGTATGGGGGCAGCGGGGCAAAGTAAGCTGTGCTGCAACCGGCGGAAACGATGACCGGCAAGGCGGCGGAGTTGGTGATTTGATCCAGGTCGCTCAGCGCAAAGCACTGCTCCCAGGCATCGGGCTGTCCGTGTCCCGTGTGAACGGCCAGGCCAATCCCGCGGTTGAACAAGGCTCGAAGCTCGTGATGGTTCGGAGGGGGCGTTTTCGCCTCCTGCCCGGCGTCGGCATAGAACCGTTGCTCCACACTCCACCGGTTCGTGAGTTGCGCGGCCAGTTGACTCATCAGGTGACGGCTGTCCACCCAGCCGCCGACGGCGAAAAACGCGGCAAGGTGGAGCGAGGGGGCGTTCGTCAGCACCGCTTGTTCGTAAGCCATACTCTTGGCGGCGACGAGGCGGACCTCCTCGGGCGCGCTCACGGGCCAACGTCCAACGGCAACTTCCGGCAGGTAATCCACCGCGTCGTAGTTGATCGGGTCTTGCTTGTTCTTCTCGCCCCGGACTTCGCCGAAGTAGCCCGCATGGAAGGACTCCTGGCGCGCGTTCCAATCGTCGAACGATCCATCCGGTTTGGCGAGGTCGCTGTAGTAAAGGTCGCTGGGATAAAAGGCATAGTCGAAGGCCGCCGGGGTCACGCGATCCAAGACCATGAAGCGCACGGGCAGCACGTCCACGTCGCCGACGAGCAGCACATACCCTAGGTCGCCGCGTTGCCATTCGGCGTGGAGGAAGCGCTTGAGCTTTTCCGGATCATCCACGCCCGCGGTGCTTCGCAGGATCGTTTCCAGCGACCGCACATCCGTCGGCAGGAGTCTGCGTTTGTGCGCCACGAACTCCGAGAGCGCCGGATGAAAGGCTTCCGGGGTCACGATCAGCAGTTGCTTAACCACGCGCTTGGCGTTCGTCGCGGCGGTCGGGACCGCTTCGCTGCGCAGGTCGCCGGTCATGAAGCTCCAGCACGCCAGGAGAATCAGACAAGGCCAGTCGCGGGTCGGGACTTTTCGGATCATGGCGCTCCATCGTGCTCAAGCCGGGAGGATTGTCGAGATTCTTTGGCGCGGAGTCGGGCGAACCGAGCTCGCGCCGCCACGCCATGTGGCGGCCCTCCGACTTGATCTGTGGCAGGCTAACGCGCTGTTTGAGTCGCCGCACTCTGGTGCTGACACCGGCCCGGTCTTTTGTGTAAAACCCCACTCATGTCGGGCCGGAATCAACTTCAGAAACTCGCGGTGGGCTGCGCGAACGGCGTGCAATCCGCGACCGCCGGACTTGCCCACCCGTGAAACCAGCTCTCGACACAGTCATCGCCAGCTTTGGGGCCAAGGCCAAAGCCAAACTTGCCAATCCCGCCGCAAGTGGCGAACCCGAGGACCAACTTCGCGCCCCTTTTGAACAGCTTCTCGCCGACTTGGCCGAACTCTGCAACCTGCCCGGAAGCGCCGTCGTGACGGTGGGCGAAACTTCGGTCAGCGACCTGAAGACACGGCCGGACTTCGCGGTGACGGTTCACAAGGCGCTCGTCGGTTTCATCGAACTCAAGGCGCCGGGTAAGGGTGCGGACCCGCGCAAGTTCAAAGACCCGCATGACCGGGCGCAATGGGAGAAACTCCATTCGCTGCCGAACCTGATCTACACCGACGGCAACCAGTTCAGTCTCTGGCAGGATGGCGAACTCGTGGACTCGGTAGTCACTCTGATCGGCGATATCGAGTCGGCGGGCGGCACGCTCGAAGCGCCGCCCGGCTTGTTGAGCCTGTTCGAGAAGTTCCTGCGCTGGGAACCGATTCCACCGCGCAATGCCAAGGAGCTGGCCCGCACCAGCGCGCGGCTCTGCAAACTTCTGCGCGACGAAGTCACCGAGCAATTGGCCCTGGGCAGCCCGGCGCTCACCGCGCTGGCCGTGGATTGGCGCAAGCTGCTTTTCCCGGAAGCGACCGATGAGCGCTTCGCGGACGGTTACGCACAGGCGGTGACGTTTGGCCTGCTGATGGCCCGCGCGAAAGGCATCCCGCTGGCGTCCGGTTTCGAGCACGTGGCGCGCGAATTGGCGCACACCAGTTCGCTCATCGGGGCGGCGCTGCGGCTGCTCACCGACAACGCCGAGAACCAAGCCACGCTGAAGACCTCGCTCGGCACGCTGACGCGCGTGTTGGACGCCGTCCATTGGCCGAAGATCAGCAAGGGCAGGCCCGAGACTTGGCTCTATTTCTACGAGGATTTCCTGGAGGTCTATGACAACGCGCTGCGGAAGCTGACCGGCTCGTACTACACGCCGCCCGAAGTCGTCGGAGCGATGGTCCGGCTGGTGGACGAGGTGTTGCGCAGTCCACGCTTCGGCCAACACGCCGGGCTGGCTTCGCCTGCGGTGACGGTGTGCGATCCGGCGGCGGGCACTTGCACTTACGGTTTGGGCGTGCTGCGGCGCATCGCGGAGAACGTGCGGGCTGATGAAGGCGAAGGCTCGGTGAACGCGGCGATCAACGCCGCCATCCATCGCCTCGTCGCCTTTGAAATGCAACTCGGGCCGTTCGCCGTCGCCCAGTTGCGCATGCTGGCCGAGATCGTGGACCTGACCGGCGCGTTACCGAAGTCAGCGTTGCGGATGTTCGTTACGGACACGTTGGGCAATCCCGACGATGACGAAGGCTGGATTCCCGGCATCCTCGCGCCGATCGCGCAATCGCGGAAGGCGGCGAACAAGATCAAGCGCGACGAGCCCATCACTGTCGTGCTTGGCAATCCGCCGTACAAGGAAAAGGCCAAGGGCCGCGGCGGTTGGGTGGAGGGCGAGAACGCTGAGGCGGAGCGGGCCGCACCGCTGGCCGTCTGGATGCCGCCCCGCGAATGGGGCGTGGGCACGCACGCCAAGCACCTGCGGAATCTCTACGTCTATTTCTGGCGCTGGGCGACGTGGAAGGTCTTTGATCACCACCCGGCGAACAACACCGGCATTGTGTGCTTCATCACGGTGGCCGGTTTCCTCAGCGGGCCGGGATTTCAAAAGATGCGCGACTACCTGCGCCGCACCTGCGACGACATCTGGGTGATTGACTGCTCGCCCGAGGGGCATCAGCCGGAGGTCAACACGCGCATTTTTCAGGGCGTGCAACAGCCCGTGTGCATCGTACTCGCCTCGCGCTCGCTCCAGCGGCGTAGCGGCGGCTCGGCAGAGCGCCGCCAACTGGCAAGCAGCGGGAAAAGTGCGGCGGGCTCCCGAGACACCGCTACGGACGACATGCCCGCCAAGGTCCGCTTCCAAGCGCTGCCAGCGGGACATCGCTCCGAGAAGTTCGCCGCGCTTGGCAAGATCACGCTGGGCAGCAAAGCCTGGGTGGAATGCCCGTCCGACTGGCGCGCGCCGTTTCTGCCGGCTTCGACGGGCGCGTGGGCCACTTATCCGGCGTTGGAGGATTTGTTCATCTACAACGGCGCCGGCGTGATGCCGGGACGCACGTGGATCATCGCGCCCGACGCCGATTCATTGCGGCAGCGCTGGGACAAGCTCATCCACGCGCCGGCAGACAAGAAGGAAGCGCTCTTCCATCCACATTTGCTTAAGACAGGTTTGGGAGACCGCCACACGAAGCGCATTGTCTCCATCGCGCTTGCCGGCTTTGAACCGCGACCGCTCCCGGTGGCCGAAGAACACGGCGCATGTTCACCGCCAGTGCGCTACGGATTCCGCTCGTTCGACAGGCAGTGGATCATCCCGGACAATCGCGTGATCAATCGTCCAAACCCAGCGCTTTGGACTGTGCGCTCGGACCAACAGGTGTTCCTCACCGCGCCGAGTGACCGTTCACCTAGCGCCGGCCCTGCGCTCACGATCACCGCGCTGGTTCCAGATTTGCATCACTACGCCGGTCGTGGTGGCCGCGTCTTTCCGCTCTGGCGCGACGCGAACGCCAGCGTACCGAATGTGCGACCTGGGCTGCTGGAATGGCTGACGCGGCATTTCGGAGTCGAGATCACCGCCGAAGATGTTGTGGCCTACATCGCTGCCGTGGCTGCGCATCCGGCTTTCACGGCGCGTTTCCAAAACGACCTCTCCACGCCGGGCCTGCGCATCCCTTTTACCGCCGACAAGCGGACATTTCGGGAAGCCGTCGAGTTGGGGCGCACCGTTATCTGGCTGCACACCTTCGGCGAGCGCATGGCCGATCCAGCGCGAGGCCGTCCCGCCCATCCACCGCGCCTGCCGGCGGAGCGCCGCCCGCGCGTCCCGAAGGACGGCGCGATTCCGACAGAGCCCGACAAGATGCCGGATGCGATTAGCTACGACGCGACCAAGAAGCGGTTGCTGATCGGAAGCGGCTACGTGGAGAACGTCGAACCCGCCGTGTGGAACTACGAGGTGTCAGGCAAGCAGGTGTTGACGCAGTGGTTCAGCTACCGGAAGGCGAATCGCGAGCGCCCGATCATCGGCGACCGCCGTCCGCCCTCGCCACTGGGTAACCTCCAGCCCGACCACTGGCTGGCCGAATACACCACGGAGTTGATCAACGTCCTGAACGTGCTTGGCTGGCTCGTGGACCTCGAACCCGCGCAGGCGCGGTTGTTGGAGAAGGTTTGCGCCGGCCCGACGCTCACCACCGAGGCTCTGCGCGCGGCGGGCGTGTTTGCGTTACCCGTTCGTTACAAACGCACAACCAATCGCGATGCCCCGTCAGACTTCTTCGGCACAACCTATCCTCCCTACGAACCGACCAACCCCATGCCCGTGCGAAAGCCCATCCCGGAGCAAGCCGAGGCGGACGCCGCGCATTTTTACTCGGCAAAGGAAGAAGGCCCGCCCTATCGCACCGGATGATCCGCCGCGCCCGAGCCCTTGGGGACGCATGGGGGCAATCAAACCCGTGCGCGGAGGATTCAGCACGTGAGTGTCACTCACTCCCGGCGCGATAAAGCTGCAACCGCAGGAAGGCCGACGGAACGCCGAGACGCGGAGAAGCCTCGGCTCTGCGAGGTCCCGCATCCTCGGCGATTCTGCGTTTCTTAATCGGAATGACAAACAGTTGTGTGGTGGTAGGCGAGCGTACTCCGGTGGAAACCTTGTTCCATTCCGCAGACTGCTGCCTACGGTGCATCCCACCTCATGGCAGCGGCGTCACCTCCCGCTGTTCCGGTCGGCAGGTTGCCGTCCGGCACGGGCAGGTTGTCTGTGTTACCACTCAAGGGGTGACAGGGGTGAAAGCAGCTTGCCGTTTCTTGCGGTCTGCGAATTTTCCCTTTTTTACTGACAAGCGCGGGCCGCACATTACTCTGCTGGCGTTCGTTCGGGATCGGTTGGGCTGTGTGTGCGGATCGCCCGCTTGGCGGCGGGGCGCAGTCCGGCGGATACGGGTAATGCAACCATGAAGTCTGTGATCGCAAAATCGTTTCAAGTAATCGGCCTTTGTTTCATCTCGGCCCTCGCCACCACCGCCTCCGCGTTCGTTTATGAAACGACGCTGGAATTTCTCGCGAACGGCGACTTCGACGGCGATGGCCGGCCGGATGTTGTCATCGTGGACAAGGCCACCGGTAAGTGCCGGATCGGCTACCAACTGAAGGACGGTCAGTTCACCTGGTCACCCCAGCGGCCCAGCGGCGTGAAGGGCGTTACGGGCGTCAGTGTTGGCAGACTCTTCAAGCCGAATTGCGACGCGCTGGCCATCACCTCCGGCGACGGCAACCAACTCGCCGTGATGGATGTGAGTTCTCCGGCCGACGCGACCGCCGCGCAGGCCATCCCGCTCAACGTGATGGGGCCGAATTCCGTTCTGGCTCTCGACATCGGCGGCGAGGGCAACACGCCCTTGGCCGACCTCATCGTAGGCAGCATCTACAACAGCCCGGACGAGAACATGGCCACACTGTTTCGCAACACCGCCGGCCAGTTCAAGGAGATTGCCAACCTTAAAATGGAGCGGCCGACCAGCCGGAACAACCGCGTCGCCTTGCAGCCCGGCAAACCGGAACTGGGCGTGGCGCTCTTCGGCGACCCGGCGGACACGCTCATGGTTGGGGATTTCAACAGTGGCAAGCCAAACGCGTTGGGCACGGTCACCGGGTTTCCAGCGGGTGGCGGCTACGTCGTTGGGCAGTTTCGTGAAGCCGCAGTGGCGGATTTCGTGTTTTTCAAGGCTGGCGAGCAGGACTTGGTGGTAAAGCCTGTGACTCAGGTGAGTGCCACTGAGGTGGTTTTTGGAGCGGGCGGCACCGTCCGCTTGGACAAGCCGGTCGGGAGTGTGTTTGTACTGCCGGAAGCCAGAGCCAACAAGTTGCTGGTGCTCTTTCCTGAAGACCAGGGCGCCGCCATCTACAAACTCGACGCGCCGGACAAGGCCAGCCTGGTCAAGGCCATTGATTCCGGCGGAGAACTTTTCTCCGGCGCGCTACCCTTGCCGAACGGTTTCTTCATGCTCGCCTCGCCCACAAACAACCGGCCCTCCTGGCGCTTCCAGTTTTACACGCATGCGGGTTCAAGCGAAGGCGGCGCGTCTGGGCCGCTGCCCACGTTGGCGGACAGCGATGACTCCACCGTCCCCGACATTCACAAGCTCATCGTTGCGAAGCTGGACGTGAAATGCGAGGCGGACATGCAGCCCTACACGAACAACATCCCGGGTTCAAAAGTGCCTTACGTGATGATTCCCATCCGCGGGGGCGAGTTTGTCATGGGCAGTCCGGACAGCGAGAAAGGCCGCCAACCGGACGAGGCGCCGCCGCATAAGGTGAAGATTGCGCCTTTCTGGATGGGTCGCTGCGAGGTCACTTGGAACGAGTTCGAGTTGTTCATGTATCCCGACGACGAGAAGCGTTTGCGCGACGAACTGGGCGACGGGACGTACACCAATACGATTTCCGATGCCGTCACGCGTCCCTCCAAGCCCTACACGGAAATGAGCTTTGGCATGGGGAAAGAGGGGTTTCCGGCGATCAGTATGACGCAGCACGGGGCCAACAAGTACTGCCATTGGCTCAGCGCCAAGACCGGCCATTTTTACCGCCTGCCCACCGAGGCGGAATGGGAATACGCCTGCCGCGCCGGCACCACCACCGCCTTTTCGTTTGGTGACGACGCCGGCCAGCTTCCGGAGTACGGCTGGTTTGAAGACAACGGCGATTTCAAATACCAGAAGGTCGGCAGAAAGAAGCCGAATCCGTGGGGACTTCACGACATGCACGGCAATGTGGCCGAGTGGTGTCTGGACCAATACGAACCGGACTACACGAAAATCTTGGGCAAGGCCGGCGCGGTGGTCGTCAATCCGTGGAACCGCGCCACGAAGCCCTATCCGCACGTTGTCCGGGGCGGCTCCTATGATGACCCGGCGGACAAGTTGCGCAGTGCCGCCCGCCGCGCCTCCAACAAGAACTGGAAGATGCGCGACCCTCAATTGCCGAAGAGCATCTGGTGGCTGACGGATGCCCAGTTCGTCGGCTTCCGCATCGTCCGCCCGCTCGAAGTTCCACCCGCCGACCAGTTGAAGAAGTTCTGGACGAGCGGGGTGGAGCGGGATTAACCCGTGCCAAACAAGTTTGATTCTGCAATCACCGATCAGCGTCAATACAACAGCAACCCCCGAAAGGGATCATCGCAAACGGTAAACAGACTATGAACGAAAACGAACAAACCAATCCTGTCACCCCGGCCGTTTCGCGCCGGCAGTTCCTCAAAGCCTCATCACTGGCCGCCGCTGGCGCCGCCGTGGTGAGCTTCCCCAACGTGCTTCGAGCCCAAGGCAAGCCGACATTCAATGCCGTCATCATCGGCATGGGCGGCCGCGGCGGGGGCGCGGGCAACGATTTCATGGAGGCGGTCAAGATCACCGGCGTGGAGGGCAAGATTGTCGCCACGGCGGACGCCTTCCCGGGACAGGCCCGACGGGGCAAAGACGCGTTCGGCGTTCCCGAGGATCGCTGCTTTGGCGGGTTGGACTCCTACGAAAAGGCGTTGGCCGTGCCGGGCGTGAACTACGCCATCATCGCCACGCCCCCCGGGTTCAAGGCGGCGCAGTTCAAAGCCGCCATCGCCGCCGGCAAGCATGTGTTCATCGAGAAGCCGGTCGCGGTGGATGGTCCGACCGCGCGCATCATGTACGCCGCGGGCGAAGAGGCGGAGAAGAAGGGACTGAAGGTTGCCGCCGGCACGCAGCGCCGCCATCGGCCCAGCTATATCGAAACCGTCAAACGCATTCAGGATGGTGCGATTGGCGACGTAATCGCCCTGCGCGCCTACTGGGTCAATGGCGGCCCCATCTGGCACCGCGGCGAGAACGGCGAAACCGATTTGGAGCGCCAAGTCCGCAACTGGTATCACTACATCTGGCTCTGCGGCGATCACATTTGCGAGCAGCACGTTCACAACATTGACGTCTGCAACTGGATCATGGGCAACCAGCATCCGGTCAAGTGCTGGGGCCAGGGCTCGCGGCAGCAGTTGGGCAACAAGTCGGGCGAGATCTGGGACAACTTCGATGTCGAATTCGAGTATGCCAACGGCGTTCGCATGTTCAGCTATTGCGGCCAAATCAAGCGCGCGTGGGCCTCGGTGAGCGAACACGTGCATGGCGCGACCGGCATGGCCGACCTCTATGATGGACGCAATGTCATCAAGCCCAAAGGCGGCCAGGCCTGGCGGCCCACGGGCATCCAGAACGACAACGGCTATGTCAACGAGCACGTGAATCTCATTAACGCCATCGTCAAGGGTACGCCGTTGAACGAAACCAGGAACGTCACCGACAGCACGCTCACCGCCATCATGGGCCGCGAGGCGGCTTATAGCGGCGCGGCGGTGGAATGGGACCAAATTCTCAACTCGGAATTCAAGTATGGTCCGGACCTGCTTTACACGGATGCCGCCAAGATGACTTGGGGGCCGTTCCGCACGCTTAAACCGCCGATGCCGAGCCTCCACGACATCTTCAAGAAACCGCCGATGGTGGCGGGTGCATAAGCCACGAACCAAGTGAGCTTCAGCGCGGCCCGCCAGATCGGCGGGCCGTCGTTTTTCGGGGAGCATCGCTGGCGGCGGAGTATTTGGGGAGCATCGCTTATCGCGTTGGATGGGCCAGCCGATCGCGCAACGTCTGCGGCTGGACAGAGAATTCCTCGAAGGCTTCGCGCCTTGAACACCCTGAACCGTAGCGGTGACTCGGTGGGTGGCCTTGGTCGCGGAGCCAAGGCGGGCGGTGCGCTCGCGCCCGGTTGCCATTCTCAAGTTCGCCGGCGGGCGAATAAGCAATGGCGGGCGGGCGTCTGAGTCATCGTTGGCGGACGCGGTGCGCGGCGGATTCTGCTTTAAGTCCGGCCCCGCATCGGGTATCTGAGAAGCAGTTGTAGCATTAAATGACCATGAAACTGACCGTTGAAACCAATATCAAGTTGTTGACCTTGGCGGCTCTACTCGCCGCCGCACAAACCCTCGTCCTCGCCTCGTCCGCCCGTGCCGCGGATGACAAGGAGGTGCTCAAGCTGGCCCTGCCTGCGCCGACCCTCAAAGGCACGCCCGAAGACTTGCCCAAGGGCGACTTCATCGAACCGCTGAGCGACAAGCCCCGTCCGGCCTACATGATTGCCAAGGGGGTAAAGAACGTGGCCCTCGGCAAGCCCGTGACCAGCAGCGTCAAACCCTTCACCGGCGAATTGGAGCAGATCACCGACGGCAAGAAGGAGGCCTTCGACTATGACGCCGTGGAGATGAAGAAGGGCACCCAGTGGATTCAGGTGGACTTGGGCAAACCCGAGGCGATTCAGGCGGTGGTGATGTGGCACGACCACCGTTACATCCAAGCCATGCATGACGTGATCGTTCAGATTTCGGATGATCCGGAGTTCAAAAACAACGTGCAGACGGTGTTCAACAACGACGTGGACAACTCGTCGGGGCTGGGCGTGGGCACGGACAAAGAGTATTTCGAGACGCACGAGGGCAAGATTGTGGACGCCAAGGGCGTAAAGGGCCGTTACGTGCGGGCCTACACCCGGGGCGGCAGCCTGAGCGCGCTGAACTGCTGGCAGGAAATTGAGGTTTACGCGATCCCGGGCCAATGAACCGCGGCTGGGCGTTGGGCCTCTGTCTCATCGCCGTCGCCGCCCTGGCGCTGCGGTGCGCGCGGCTGGACAACCGGCCGATGCACAATGACGAAGCCGTCAACGCCCTCAAGCTCGGCGGGTATTGGAGCACGAACCACTTTCGCTACGATCCCAACGAGCACCACGGACCGACGCTTTACTACAGTTCGTTGCCGTCCGTTTGGCTGAGCAGCACACACAGCTACCACGATCTCAGCGAAACCACCATGCGCCTCACGCCGGCCTTGTTCGGCGTGGGGCTTGTCATTTTGGTGTGGCTGCTGCGGGATGGGTTGGGGCGCGGAGGAATGCTGGCCGCCGCAGGGCTGACGGCTCTTTCGCCGGCGCTGGTGTTCTACAGCCGGTACTATATCCACGAAAGCCTGCTCGCCTGCTTCACGATGCTGACGTTGGCGGGCGGCTGGCGTTATACGCGGGGCAGGGGAGTCGGCTGGGCGATTCTCGCGGGCGTTGGCCTCGGGCTGATGTATGCCACCAAGGAGACGTTTGTGTTTTCCGTGGCGGCGATGGCGGCGGGCTTGGTGTTGACGGCCGGGATGGACGGCGGTCTTACCGGCGTGCGCCGACTGGGGACTGCGTGCAAAGGGGCACATTGGGTCGCGGCCCTCCTCGCGGCGGGAGTGGTGTCCGGGTTGCTCTTCACCTCGTTCGGCACGAACTGGAGCGGACCGCTGGATTCCGTGCGAACCTACCTGCCGTGGCTGAAGCGTGCCGGGGGAGACTCTCCGCACATCCATCCTTGGTACTTCTATTTCGAACGCTTGGCTTGGTTTCAGCGCCCCCGCGGTTTTGTCTGGAGTGAAGGACTCATTCTGATTCTTGGCTTGGCAGGCATGGTTGCCTCGCTGAGGCGTGTGCCCTCCGTAGGACAGGCTTCCAGCCTGTCTCCAACTTCAGAACAGCGGACGTCTTGCGAGGCCAACGTCACCTTACCGCAGGGTCAGCAAGCAGCGAAGCAGGGGGATGAAAGCGGAGACGGGCTCGAAGCCTGTCCTACAGGCCGGATCACTGCGTCGCCTTGTGGTCCCACCGCCTCCCGCTCGCGGAAGGGTTTTCGGTTGAGTGACGCGGACCCGCGGCTTGCTCGTTTCCTGACGTTTTACACGCTGGCCTTGACGGGCATTTACTCGGCAATCTCCTACAAGACGCCTTGGTGTCTCGTCACCTTCCTGCACGGCTGGATTCTGCTCGCGGGGATCGGTGTGACGGTGCTGTTCGATCTCTGCCGTCCCCGCTGGGCAAAGGCCGTGCTCGGGGTGGTTCTGCTCGCCGCAACCGCGCATCTCGGCTGGCAATGTTGGCAGGCGAGTTTTGTGCGGTTTGCGGATTGGCGGAATCCTTACGTTTATGCTCAGACCGTGCCGGATGTGTTGCGCCTGGCGCAAAGGATCGAAGAACTCACCAGCGCGCATCCCGCTCGCGAGCGCATGCTGGTCAAAGTCATCGCCCCCGGCGATGACTACTGGCCGCTGCCGTATTACTTGCGGCGTCTATCGCAAGTTGGTTGGTACGAAGCGGTGCCGGAAGATCCCTTCGCCCCGGTGGTCGTCACGGCGTCGAAGCTGGGCGCCGCACTGGACGAACGCTCGGACAAGCGCTGGCTGCAAGTCGGTCTCTATCAATTGCGCCCGCGCGTCTTCC
>CAZJTM010000104.1:11668-20105 GCA_964548925.1 uncultured Verrucomicrobiota bacterium | reverse complement strand
CGGTGGTGTACGTCCACCGTAGCCTGCCCGTCGCTCCGTCCACCGCATAGACCTTGCTGTCGTAGCAGCCGACATACACCGTCCCGTCCGCTCCGATGGCTGGAGAAGAGTGAATCTGGTTTCCAGTGAGGAAATCCCAGCGTTTCGCGCCCGTCGCGCCATTGAGCGCGTAGAGCCTTCCGTCGAGCGACCCAAAATACACGGTTCCGTCCGCCCCGATTGCCGGCGAAGAATTGACTTCGCCGCCGGTCGCAAAGGCCCACCGCTGCTGGCCGGTGTCGCCATTGAGCGCGTAAAGACGACCGTCCTGCGATCCCACATAGACGCTTCCGTCCGCTCCAATCGCAGGAGAGCAGGAGGCCACGGGTGCCTGAGTCGCGAATTCCCAGCGCTTCGCTCCGGTGGTGCCGTTCAAGGCGTAAACTTTTTGGTCGTACGATCCCACGTACACGGTACCATCGGCCCCGATGGCAGGCGAGGAGTGAACGCGCCCCCCCGTCTGGAATTCCCAGGACTTGGCGCCGGTCGCGCCGTTGAGGGCGAACACCTTCCCGTTCCATGCCCCGACATAGATCGTCCCATCTGCCCCAATCGCGGGCGAGCCGGCGACGATATCTCCGGCGAAAAACTGCCAGCGCACGTTGCCGGGGACGGCCGGAGTGAGCGCCAGCGTCGCCACCTGGCTGGTCACGGAGCCGAGCGCGTTGGTGATGACAACACGGTAGTTGCCGACGTTGCTGGTCTGGACATTCGCCAAGGTCAGGACGGGGCTGGCCGCTCCGGAGATTGTGCCGCCATCCAGCAAGCTCGTGCCGTCTTTGCGCCACTGGTAGCTGAGCGGCGCGGTGCCGAGCGCGCCCACGGTGAAGGTCGCCGTGGTGCCCGGGGCGTTGGTCCGGCTCTGCGGTTGCACAGCGATGGACGGAGCCACGCCCAATACGGCTTGCCGCTTGAGGGCAAGGCTGTGGTTGCCTCGGGCCGCAATGGCGAGCACGTTACCGTTGCCCAACTCCGACGGAATCGTTGTCTGGCCGGATTGATTCCATCCCCAGCCGACCAGCGTGCCATCGGCCTGAAGCGCGAGGCTGTGATACGCTCCACCTGCAATCGCCACCACGTTGGTCAGGTTGACGGGAACATTCGTCTGGCCGTAGCTGTTGTTGCCCCACGCGAGGACGGTACCATCGCGCTTCAACGCCAGGTAGTGGAACCGTCCAGCGGAAATCGCGACGATGTTCGTTGCGCCGGCGGGGATGTTGGTTTCGCTGCTCGAACCGTAACCCCACGCGACGAGGGTGCCGTCTCCGCGAAGCGCGAGGCTGACATACTGGCCGGCGGAAATCGCGACCACGTTGCTGGCACTGGCCGGAACATTGGTCTGGCCGAAAAGTGGGCTGCCACCCCAGGCCACGACGAGGCCATTGCCCGTGAGCGCCAGGTTGTGGTCATATCCCGCCGCGATGGCCACGACATCGCTCAAGCCGGGCGGAGGATTGGTTTGCCCGTTTCCGTTGTACCCCCAACCGACCACGGTGCCATCAGACTTTAGCGCCAAGCTATGGTTGTCGCCCGCAGCAACGGCCACGGCGTTGCTCAGGCCAGCCGGCGGAGTGGTTTTGCCATAGTAGTCGCCGCCCCAGCCCACGACTGTGCCGTTGTTCTTGAGGGCCAGATTGTGCATCGAGCCGGCGGCCACCGCCACCACGTTGCTCAGGCCATCGGGGACATTGATTTGGCCCCAGTTGTTTTGGCCCCAGGCGACAACCACTCCTTCCGCGCGTGGGACTGGCGGAACAACCGTCAGCATAGCCCCCTGACTGGTCACGCTCCCTGCGGCGTTGGCCACCACGACGGAGTAACTTCCGGCGTCGGCAAACTGGACGCCGGTCAGGGTGAGGGTCGCGGTGGTCGTGCCGGAGACATTGCCGCCGTCAGACAGGTTGTTCCCATTCTTGCGCCATTGGTAAGTCATGGGGGCTGAGCCGAGGGCGATTACGTTGAACCTTGCGGTGGTACCGAGGACGTTGGTCCGGGTCTGCGGATGCAGGATAATCGCCGGAGTCCACTGCGGCACACCTTCGACCCGGCCCGTGTGCCGGACATTCTGGTGGAACATCGGCCACGGGCTGTTGGCCAAGCCGCCGACACTCGTTGTCCTCAGCGCGTAAACCCTCCGGTCTTCGGAAGTGAAATATACAGTGCCGTCAGGACCAAGGGCAGGGCACGAGCCGATCGCGCCGCCAGTGCTGAATTCCCAGAGTTTCGCGCCGGTCGCCCCGTCCAGCGCGTAGAATTTGTTGTCGGCCGAACCGGCATACACGACCCCATCGGCTCCGAGGGCGGGAGTGCCCATGCTGCCTCCCGCTGCAAACTCCCAGCGTTTGGCGCCCATCAACGGATGGAGGGCGTAGAGCTTCCCAGCAGCCGAACCGAAATACACCGTGCCGTCTGCTCCCACGCTCGGTGACGACACTGAGGCCCCTGCCACGAACTCCCACTTCTTGGCGCCGGTGGCGCTGTCCAGCGCGTAGAGTTTGGTGTCCACGGACCCCACGTACAACGTGCCATCCGCACCGAGAGCGGGGGCGGCAATTAAGTGATTCCCCGCCGTGAACTCCCAGCGCTGGGTGCCGGTCAGCGAATCCAAGGCGCGCAGTTTGTTTTCCCAGAGCGTTCCCACATACACCGTGCCGTCGGCACCGATCACAGGCGAGGCAAGGTCGCCCCCCGCTTGGAATTGCCAGCGCGTTTGTCCGGTCACGCCGTCCAGCGCGTAGAATTTCCACCGGCGTGGGTCATCGGACGGCAGGCCGCCCGAGCCGATGAAGACCGTCCCGTCGGCTCCGAGCGCCGGCGTCCCATATTCAAAGCAGCCGCCGAGCACGATGGTCCAGCGCGGTTGTCCGTTGGTCGGATTCAAGGCGTAAACCCGATCGTTGCACCCGCCGATATAGACCGTTCCATCCGCGCCCAAGACTGGTGAACACCGCACGCCAGACCCGACATTGAAGCCCCATTTGATCGCGCCGGTGTCCCCATGCAGCGCGTAAACTGTGCCGTTGCCGCCGAGATAAATGGTGCCATCCGTGCCAATCGCCGGCGAGGATCCGTCGAGGAACGGGTCGTAGAACTCCCAGCGCTTGGTGCCGGGGGACGCAGTGACCACTGTGAGCATCGCCACCTGGCTGGTCACGCTGCCGTAAGCGTTGGTGACGACGACCGTGTAACCGCCGGCATCCGCCACTTGCACGTTGGCCAGCGTCAGGCAAGTGGTCGTGGTGCCGGAGACATTGCCTCCGTCGGTGAGTTTAAGCGCATCCTTGCGCCACTGGTAATTCAGCGGTGGCGTGCCGGTAGCTGTAACGCAGAACATGCTAGTCGTGCCTGCGACGTTGGTCCGGCTTTGCGGTTGGGCCGTGATCGTGGGCGGCACCCAAACCGTCAGCGTGGCGACCTGGCTGGTCACGCTGCCGTAAGCGTTGGTGACCACGACGGTGTAATTGCCGGCGTTGGCGGGCTGAACACTTGTGAGCGTCAGGTCGGTACTGGTGGCGCCGGCGAGGTTCGCGCCGTTGAAGCGCCACTGGTAGCTCAAGGGTGCGGTGCCTATGGCGGCCACGCTGAAGGTTGCAGTCGTGCCCGCGACGTTGGTCCGGCTCTGCGGTTGCGTGGTGATGGCCGGAGCGACCCCCGGCTGGTTGACGGTCAACGTTGCCATTTGCGATGTGACGGGCGAGCCACAGACTCCGCTCACCACACAGTCGTAGTTGCCCGCATCGGCGGGGACAACGGAAGCGATAGTGTACGTGTTCCTGGTTGCTCCGGCGATGTTCGCCCCTCCCTTGCGCCACTGGTAAGCCAAGCTCGTGCCGGTGGCAGTGACCGAAAACGTCACGGACTCGCCCACGTTCCTAGTGTTTCCCGAGGGTTGCCCGGTGATCGTTGGCGGGTTGTTGACGCTGAGCGCGGCAGGCTGCGAAGTCACCGGCGAACCGCAGGCACCACTCACAACGCAATCGTAACTCCCGGCATCCGCCGGACTCACTGTTCCGATGCTGTAGGCACTCAGGGTCGCACCCCCAATGTTCGCGCCTTCCCTACGCCACTGGTAGCTCAAGCCCGTACCCGTGGCTGTAACCGAGAACGTCGCTGATTCGCCGGCACACCGGTTCGTTCCCAGCGGCTGGGCCAGGATTGTCGGCGTCACACATTCGATCACCGTCAGCGTCGCCACCGCGCTGGTCACCGAGCCATATGCGTTTGCAACCACAACTGAGTAGCTCCCCGTGTTGGTGACCTGCACGTTGGTGAGAGTAAGATTCGAGTCGGTGGCGCCGGGCAAGTTCGCATTGTTGAAGCGCCACTGGTAAATCAACGGCATGGTGCCCGTCGCCGTGACGCTGAAACCAGCCGTGGTACCGGCGGCATTCGTGCGGCTCTGCGGATGCATAGTGATGGCTGGTCCGGCTGGAACAGGCAATAAGTCTAGGATCAATGGATCCGGGCTTGCATACCGGGTCCATGGATTGAGCGTGCCTGCAATGTGATACTCCACCTCACCACGGATTTGTTGCCGCCCCGCCGCCCCGACCGGCACCGCCAACGTATAAACCATCCGAATCGGGCTTGGTGGCAGAGAGCCGGGCCACAGAATCTCCCCGCCGCTCAGCTCGGGATTACCGTCTCCGCTCACTGCTTCCACCGTCCAACCACCCGGCAACTGGGGTCGCCACAACAGCGACCACAAGGCATTCGTGTAAGTGAAGGTGTTGGTGACGTTCAGCGTCGCCCCGGCCACATATTGGGTCGAGGTTGCTTGCGTGATCACCGGCCCGCCGGGTTCCTGAACCATCAGAGGATTGGGATCGGCGAAATCGAAGGTCGGATTCACCGTCCCCGCCAATTGGTATTCCACTTCCCCAAGAATCTGTTGGTCGCCACTCGCGCTCGATGGCACCTGCACCGTATAGACCATGCCAATCGGGCTGGGCGGCAAGGTGCCTGTCCACAGAATCTCCCCACCACTCACCTCGATATTCCCGTCCCCGCTAACCGCTCCCAGCTTCCAACCGCCCGGCAGATGGGGACGCCATAGCAACGACCATAGTCCACCGGTATATGTGAACGTGTTGGTAACTTGAACCGATGCCCCCGGCAGGTACTGACTGGGCGCCCGATGGATCACTTCGGCCGACCCAGCGGGCGGCGCCCCGGGCAACACCACCGTCAAAGGGTTCGGGCGCGCAAATCGCCTGGAGGGATTAACCGCGCCCGCATACTGATACTCCACTTCGGCTCGGATTTGTTGTGCCCCCGCCGCTTCCGTCGGCACCCGCACTGTGTAAACCATGTGGATTGGGCTGGGTGGCAAGGTGACTGTCCAAAGAATCTCCCCATTCGCTAACTCGGGATTGCCGTCCCCGCTTGCGGATTCTAGCGTCCACCCACTTGGCAACCGAGGTCGCCATAGCAACGACCACAGCGTGTTCGTGTCATAGAAGGTGTTGGTAATACTTAACACCGCACCAGCGGTGTATTCCGCTGGACTCGCGTGTGTTACGGCGGGACCGCCTGGCGCGTCCACGGCTAGTGGATCAGGATCCGCATACTGGCTCGTCGGGTTGACCGTGCCGGCGAACTGGTATTCCACCTCCGCTCGGATCTGCTGATCTTCCGCCGCGCCAGGGGGCACGAGCACCGTGTAGAGCATCCGAATTGGACTCGGCGGCACACTGCCCGTCCACAAAATCTCACCGCTGCTGATCTCGGGGCTTCCGTCTCCAGTTACCGTTCCCAACGTCCAACCGTTGGGCAACTGCGGTCGCCATAGCAACGACCACAAGTGTCCGGAATAGACGAAGGAGTTGGTTACGGTGAATGAGCTTCCCGGAGTGTAAACCGGCTCGGAATGGTGACTCGCCTCGGTCTGGCCGTAAGCCGTGCCACGACTGGCGGCAACAAACGTCAGAAGCCCCGTCCATACCGCTCTATGGCTGAATGGCCACATAAACATGCTCCAGTGCAGGCTTCGTTTACGGCACCAATCGGGCTCGATAGAACCGTTTCTGCTCCGCTGCGGTTTCTGAATCGCCTACTTGGACCACGCCACCATCGCTGAGTACGGTGGTCAGAGTCATCCATTCAACCAAATCTCTGGAAACCTGAATCTCATACCGCCGTCCCAATTCAGCCCGCAGGCCTAGATGTACCTGTCCATTGGGCAAGCGCTCCACCGACGTAAGCTGGCAAAAGCCGCTTCCCTCCTCGCCCAAGACCAGGCTGGGAGCGGCCGCGATCTTCGCGGGATTCGGCTGCCCGGCAAAGTGAGATTCCACCTCCCCCTGTATCTCCTTTAATCCTTGATCACCATCCGGAACCTCCACGAGCACTTCCAGATTGATAACTCCTTTGGGAATGTCTCCCGTCCACAGTATTTCTCGCTCGCTCACTTCTGGATTCCCGTCGCCTGCTGCTGCTTGAAGCTTCCAGCCCTTGGGAAGCCGTGGCCGCCAGAGCAGCGAGAGGGGTTGGGCCGCGTAATCCAGCTTGGCTTTGATTGCAAACGCCGACCCCGGCCGATAAGTGGCCGGAGCTTCCTGACTGGCGGATACACGCGGAAGCGGCCCAGGTCCGTATTCGCGACCTCCTGTCAAGAAGGAGAGTTGGCCCGGGGCAAAACCATCCAGACCGTTTGTGTCGGCGTGATAGGCCCCGGCGCGCCAGTAAGACAACACCCGGTTGGCTTCAGTCCCGTCAATCAACCAGTAGTTCGTAGCATAATCCGCGTTGTGTCTCGCGCCGTTGGTGCTGCCCGTTCCGCCCGCATAACCATCCCAGCCGGAGGTGTCCAAATGATACGCACCGGCGCGCCAGTAGGCCAGCACCCGGCTTGCTTCAGTGCCGTCTATCACCCACCGCGGATCCCGGTAATCTGACGTGTGATACCCGGCCGGATTTACGGTATAGACCTCCAAAGCCAACGTCTTGACCGAGGCCAGACCATTGGAGCCGCGCACTCGAAACGATGGATTAAACAAACCAGCGACGGTTGGCGCCCCGCTGATTGTTCCCGTGTTCGTGTTTAAGCTCAGACCCGACGGTAGGCTGGACACCAATTGCCAAACGTAAGGCGGACTGCCCCCCGTCGCTTGCAGCGTCTGACTGTAGGCCACCCCCACTGTCCCGGAAGGCAAGGGAGAGACGGTCGTAATCGTCGGAGCCGTGCCCGTCCCCACATTCACGTCCAAGACGTATTGGGCGAGCAGCCCTGGGTTCTGCGCGGCCTTGATCCGCGCGGCATACTGCCCCCCTTCGCCACTGGGAATTACGTAGCCCAGATGCGTCTCCCCATCATTGCCCAGCGCGACATACGACCCATCCTTGTACAACGTCAACTGCCCCACCAGCGGACTGGACTCCGGCTGCGTCAAATCCAAATTCACCGTCACCCCCGCCCCCAGCGTCCCCAACAGGAAATAATCCCCCGCCGCGTCATTCGTCTCCACACACCCCGCCACCCGCGCCGTCTGACTCCCCCCCGCGCCCGGCACCAACGTCAGCGCATCCGCATTCCCCAGCGACCCGTTCTCCTCACTCTCCATCTGCACCGGCGGCACCGCCACACTCACCCGCACCCAATACTCGTACGAATACCACGTCGAATACCCCGACACCCGCACCCGATATTCCCCCGCCTCCGACAAGGTCACTGGTCCCAAGGTCCCGCGCGGCCAAAAGGAACTACCAGTCATCTGGTTGCCATCGGGCCGGTAGAGGGAGCAATACCAGTTGGCCCCGGACGGATCGCCCGGCGCATCCATTGCCACGGTCACCACCTGCCCCGGATTCCCGGTGAAACTCCACCAGTCCTGATCCGACGACGTGCCCAGATTCCCCTGGCCCACCCGCCAGCGCAGCCCGCTCGGATCCTCCACCAGCGCCAAGGGCGTCGCCCCGGCGCTCGCATCGTTGTCCCGGTTCTCCAGCGTGAACCCCGCCCGTGGCAGCACCCAAAACGTCCGCACAAAATTGGCCGCCAGGCGGTTGCCCGCCCGATCCGTCAAATTGGTCGTCGCCGTGAACCGATACCACCCCGGTTGCAACGGACCGCTGGCAATCACATTGGTCACGCACAAACCATTGGTGTAGCTCGGAGCCACCACATAGCGCACATCGTCTCCGTTCCCGAACACCCCGTCGGCGCCCGCCGCCCGCAAGTCATAGTTCGTCGCCGTGTTCACCGCCGCCGCATACATGTCCTCCGAAAAGCTCAATGTGAACCGGTCCAAGACGCCCTGGTTGGTGCTTCCCTCGTCACCGAAGCTCACGCCGGTGATCACCGGTCGCACCGCATCGTTGGTCACATTCACATTCAAGACATACTGGGCGAGCAGCCCTGGGTTCTGCGCGGCCTTGATCCGCGCGGCATACTGCCCCC
>CAZJTM010000104.1:0-11568 GCA_964548925.1 uncultured Verrucomicrobiota bacterium | reverse complement strand
GATCCGTCAAATTGGTCGTCGCCGTGAACCGATACCACCCCGGTTGCAACGGACCATTGTTGATCACAAACAAAGCGGACAGCCCGGAACTGTAGCCGGGGGCAACCAGCGCGTAACTGCTCACGTCATCGGGTGTTCCGAAGTCGCCATCGGGCCCCGCCCCCCGCATCTCATAGTTCGCGACATTGTTCACGGTCGCGGGTTCCATGTCCGTAGAGAAGCTCAACGTGAACCGGTCCACCACGTTTTGATTGGTGCTTCCATCAGCCCCCAAGCTGGTGGAGGTAATGGTCGGCACTGCCTGGGCGTGGATGGCCCATGCCAATGCGATCAGCGGCAAAACCAGTCGCAATCTGCCCACCGAGTGCATTCGACGCAGCGTCTCAGTTGACATGGATGCGGTTGGTAAGACGCTGGATCTGCGGATAACGGAGCCGTAACGACTTGGTGTTGATTGGGTATTCATAGTAACGCCTGTAGAGGGTCGAGAGTTGTCATTCATGGAACGCTCGGGTCGAAAAACGAGATCATGGGTTAACGCGGACGCGATAAAACCGTCGCGGCCAGGTGCCGGTGGACGGATCGCTGAAGTAGAACGGCCCGCTGCCGAGGGTGTTGGTCTGGAGCGACTGCCAGTTGAGCAGATTCGTCGAGCCTTCCACGACCACGACTTGCCCCGCTGGGCCGCTGACGTTGAATCCAAACCGGTTGGTTCGGATGCCGAAGCTGCTGTCATTGACAGTGATCACGGGTCGGGCGATGACGGGGGCGAAGCTTACCTGGTCCACCCAGCCACGGTCTTGACCGGAACTGGCGCTGCTATCCTTCATGTAACGCCAACGCAGCGTATGTGTCCCTGCTCCAAGCGTGCAGTTCACTTGCTGCCAAGCTACCTCTCCGGAAATGCGTGTGGCGCGGACACTGTTGGTGTAAAACTCCAAGTAGTCGTAGCCTGACTCCGACGAAACCTTCCACCAGAAAGTCAGCGGCCCTGGGCCGACCACGCTGGTTTGCAGCCACGTTTCCTGGGTGTGCGAAATGGCACCGCTCTGAGCCGCGTCCACGCCGTCATGGGTGGTAGTGGTTTGTGCTTTCCACGGGGCGTTGCCGCCAGTGGTCCAGGTCAGTTCCGGCGCGTCCAGCGCCTCACCCAGGGTCAACACAGGTACTACGGTCAGCGTGGCCACGGCGCTGGTAACCGAACCCAGCGCATTGGTCACGACCACCGAGTAAGCCCCTGTCTGGTTGGTCGTTACGCCCGAGAGAACAAGGTTGGTACTGGTCTGCCCCGCCAGGTTCGCCCCGAGGAACTGCCACTGATAAGTCAGCGGTAAAGCGCCTCCGGCGGTCACAGCGAAAATGCACGTCTCGCCTGCCTCAACGGACTGATTTGTCGGTTGAATCGCAATGACAGGGGGACCACTTTGAGACGCGAAAACCACTTGGTCCACCCACCCCCTGTCCTGTCCCGAGCTACCGTAGGAGTCCTTGGTGTAGCGCCAGCGCAGTGCATTCGTACCTGCCCGGAGCGTGTGGATCTGCATCTGCCAGTTCTGGTCACCAGAAATGCGAACTACCCGCACGCCATTCGTGAAGAACTCCAAGTAGTCGCTGTACGATTCGGACGAGACCATCCACCAGAATGTCAGCAGCCCCGGTCCCACCACAGTGGTTTCCATCCAAGTCTCTTGGCCGTGCGAAATGGCGCCGCTCTGGGCAGCATCCACGCCGTCGTAGGTGTTGGTGGCCTGCACAATCCAATTCGTAGTGCCGCCCAAAGTCCAGAGCAACTGCGGGGCATCCAATGCCTCGGCTATCGACATTACCGTAAGCGACGCCACGGCGCTCGTGACTGAGCCGTAAACATTGCTCACAACCACCTGGTATGGTCCGGCTTGATTGGTTGTCAGACCGGCGAGGATGAGGTTGGTACCAGTCTGAGCCGGAATATTCGTCCCGAAAAACCGCCACTGGTAATTGAGCGTTTCGCTGCCGACCGCGAACACGTTGAACATAGCTGTCGTACCGGCCTCTTTCACTTGGCTCGTAGGCGACTCCACCAAGAACGGTCCCCCGCCAAAAGTTTCCGTGAACCAGCCCCCGGAGCCTTGGTAGTGAGCGCCGGCGACATGGCCCCGTGCGCGGATGGTGCTGCTGACCGGGAAGGAGACGCCCGTGAGCTGCCATCCTCCGGCGATCCGTGAGCCCTCACCTACGTTGGAGAAGGTTAGGCCATTGGTCGAGATTTCGAATGTGGTACGCCAGAACTCCGGGCTGGCCCCGCTGCGCAACCAAGTTATGGTAGGATCTGCGTAGCCAAGGCTCTGGGCAGCCGCTTCGGTACTGTTAAGCCGGCCAATATTGGTGCGCGATTGTCCCGCAAGGCTTCGGAACGTGCCTCCCACTAGAATCTTCCCATCCGGCTGCACTGTGAGTGAACGGATTACAGAAGAATACGCCTCCGTTGCGGTGTTGAACTCGGGATCCAGCGTCCCATCAGAATTCAGCCGTGCAATGCAGTTGGTTGTCTGCCCGCCCAGCATCATATAGCCGGCCACGAGGATCTTCCCGTCGGTTTGGATCGCTAGAGAACGGGGGGCCGCGACAGGTGCATCAATCCCAGGGGTGAAGTTACTGTCCAGAGTCCCGTCCGGATTCAACCGGCCGATCCATTTGCGTGTTTGCCCAGCCAGCATAGTGAACTGACCAGCCACGAGAATCTTCCCATCCGGTTGCACGGCAAGCACGTCAACCCCGCCATTTGCTACAGGTCTGAACGCGCTGTCAACAGTCCCGTCAGCATTCAATCGGCAAAGGTACTTCTGCCCACTCACTGTGGTCACAACACTCCCCCCCACGACAATCTTCCCGTCTGTCTGCACAGCTAAGGTCTCGGGACTGCCGGGCACAAGCGGTGGATTAAACCCGGAGTCAAGTGTCCCATTTGGATTTAGTCGGCCCAAGCCGGGGCGTGACTGCCCACCCAAGTTGTCGAAAGCCCCAGCTACGAGGATCTTCCCGTCGGCCTGCGCCATCAGTAAGAACACTTGAACATTTGCCCCCGGGTTGTTGAATCCACTGTCGACCGTGCCATCGCGATTTAATCGGCCAACTCCCCAGCACAGTTGGCCATTGAGCGAATTAAAATTTCCTCCCACTAAGATCTTGCCGTCTGGCTGGATTGCCAGACAATTCACGGCCGAGCCTCCCACCTGCGGAGTGAAACTTGAGTCCAACGTTCCGTCCGCATTGAGACGGCCAAGGTATTTACGCGACTGCCCACCTAGCTTCTCAAACCAGCCTGCTATCAGTATCTTTCCATCGGTATGTACAGCCATCGCGGTCACCGGACTGTCAGCTCCTGGATTGAAGCCATCCGCAGAAGGGGTCTGGCCAGAGACTTGGAACCGAGCGAGTGCCGTAATGATGAGAAGCCCTGCCGTCAGATGCAGGCGTGATCGGCCTCGGTTTGATTCCTGTCTGAGTGTCGGGACTTGAGTGGTCGCAGGAGGAACAGAACCTGAACTCTCGATTGTGGGATACGGGTTTCTCATAGATTGCTGGGTTTAAGGGATCAGTTGCTCGAAACGCCGTGGCTGCTCCGCCTCACGGCGCGCGCTGCGCCGGGCGAAAACAGGCCGCCAACGAACCGACGGCCGATGGCGTTTCATAACCAAAACAGTGCCATTCTATCTCTTCTGCAGAGACTGCGGTATCTGCAAAAGTGTAGATGGCCCCATGGCACGAAATCGCTTCGGCGCAGTCCGGGGAGCGCGACTTGAATCCCGGTGCTTTGAAACTGGGACGTGGGACGGTGCTGCTGGCTCGTCTTCGAGCGGCAGACCTGCCACTCCAGCAATTCTCATTATGACGGTGTCAATCTCCGCCGGGTGAGGGCACCCGGCCTACCTCCTCACAAGACCGCCCGGTTGTAGGCCGGGCGCCCTCACCCGCCGTCCCGATCTGCTCCACAATGAGAGTTGCTGCCGCGACTCGGAAGTTCTCCAGTTTGCCGATGGCCGACAGGCGGGATGCTGGTTCCGCTGCGGGGTCGGGGTGAAAATGGTCCCAGTCCGGGAAGGCGCAGCAAGGCGGCGCTAAACCACCCGTCTTCGCAGCGCGAGCGCACCAGCCATGCCTCGGTGCGGGCAGGTCGCCTCGGTGACCAAGGAAGCTGCGGAAGTGTTCAGGAAGAGCCAACCGGGCTGCCGGGCTTTCGCATGCGCGAATTCATGGCCATTGCCAAAAGGCGGCTATGCGGCTCTCGGCTCGGCGGGCAGTTCAAGGGTGAAGGTCGCACCCTGACCGAGGCCGTCGCTTGCGGCGTGTAACGTGCCACCCAACTCGCGCGCGGCCAGCGCGCCGCTGTGCAGCCCGAAGCCGTGGCCCCCCTGGCGGGTGGTGAATCCGTGCTGAAAAATCCGCGTGAGGTTTTCCGGGGTGATGCCGATGCCGTTGTCGGCGACCTGGAGGGTTACGCGCCCGGGCGTCCGGCTGAAGATGCGCAAGGTGATGATCTTGGGCGTGCGGCCAGCCTCTTCGCAGGCGTACTTGGCGTTGCGAATCAGGTTCAGAAGAATCTGCAACACCTTGTGTTTGTCCACCGTGATGGGTGGGACCGGCTCGAACTCGCGGCGGGCCTCGACGCCATGACGGACCAGCGCGCCGGCGTTGAGCTTCAGGGCGTCTTCGACCAATTGGGCGGGCGGGACGGTTTCCGTGACGCCGGAGATACGCCCATAGCTTTGCTGCATGGCGACGATTTCCTTGATGTGATCCACCTTCTCGCGAAGCGATTCGGCCTCGCGCAGGAGGAACGCGCGTTCCTCTTCGAGCACCGGGGCCAAGGACGCCACGTATTGGGGGACCTTGCGGCCTTGAGGGTTCTCCGTAAGGAAGTGAGCGAGACCGCCGGGTGGGTTGGCCAGAAGGGCGGCGAGCTTGGAGACACCCGCCACGCGCGATTGCCGGAGCCGGTCCATGATCAGCGTGCAAGAGACGTTGACGCTGTTGAGCACGTTACCGACGTTGTGCAAGACGCCCGTGGCCACCTCGGCCATGCCCGCGTGGCGGGACAACTCGACGAGGGTGCTCTGGGCTTCCGCCAGTTCGGCGAGGGCCTGTTCCTTGGCCGTGACCTGGTCGCGCAACTCGCGGGTGCGATCCAGTACGCGTTGTTCGAGGGTCGCCTTGGCTTCAAGCAGGGCGTCTTGCGCCCGCTGGCGGGCGATGGCGGCACCGAGCATGTCCGCCGCGGCGCGGAAGCTGTCCTGCTCCGCAGCGGTCCACGCACGCTCGGTGTGGCAGTCCACCAAAGTCAGGATGCCCCACCAGAGGGCCTCGACTTTGATGGGGACGACGAGGAGGGACTTGATGCCCTGACGTTCGAGCGCGCGTTGTTGGGGAGCGTCGAGCGCGCTGACCCGCGTGGCGATGACTTCCCCGTTTTGCAGCGGCTTGGCCCAAGGCGCAAACGCCCGGTCGAACGTGACCATCTCCAAGTCGCCCGGGATATTGCCCTGGCCCGGGACGTTCGCCGCGACCCACTCGAACCGCCGCCGGGCGACCAACCCCTCCCCAGCCGTCTGGTTTTCGAAAACCCGAATGCGGCTGACCGCGGCCGCCTCGCCGATGCGGGCCAAGACTTCTTCGATGACGGTGGTCCAGTCCGAAGTGCTGAGAAACCGCTGCGCGGCCAGGCGCACGCTTTGCAGAATGCGGTCCCGGCGCAGGAGCGCTTCGGTCATGGCATTCACGGAACCGGCCAGGCTGCCCAACTCGTCGCCGCTCTCGATCTCCGCCCGTGCGGCGAGATCCCCGCCGGCCACTTGCTCGACCACCCGGCGCAGGTGCAGGATGGGCTGGACCAGGCGTTTGGCGTACGCGACCGAAACCAAGAGGCTGAGGACGATGCAGACAACGGCCAGCATCACCGTGCGCTGATAGACATGCGCCACGCTTTCGTCATAGCTGTTCAGCGACAACCCGACGTGAATCCAACCCCACTGGATGCCCGAATGGTCGAACGGCTGGGCGTAGTGGAACACGCGTTGATTGAACAGCGGCACCACCGCGATGCGGCTGACGGGTTCGCGTTTTTCCGGTCGCCAGTCCTTGCTGGCGTCCACCTCCGAACGCCACCCGGCGCGGTCGTTGATGAGAGAGAAACCGTCGCTCTTCGTGATCACCAGGAAGTCCAGAGATGGGTCGCCATTGAGCATCTCCCGGCAGTGGTCCACCACGGCGCTGAAGTCCTCGTTGACCGCCGCCCCGGCAGCCACGTCGCGCAACGACACGGCCACGCCGTGGGCCTTGGATTCAAGGTTCTCCAGGAAGATGCGCTTCTGCTGGGGAATGATGACGCTGACGAAGATCAGCAGGGTCACGATGGCAACCAGCCAGGACAACAGGGCGGTTCGCGCGGTGATCCCAAGACTCTTCGGCTTAAGGGGCGGAATGTTCATGGTCGGGTTCATCCTGTGGAGCAGAGATGCTCGCGTCCGCAGGGCGGCTTCCGGGCGTGGACGCTTGGTGCGCCGGTTGGTGGGCCGCTCGCAGGGTTTGCATCGTTTCAAGGTAGTCCGGCTTGAAGGGGACCAACTGCTCGGTTCGGAACAGGGTGAGAATCTGTGCTCCGGCGGGTTCGTGATGGAGTTCACCGAGGGCGCGAATCACGTCCTCCTTGAAAGAGCCGGCGGACCAATCGCCGGTGCGCAGGCAGATGAGCGAGTCCACCAGCGCGTCGGATGCCGCGACGCTTTGCAGTGCCCGTCCCACCTGGGGGTTGAGTTCCTTCATGACCTCGAAGCCCGGCTGATCCACCACGCAGGCGTGCTTGCTCCCAAAGAAGACGGGCAGCACGGCGAGCGAGGGCTTGCTCACGCTGGCCACGATGCCGAAGTGGGTGTCGGACGCCTCCAAGCCCTGCCCCCGGAGGAGGGTCTCCAACCACGTGCGGCCGAGCGTGGTGTTGGCCGCCTCGAAGAGCACGAGGTTCTTGCCCCGCAGATGGGCCAGCGTGTTCAAACCGCTGTCCGTTCGGGTCAGGAGCAGATAGCGCTTGCCCACTTGACCGCGCTCCGATGCGACGAAACAGGGCGCGATGCGCTTGGTTTCCGCGTCCAGGTACCTCCACGAGTTGACGATGACCATCCTCACCGCTTCGTCCCGCAGGATCGCCTCGTATTCGGAAAGCCCACCGTAAACCTTCGTCTTGGAGTCCACCAAGTATCCTCGGCGGCGACCCACGGTTTCCGCCAACACCCGGTAGCCAGCTTCAACGTCATTGCGGTTCACGCCAACGAAGGAGGCCTGGCTGAAGGCGATCGTCAGGGTTTCAGGTTTCAGGTTGCCGACCACCTCGGCGGCTTGGGAGGTGAGGAGGCCAGCCAGAAGCAGCGAGAGAATCGCGCTCGGTTTACCGGGCGCTGCCGAGCTCTCCACGGCGTTGCCTCCGGTGACGACTGTGAGGGGTGACACCCGCATTGCCAGCCCAACCACGGCCCCGACTGCAACTCGGACCCCCGGGTGCGTGGGTGCGGTCGGAGTGTCATTCGTAAAGGCAAGGTTCATGGTTGCTTCGTAGTCGCCGGCATTGCCGGACCGGGAGCATTTGCGACGTCACTGTTCGTGCCGCCATGGATTCTTCGGTGCGTGGCCACCAGGGCGCGCGTGCTTTCAAGGGCGGAGAGAGGTTGGTGACAAAACTGATCGGTCTTGAACAGCGACATGAGTTGCTGGAACGACGGTTCCTCGCGCGAGCCTTCCGCAACCTCCACGATCCGCTGTTTCAACCGCTCGGGAAAGTCACGGCGGAAGCATGTGATGGTGGGGACCACTGGCGGCGAGGCGGCCACGACGCGCAGTTGTCTTTTGACTTGGGGATTCAGTTCGCCCATCAAATCCCAACCGTTGCGGGTGAGGACGCAGGCGTCTTCCTTGCCGAAGAACACCGGCAGCACGACTTGCGTCGGCTTGGAAGCGCGCGTCAGCCTGGCGAAGGCTTGGCGGGCCGGGCCGAGGCCGTGCTCCTGACAGAGCACTTCCAACCAGACCAGCGCCAACGAACTGCGGAGATCGCTGGCAACGTTCACGCTGCGTCCTCTCAAGTCGGCGACGTTGCGAATCGCACTTTGTTCGCGCACCAGCAGGACATACTCCTCGGTAAAGCCCCCTTGGCTGCTGGTCAGCAGGAGCGGGCCGCCCAGTCCCTCGTCTTCCAGCGCGAAGAACTCCTCCGCCGTTAGGGAAAACAAGTCCACCCGATTTTGCCGCAAGGCTTCGGCCATGGCGTGAGCTTCTTCAAATACCAACGCGCCGGGGCCGGCGGTGAGACCGTTTTTCTCCGCAAGGGTGCGGGCATACACCTTCACGGCGGCTTGGGCATCGTTCTCGTTGACGCCGGCAAAGAGCGACCGGGAGAAGGCGAAATTGATCACCGTTGGACGGCTCGGGGGAGCGGCATCCTCGGCGGTGACCCGCATGGGGAAGGTTGCCACAAGGCACGCAAACAGAAGGCCGCTTCTGATCCGCATCAACCAGCGCCTCGAAACAGACTCGACCCCGCGCCAATGGCGGCGGACTGCGGAGACTCTCCGAGGCAGGATTGCGGGTGAAGTGAAGCTCACTTTGTGCCTCCCGCTCCCAGCTCGCGAGGCACGCCTCCGGCGGCTTCGCTCGTCAGGTTTGTTCCACCGCACAGCCTTTGATGATTGGCCAGCAATTCGAATGCGCTGTCCAAGCAGGAAATCGGTTGCGCTTCCAGCGAGCCGGATTGGAACAAGGCCAGAAGCTGTGAACCCGAAGGAGAATCTTTGATCTTCGCCAGTTCGGCTACAATGGTCGCTTTCAGAGGATCGTGGTAGTCACGCCGAAAGACGAATCCGGTGGGCACCAATTCCGGAGACGAGGCCAGGACCTTAAGCCGCTGACTTACCTGCGGATTCAGTTCGCTCATGACCTCGAATCCTCGGCGCGTGGCTACACAGGCATCGGCTTGCCGAAAGAAAACCGGGAGCACCGTCTTGGAGAGTTTGCTGTTCTGGCTCACCCGGCAAAAGGCGGCTGCGGGCGGAAGGCCGTCGTTGACCAGGACAACGTCCAGCCAGTAAGGGGCCAGGCACATGCGCAAGTTCTGATGAAAAACCAGGCTGCCGCCGCGCAGGTCCGCCAGTCGCTCGATCTTGCTGTCGCGGTGGACGAGCAGAACATACTCTTCCGTAATCCGCCCGTTGTTCTGCCCTCCAATGAACGGGCCCGCCAGCAGGTCGTTGCCCAGCCGCCAGTATTCGTCGGTGTTCAAAGTGATAGCCTCGATCTGGCGGTCCTGCAGGGCTTGTGCGATGGCCACCGGGTCTTTCAGGATCACTGGCTCGGGGTCCACCGGCAGGCCGCGCTCGTTGAACAAAGTTCGCGCCCAGATCTTGACGGCGGCTCTGGCATCATTCTCGTTGACATCCGTGAAGGTAGCGGCGGAAAAGGCCAGCCGGAACTGGCTGCGGTTGGTTTCGCCCAACGCCACGTCGCACGCAACGAGCGCGAACACTAGGAACGTCGAGCACCGAAAGCAGCCCGAAGTCCTGACACCGCGACTGCGTCCGCCCGGCGACACCGTCCGTGGGCTTGGGGCTTCAAGCCGGGTTCGGGTTTCGGAATAGGGGTTGCGCGGGTTCATCTACTTTCCCGCTTCGCGTGACGGGGGGCGAGGCTCGGTTTCTGGGACTGCGGCTTTTGCCGCGTTGGTTCCACCGCACAGCCGGTCGTGGGTGGCCAGCAACGTGAAGGCGCTGTCCAGGCAGGAAACGGGTTGCTCCACGATGCCGTCCGCCTGGGTAAGCATCAGAATCTGCTGTCCCGCCGGCGACTCCGGCAGGCGCTTCATTTCGGAGAGGATTTGCTCACGGTAAGGCGATCGGAAATCGGCGCGAAAGGCGAAGGCGGCCGGAATCACTTCGGGCGACATCGCCAGGACGCGCAGTTGCTTGCCCACCTGCGGATTGAGTTCAATCAAGGTTTCAAAGGCGCGCCGCGTGATCAGGCAGGCGTCCGCCTGACGAAAGAACACGGGCAGGGCCGCCTTGGTGGCCTTGTTGGCGAAGGTGATGCGGCTCCAGAAATCCGTGGCTGGCTTAAGCCCGTTTTCCAGCAGCAGGGTGTCAAGCCAGAGGACCGCCAGGCTCATGCGCGGGTTTTGCAGCACCAGGAGTGGTCGCCGCTCCAATTGTTTAAGCTCGCTCAACCCGCTATCCTCGCGCACGAGCAGGACGTACCGTTCGGTCAGGGTGTCGCCGCACTTGGCCACGGCCAGCCGGTCAAACCGGATCGCTTGGGCCATCCGCCGTAGCTCGGGGGTCGTCAGCCCTAGGCCGTCCACCTCATTGGTGCGGGCGGCGGCGAGGGCCGACTCCAGCGTGCGGTAGAGCGGCGGGTCGGGATCCACCGGGATGCCACGCTCTTTGGCTACCGTCATGATCCACACCTTCATCGCGGCGCGGGCGTCGCTCTCGTTGACCTCGGTGAACATGCTCGCCGTGAAGGCCAGGCGGAACGGGCGAGCGTTGTCCCCGGACGTAACCAGAGCGTCGGCTCGCACGCCGGGGGCGAGCATCATCCAGCACGTCAAAGCCGCAACCCCGGCATGGCAGAGGATGCCCCGAAAGATTCGCGCTTTGGATCTTTGAGTTGTAGCGGCGTCTCGGCAGAGCGCCGCAATTTTCCTCCTCCATGAGTTGGCGGCGCTCTGCCCAGACGGCGCCACGCCAAGGTCGAGGGGTGGGAAGCTCCAATCCCGCACGCGCGCCAAGTTCTGGGCATTAGTCCCGGCCATGAGGGCGAAGTCATCGGCCTTCCAGCCGCTTCAGCACTTCCGTTCCGACAAGCAGGTTGAGTTGCGACTGCAGGGCCACGTGATCGAAACGAACCCTGTAGTGTTGGGCGGACATCAAGGCTTCCATCAATTGGGCGCGAATGACTTTCTCGGTTTCCACGAGTTCATTCTGATAGGCGCGCGTGTTCAAGTCACGGTTTTCGGTCGCGGCATTCATGGCATCCAACGTGGCCTGCTGGGACTTCTGTGCCGCGCTCAGACCGAGGAAGAGGTCCTTGATCTGGAGTCCGATGCCTTCCTTGAGGAGGAATTGTTGCTCCTTGAGCTGGGCCACGCGGGCGCGCGTCTCGGCGACCTTGTTCTTCGTGAGAAAGCCGCTGAACAGCGGAATCTCCACGCCCACGCCCACCGTCCAGCCTTCTTTGTTGACGTCGGTGGCCATGCCAGAGCCGTAGTCGTTCCACCATTTGTGCAGCCCCCCGGTCACGGCCAGTTTGGGGGAATGGCCGCTCTTGGCCGTGCGCACCGCACCCTCGGCGGCTTGCAGGACGGCCTCCAGTTTGGCCCAGTCTGGGTTGAACTCATAGGCGGTGCTCACCAAGCTGTCGAGGTTCTCCGCAAAAGGCGCGTAGGGAATTTCTTTATCCGCCGGCTGGACGCTCGCGTTCCACGGGAGCCCCATCGTGTTGGCGAGGGCAGCCCGGGCCATCGCTTCGTTCTTTTCGAGGAGCGCGACCATGGAG
>CAZJTM010000103.1:0-20106 GCA_964548925.1 uncultured Verrucomicrobiota bacterium | reverse complement strand
CAGCAAATCTGGCGCAGCCGCGTGAGCGCCGCGAGCACGTGCATCTTGCTCTTGTTGAGGCCCTGCGTCTCGACGGCCTTCATCACTTGGTCGCGACTACGGCGCAGTTCGGCGAGGTAAAGCTTGCGCTGCTCGTCGCCCAGCGGGCAATCGCGGCGCTGCTCGATGCGGTCCGGCAGATCCTTCGCGACGTGTTTCTTCAAGCGGCGCAGGAGCATCGGGCGGAGCTTGGCCGAGAGCCGGCGCCGCGCGATCCGTTGCGCACTCTCCGCATCGTCGCCACCTCGCGGCTCATAGGTCTCGACGAACTGTTCCTGGTTGCCGAGGTAGCCGGGCTGGATAAAGTCCACGATACTCCACAGGTCGAGCAGCCGGTTCTCCAGCGGGGTGCCGGTGAGCGCGAGGCGATGGGCGGCGCGCATCTGCTTCACGGACTGCGTGACCTGCGCGCCCGGGTTCTTGATGAACTGCGCCTCGTCGAGGATCAGCGCGTGGAAATCAAACTTCTGCAACTCCTCCAAATCGCGCCGGAGCAGGGCGTAGTTGGTCACGATGAGGTCGTGTTGGGGAATCTGCCTCCGCAGGTTGTGTCGTTCCGCCCCGCTTTCGAGCACGAGTACTTTGAGGTTTGAAGTGAACCGCTCCGCTTCGCGCCGCCAGTTGTGCAACACGGAAGCAGGACAAATGACAAGCGAAGGTTTCGGGTTCTTGCGATAGTGCTCCTTGAGCCAGACCAGCCAGGCCAGCGTCTGGAGCGTCTTGCCCAAGCCCATGTCGTCGGCGAGAATCCCGCCCAGGCGAATCTTCGTGAGGTGGCACAGGAAATCAAAGCCCGCCTTCTGGTACGGACGCAACTCGGCCGTGACCGCCGCCGGCACGGTCGCCGCCGGCACGCCGCGGAAACCCTTGAGCCGCTCGCGCAACTCGCGCGCCTGCGGCGAATCGCCGAACCGCCGCAACTCCTGCTCGTCCAGATGCGCCGCGTGTTCCAAGCCGACCTTTTGCGGCGTGGCGACCAATCCATTCACTCCCAGTTCCGCCATCGCTTCGTGCGCCGATTGCACGGCGACCGTGTCGAGTTCGACCCAGCCGGAGTTGGGTAGCTTCACGAAGCGCCCCGTCGCTGCGGCAAGCCGCTCCAAATCCGACTTCGTCAGCCGCATGCCTTCGGCCTCCCATTCGGCGGAGACCGACAGCCAATCAATGCCGCTGCCTTTGACAATGAGCTTGGGTTTCAACCGGCGCGGCGCGAGAAACAACCGGTGGAACGCCGGGTTGCCAAGGTATTCCGCCTCGGTGGGACGCGTCGGCCAGGCGGCGGAGAGCACGTTGAGGAAATTCTCATTCGGATCGCCGGTCCACAAGCCGGGCTCGGGCGTAAACCAGTCGAGTTGCTTCAGCCATTGCGTAGCCGGCTCCAGACGCGGATCGTCCAAGATTTCCGGTTTTCCGTTGTGGCCGCATTCGTGAGAACGTGGATCACTTGCGCCCGCAACCTGACGCTTGCCGCTACGGCCTCCCGGCGGCAACCACTCCTGCCCGTTCCAGGACCACAAGCTGTTGTCGCGCTGGCTGCGCGCGTGCAGGCGCAGGTGGATCGTGTCGTCCAGCAATTCGAAGAGAAACTGCGGTGTGGCCGGGTGTGTCACGCAGAGTTGCTCCCAGTCTACGCCGTTCTTCGACTGGGTCTTCCGCAGGTGGGTAAGCAGGCGATGGCTCAGTTTGCGCACGGGCACGGACGTGCGTTCGGCCCAGTGGGCGATCACCGCCGCGGGCGGCGCGTTGCGCAGCAGGTAGAACGTGTGTCCCGCCAACACCAGCGGCGGCTGCTGCGTGAAAAAGCGAACCTCGCTCAGCGGGTGGCTCCGACCGTCCGGCAATCTCAGCACATGGGTGAACCGGAGTTCGCTGCCGCCGTTTTCGAGATGTGGCGAGAGTTCCGCGACCTGCCCTTCAAAACGCAGGGGCTGGCCATCGGCGGCTTCGAGGCGCGTGGTGTGTCCCCAGCGGGCGAGCCAGTGCAACAATTCGAAGTCCGACAAGACCAAGGTGGCGGCGCCGTTGTTGCGGGTTTTGTGCGTCTCGGTCAGCCACGCAATGAAATCCCAGTCGGCCGGCGCGAAAAGCTCTTCCTCGTGCGCCGCGCGAGTCACCAGTTCGATCATCTCCTTCAACGATCGCGCTTTCTCGCCAGTGCGCGGTCGCGTCAACAAGAACCGGGCGGCCAACCGGTGCCGCGCCGGGGAGTCTTCGTCAGGCTGAGGCGCGCAGACCACGCGCAGGGTCGCGCGCGGCTGGTCGAGCAAGGCGGGCTTGGGTGGGAACAGCCACTGTTCGAGTTCCTTCACCAGCTTCTCCTCGCGCTCGGATTCCTCGACCTTTGCAAAGCGTTCCACGCTGGCATGCAGTTGGAGTTCATTGGGGAGAGGTCGCCTGGCCCGCAGGAACAGAAAGGCCAGTTCCTCCAGCCGGGCGCCGCCGCGGACCGCCAACAGGCGCGGCCACCAGTCGTCGCCACTGAAATCGCGACGCGAGAGTGCCAGCTTCTCGAAATAATCCTCAAGCAGCAACCAGGCGCGCTGCGGATCGGGGCATCCGGCGAATTGCCGCAGCAAATCATCGCGCTCGGCCACCGAAGACCGGGTGTCCGACAATTCGCGCCGCAAGTCCGCCAGCGCCCCGTACGTTTGGGCCAGGACTGTGTTCTGCGCGTCATACTTGTTGGCTCCCGCCGGACGCGCCCCGTTCCCGTTTCTGATTGAAACTCTAGCCATCTGTCGCTGTGACAAACCAAAGACCCGTTAGGGTCCTATCATCTCCGCACAGAACCCACACTGCGGTCAATCAGAAAGGCGGACAATCTGGGTCGGCACAGCGTGCTTGCTCACCGGGCGATCTTCTGCCGGCGAGGTGTCAGCGATTCAATCGAGGTGTGAAATGCCCGGCCTGAAGCCCATTCCACTGGGAGGGATGCCCATCGGTACGGGTCGCGGCACCTGCAACCCCACGAGAGACTGAGAGACGCCCCAAGGGGCGGCAGCAGAGCGTCTCAGCCTTGCGGAAAGATCTGGTAGAGCAACAGGTAAATCACTACTCCCGTCACGGAGACATAGATCCAAAGCGGCCAGGTCCAGCGGGCAATTCGCCGATGCGCGTCGAACCGCTCCCGCCAGGCGCGGACGACAGTCAGCAGAATCATCGGGACGATGACGACGGCCAGGATGGTGTGCGTCAGCAGGATCGCGAGGTAGATCGGACGAAACTCCGGTGGATTCTCGAAGCGCGTAACCGTGCGCATGGTGAAGTGATAGGTCAGGTAACCGCACAGGAAAAGTCCCGAGGAGATCAGGGCGGCGATCATGCACGCCCGGTGGGCCGCCTGGTTCTTCCGGCGGATGAAGACGTAGCCCGCGAGGAGCAGCACCGTGCTCAGGGCATTGAAACCGGCGTTGACAACGGGCAGATCGGCGAAAGTCATGCTTGGGGCTCGTCGGTGGTTGGACAAATCCATGTTGCATATGCAACACGAAATTGTCCCGACACCTTCAGGGTTCATACTCCAACTGGGCAATGGCGGCGAGCAGCTTCGGCTTGATTTGCTCGAAGATCAAATCCTGGCCCACGGTTTCAAAAACGCCACGCAGCCGCGCCTGCTTGTCCACCAAGACAAAGATTGTGCTGTGGATGAACAGGTCGCTCGGATCGGCGCGTTCTTCGGGCTTCTTTTCAACCGTCGTCAGTTTCAGGCCGTCAATCGCCAACTTGGCAATCTCGGACTTGTCACCTGTCAGAAAAGACCAGCGCGCGAAGTCGGCGCCGAACTTTTCGCCATAGGCTTTCATCACCGGCGGCGTGTCGAATTCGGGATCGGTGGTGAGCGTGACGAGTTTCGCTGCGCTGGCGGCAGGAAGCGCGTCCTGCAGAGACTTCAACCGGCGTGTCATTTGCGGGCAAGGGCCGGCGCAGCGGGTGAAAATGATGTCCGCCACCCAAACCCTGCCCCGGAGGTCCGCGAGTGACACGGATTGGCCCGCTTGATTCGTGAGTGCGAAGTCGAAAACCTGAGCCAGCACGGGCAAGGGTTGGGCACGCTTGGCGGCGGATTCGATCCGGGCGAGCAAGAAAATCAAACCGAGCGTTGCTACGACCAACGCCAGGCCGATCCAAACTGACTTCGATGACTTGGGCGAACGATTGTCCACAGCGGAATCTGTGCGCGAACTGCTCAAGCTCGTGCGATGGGAGCAAAACTACCGGAGATGAGCGCGTAACGGAAGCGCGGAAGACGAGGGGTTGTCGCAGCGGCGGTTGGCAAATGGGAGATTCGTGGCGGCGAGTTGAATGGCGGCGCTCCGCCGAGCCACGGCCAAGGACTTGCGGCAGACTATTCGTAACTCGTCGTCCCAACGGTTTTCGACGCCAGCCACTTGTCGTAATCCTCCGGGCTCTGCACGACGAGGACGCCTTGGGCCATGGCGGCGTGGCCATTGCCGCAGAGCTGCGCGCAGTAGATTCGGTAACTGCCTTCCTTGGTCGGCTTGAAGTGAATCGGGATCCGCATGCCGGGAATGGCGTCCTGCGTCACGCGCATGGCGGGAATCTTGAACGAGTGGATCACGTCCTTGGAACTAATGTAGGCGATGACCGGCTTGTTGACCGGGACGTGCATTTCGTTGAGGACCTGGGCGTCGTCTTTGCCGGCGGGATCAGCCGGGTTCACGCCGAAGATGTTCGTTTCACTGACGAAGCGCATGTCCTGCTGGCCCAGCGTGCCGTCGCGTCCGGCGTAGCGGAAGTTCCAATTGAACTGTTGCGCGACGACCTGCACCACCGTGGACTCGCTGGCTTTCGGGAAAGCTCCCGCCGCCTTGGCCCAAAGCGGCACCGCGACGAAGATCAGCAGCAACGCCTCGATGCCGGCCACGCCGACTTCGAGATAGCTGGAGGCGTGGTTCTTGACGCCGGCGTAATCGGCTTTGGCGTTGCGCTTCGCATTGAACCGCCACAGCGCAAAGAGGAAGTAGCAAAGCCAGCCGACGAACAGGGTGATCATCAGCAGGTGAATATAGACGATCAGGTTGTTGACGCCCTGGCCGTGCTCCGAGGCGAGCACCGGAAGTCCAAGCAGCTTTTCCATATCACACAAGGGGGCGGGGTTCTTCCGGTGCGGTTGAGGGCGCGGCCTGGCTTGCGGCCGCGCGGTTGGCGTGGACAAAGAATGCCACCACTCCGGTCAGCACGCAGCCCACCACGAGGGCCAGCGCGAGAATGGCCCAAGTCAGGCCGTTGGTCATCGGCGAGTCCGGGTCGCCATAGCAGATGGCGCAGGCGAAAGCGGACATCGGTCGTGCCGCGACAAGCGCAACGACAACTGCCGCGACCATTGGGCGATGGCGGGCGTGCCGTAGCAGCGTCTCGGGAGAGCGCCGCGCTACTCCTGCGAGGCAACGAAGTTCGCGGCGCTCGACCGCGTCGCCGCTACGCCGGCAATCAGGTTGCAACTGGATTTTCACACGAAGCTGATGGCTTTGAGTTTCTTCAGGAAATAGCGACCGTAAACAACCACCGCGACAGCCGCCAGGAACGACATTCCTGCCCAAACCAAGTCCGTCATCCGACCCGATTCCGAGCAATAGGCCCGCACCTTCCACGCGCCGCAGCCCAATGCGAGCGCCGTGAGCAGTGTGACGAAGACGAGATGGACGGCTTTGAGCGACATGGTCAGCGGTTCACCGGGCCGGGCACATCGCCGTGCGCCCAAATCGAGAGGCCCATCAGGCCGATGAAGAAGACCGCCGTGAAGGCGAGCACGGTGAGGATGGCCTTCCGCTCATTGAGCAGGTGCATCAAGTAACCCGAAACGAGGAAGGCGTTCACGCAAGCCACGGCGAGGATCGCGGCGATATTCAAGCTGCGACTGCCCAGCGGGGCATAGGAAGCCGCCACCATTGTCAGCGTGCCGCAGGCGACCGCGACGAAAATCACCTTGCAACGGTTCGCGGTGGCCTTGAAGACGTCGGTCTGTGGTTCGCTCATAGATCAGGTCAAATAAAACACCGGAAACAGGAAAATCCAGACGAGGTCCACAAAATGCCAGAACAGGCCAGACACTTCGACGCGGTTGGTGAAGCGTTCAGGGTCGCGCCTCCACATGCGACTGCCCGGCCCCCAGAGGTAGGCCATCACCACGATGCCCCCGATAATGTGCAGGGCGTGCAGGCCGCTCATTGTGAAGTAAATCGCGGTGAAGGTGTTCAGCGCCGGCCCATAGTTGCGCAGCTTGGCAATGTCCGCCCGGGCCAGCGTGATTTCCTCGTGCGCATGCGGCTTGTGGGCCGCGCGGAGGTCGAGCAACTCGCGGCGGTCTTCCACGAAGCGCCCGCGCAGCACCACTTGGTTGGTCGAGGTCTTGTCCGCCACGAGATGCCCGTCAGCAAAGCGCCCATCCTTCAGGGTGACTTGGTAATGCAGGAACTTGTCCCGATATTCGTAGCCTTTGATGCACAGAAAGACGATGGCCAGCAGGATGGTGATCCCTTGGAACAACTTAAACCGATCAAACATCCGCGCCTTGCATGCTGCCCACGCCATGAGCGTGGTGATGGCCGAGAGGGCGAGGATCAGGGTGTTGATCGTGCCGAGCGGGACGCTGAGCCAGCCTCGCGGCCAAGTGTCCGGCGGCGCGCCAACCCGTAGCAGGATGTAAGCGGAGAACAGCCCGCCGAACAGCATGACCTCGGACGCCAGGAACAGCCACATGCCGACCTTGGCGTTATAGACGCCGGTGTCGGGCCGCGGTTGGACGGTGTAGGGGATTTCCATGCAGAGCTAGAAGGCAAATCCGAAACTTGAAATCCGAAATCCGAAGGAAGCTCGAAAACCGAAATTGGAAGTGCCTACCTTGACAATACAAACCTTCAATCCCAACGGCCCCCTACGGGCTGGACGCGAATCGCACCAGGAAACCCGTGAAGGGCGTTTACCCCCATCAGATTCGCCCCTGAAGGGCTCAAACGACATAGGGCCGATTCTCATCTTCTTACCATCAATCCTCCTGCCTGCGCGGCCTTCGGCCTTCGGGCTTCCTTCGGATTTCGGATTTCGGGCTTCGGTTTTCATCTGGCGGGCTCGTTCTGGGGAATGAAATCCCTCGCCGCCCCGGGCACGCTGTATTCGTAAGGGCCGCGGAACACTTCCGGCGGGCGCACAAAGTTCCCGTGCCCCGGCGGCGTGGGCGTCTGCCACTCCAGCGTGGTCGCGTCCCACGGGTTGTCGCTGGTCACCTTTTCGCCGCGCCAGATGCTCCAGAAGAAGTTGACGATGAAGGGCACCTGCGCCAGCGCCAAACCGACCGCGCCCCAGAGAATGAAGTTGTTCAAGCCAAGGGTCGTCGCGCTCAACGTGCCCTCGATTTCCGGCGCGTGGAGTTGCGAGTAGTTGATCCCCCCATCGCTCATCCGGCGCAACATGCCCGCCATGCCCTGCGCGAACATCGGCATGAAGATCACGTTCATGAAGATGAACGAGCAGCAAAAATGGACGCGCCCCCAAAACTCGTTCATTCGCCGCCCCGTGAGCTTCGGGAACCAAAAGTAAATGCCCGCGAACAAGGCGAAGATCGTCCCCGGCGCGACGACGTAATGGAAATGCCCGATGACATAATAGGTGTCGTGCAGGTGAATGTCGCTGATGCTAAAGCCGAGCGGCAGGCCGGTGAGCCCGCCGATGCCGAACATCGGCAGGAAGCCCAGCGCGAAGAGCATCGGCGTGTTGAAGCGGATGCTGCCGCCCCAGAGCGAGATGAGCAAACACGTCAGAATGATCACGGACGGGATGGATATGATCATAGTGGTCGTCTGGAAGAACGTGGCGATCCGCGTGCCCATACCCGTCAGATACATGTGATGCGCCCAAACGATGAACGAAATGAAGCCGAGCATCAGTGCCGAATAGACCAGCGACTTGTAACCCCAGAGCGGCTTGCGGGTGTTGTTGGCGATGATCTCGGAGATGATCCCCAGCGCCGGCAGGATCAGCACGTACACCTCGGGATGCGCCAGAAACCAGAACAGGTGCTGCCAGAGCAACGGGCTGCCGCCGCCGCTCACTTCCGCGAGCTTGCCGCCCACCGCCAAGCCGGTCGGCAGGAACAAACTCGTCCCCGCCACCTTGTCCATCAATTGCAGAATGCCGGCAGTTTCCAACGGCGGAAACGCCAGCAGCAGCAGGAACGACGCGACAAATTGCGCCCAGACAAAGAACGGCAGCCGCATCCAGGTCAGCCCCGGCGCGCGGAGTTGGATGATCGTGGCAATGATGTTCACCGAGCCCAGCAGCGATGATGTGATCAGAAACACCATCCCGATGAGCCAGAAGGTTTGCCCATCAGTCGGAATCGAGGTGGCGAGCGGCGAATATGAGGTCCAGCCCGCCTGCGCCGCGCCGCCGGGAATGAAAAAGCTGGTGAACATGATGACACCGCCGAGGAAATAGACCTGGTAGCTCGCCATGTTCAATCGCGGGAAAGCCATGTCGTTCGCCCCGATCTGAAGCGGCACGAGGTAATTGCCAAACGCCCCCACCGCCAGCGGCACGATCGCCAGAAACACCATGATCGTACCGTGCATTGCGCCGAAGGAGTTGTAGAGGTCCGGCGACATGATGCCCTTGGCCGCCGGTGCGCCGAGCACGGATTCCAGCAACGCCCCGAAGATGGGAATCGGCTCGCCCGGGTGCGCGATCTGCCAGCGCATCATCAGCATCAGGAAAAAGCCGAAGAGCAGGAAGCACAGCGCCGTGAGGCCGTATTGGATGCCGATGACCTTGTGGTCAATCGAGAAAATGTAGCTTCGCCAGAAGCCCAAGTCCTCGTGGTGCGCCTCGTGAGCCACAGCGTGTGGTTGCGAATGCGTCGTCGTGCCCATGCGGTCAATTGGCCTTCGCTTCCCTGTTCATAACACCTTGTCGAGCGCCAACGCAGCGAGCAGCAGCGGCAAATGCAAAACCGAGAAGAAGAACAGTTGCCGCGCCTTCGCATCCGAGAGCGTCCGGGCAAACTGCGCGGCGAACGCCACAAATGCGATCCCGAGCAGGAGGCCGCTGCCGAGATAAAACGGTCCGGCCAGCTTCAACACAAACGGGCCGAGGCTGGCCACCAGCAAGACCAACGTGCAGGCCACGCACAACCGTGCCATGCGCCGCCCGTCCAAGTCCACCGCGGGCAACATCTGGAAACCGGCGCGGGCATAGTCCTCTCGATACATCCACGCGATGGCGAAGAAATGCGGCAACTGCCAGAACGCCAGAATGGCGAACAGGGCCCAACCGCCCGCGCTCAACTCCCCACGCGCCGCCGTCCAACCCATCACCGGCGGCAACGCGCCTGGAATCGCGCCGACCAGCGTGTTCATCCAGGTTACGCGCTTGAGCGGCGTATAGACGAAGAGGTAACATCCCAGTGTAACCGCGCCGATCAGTGCCGTCAGCGGATTCGCCGCGAACGCCAGCCACACTAACCCGCCAACCGAACACGCCACACCAAAGGCCAACACGGTTTCCGGCCGCAAATGCCCCGCTGGCAGCGGGCGACCGCTGGTGCGCCGCATCAGCGCGTCCTGCCGGCGTTCCAGCAACTGGTTCAGCGCCGCCGCGCCGCTGGCGAGCAACGCGGTGCCGAGCAGCGCATGTGTCATCGCCACGAGATCAATCGGTCCGCGCGCACCGAGGTAGAAACCCGCCAAGGTGGTGAGCAGAACCAGCGTGGTGAGCCGCGCCTTGATGAGGTCCGAGAACACGGCGACCCGCGAGCGTTCGGCCAGAATGCCGGCGGGCAGGGTTTGAACAGTGGCTTTCACGGCTGAAAAATTTATGCAGGTTTTAAGAAAAGCAAATCCTGCGGCTGGCAATCCTGTGTGGAGGCATGCGTGGCGCTGTTGCTTGGAGCAACCGATATTCACTGGCGTTCCTCGCCCCGTGCATGCCCACTCGCCGAACGGGCGAAACCCAGAGAGTGTCGGGGCTACTTGTGAGCGATCAACTCGCTGCGGCTCAATTCGACGAAGGCATGCCGATCCGGCAGGCGGATCGTCTCGTAGAATGTGTTCCGCTGCACCGGCGCGCGACCGGCTTCGCGGATGGCTTTGATCATCTCCGCCTCGGTCTGCAATTGCGGCGAGGTCGCACCCGCCATGTGAAAGATGTGTTCCTCGAGGATCGTCCCGTGCAGGTCGTCCGCGCCGTAGCTCAACGCCACTTGCGCCAGCTTCATGCCCAGGCCCACCCAATACGCGGTGATGTGATCGAAGTTGTCGAGGTAGATGCGGCTCACGGCGAGCGTGCGCAACGCGTCGAAACCCGTGGGCGGCGTCTGCACCGGGATGTCGTTGTTCTCCGGTTGATACGGCAGCGGCACAAAGCCGACGAAGCCGCGCGTCTCGTCCTGCAACGCGCGCAAGTGCCGCAGATGATCCACGCGGTCGGCGAGCGATTCGACGTGGCCAAACAGCATCGTGCAGGTGCTGCGTCCGCCGAGCCTGTGCCAGGTGCGGTGGACTTCGAGATACTCAGCGGCGGATTCCTTGCCGCGGGCGATCTGCTTCCGCACCTCCGGCGCAAAAATCTCCGCGCCGCCACCCGTGAGGGAATCCAGCCCCGCTTCCTTCAACTCGATCAATGTCTGTTCCACGGACTTCTTGGCGACCCAGGCGAGGTGGAGGATTTCAATCGCGGTAAAGCATTTGAGGTGCAAACGTGCTGCCGGCATCTTGCTGGCAGAGCTGACTGAAGTTCGATCTTCCGGCGGGACGCCGGAAGCACGTTTCAGGTCGGTCAGCGCCTTCAGCATGTCCGTGTAGTAACTGAACGGCAGCGAGGGATGCAGTCCGCCGACGATGTGCAGTTCCGTGATGCCGAGCTTCAACGCCTCGCGCGCCTTCTCGACCATCTGCGGGATGGTCAGCTCGAAGCCGTCCGCGTCGCGTTTCTTGCGCGCGAAGGAGCACAACTGGCAGCTCAGGATGCAGTAGTTCGAATAGTTGATGTAGCGATTGACGATGTAGCTGGCGCGGTTGCCGACCTTCTTCTGCCGCGCGAGATCGGCGATGGCGCCGAGGGCGTTGAGGTCCTTGGATTCAAACAGCCGTAGCGCGTCGGCTTCGGAAATGCGTTCGCCCGCAACGACCTTGTCGTAGAGGTCGCGCAGTTCGCTGCGTTGAACGAAGAACTTCATCCCGCAGAGTAAAGCAGTTCCAGCAGGGCAAGGCAAACGCACCCGCCGCAGACCGCCGCTGGTCAGCCGCCCCCGCTCTTGGAAGCATGGCAAAGCGCCCGTCCTTGAATTGGCGGCCGATTGCTTCACACTCTCCGCGCATGCATGCGCTGCGTACTGCAAATCGGTGTCACTGTCCTTCCTTGGTGGGGCCGGCATCCTGCGCCGGTGGGTTAGACGTCGCCGCAGTCTCATCACCTGCCCCAACGAGGCGATTCACGCAGAGGCTCGCGGTGGCCGCCATGGGTCTGTTGACCTTCCACGCCAGCGCGCAGCAGCCGTTGGACGATTTTCTCCCCGTTCGCGGGCTCTGTATCCAAGCTCCAAATCCCCGGCAAACAGAGGTCTTCGTCCGCTTCATTGCGGAGGAACTCACGCCCCGCTCGGTGAACACGCTGATCCTGCGCGTGGATTTCAACTATCAATTCACCTGCCGTCCGGAGTTGGCGAACAGTTCTGGGTTGTCGCCGGCCGATGTGAAGAAGCTCGTCGAGGTTTGCCGGACAAACCGCATCCGCCTGATCCCGCAGATCAACTTGCTCGGTCACCAATCCTGGCAGCGCTCCACCGGCAAGCTCCTCCAGGTGTATCCCGAGCTCGACGAAACCCCTTGGGTCCAGACGCCGGAGAAATACTCGTGGCCCAACCCCGACGGGCTCTACTGCCGGAGCTACTGCACGCTCCATCCCAAGGTGCATGAAATCGTCTTCCCCGTGGTGGACGAGCTTTGCGACGCGTTCGAGGCGGATGCCTTCCACGCCGGCATGGACGAGGTCTTTTACATCGGTGAGTCCAAATGCCCGCGCTGCGGCGGCAAGGACAAGGCGGAGCTGTTCGCCAACGAGGTCCGGCGCATCCGCGATCATCTCCAGTCCAAGAAGCGCCAGCTCTGGATTTGGGGCGACCGATTGCTGGACGGCCGGCTCACCGGCCTTGGCGAGTGGGAAGCCAGCTTCAACGACACCGCTCGCGCGGTTGATCTCGTTCCCAAGGATGTGTTCATCTGCGACTGGCATTACGACAGCGCGCCGCCAACCCCGGCCTATTTCGCCATGAAGGGATTGAGCGTGGCCATTTGCCCGTGGAAGAAGCCGGAGGTCGCCGTCCAGCAATTGCACGACATGCTGCGCTTCCGCCAGCAGGCGACGCGCGCCACGAAAAACCGCTTTCAAGGCGTGGTGCAGACGGTCTGGTCCGACGCCGGATCGTTCTTGCGCGACTTCGAGGGTCATCAAAAGGACGAGAACTACAAACGTGGCGAGCCCACGGCCGCCCGTTGTTTCCTCAGGCTCTTTGACGAAATCCAATCCCTGAAAGAGAAACCCGTCACAACCAACGCCCCCGACAAACCATGAACTCCAGACTCCAACGTTGTTCGATCGTGTTGCTCCTGCCCCTGCTCGCCTCGTGTGCTGCGCCAAAACTTGCCGGCATCGGTCCGGCCATGCAAAAGGCCGTCGAAGCGCATGAAATCGCCGGTGCCGTGACCGTCGTCGCCACCAAAGACAAGGTGCTCCATTGCGAAGCGACCGGTTTGGCGGACATCGCGAAGGGCGAACTGATGCGGCCGGACACGATGTTCTGGATTGCCTCCATGACGAAACCGGTCACCGCCGTCGCCCTGCTCATGCTTCAGGACGAAGGCAAGCTCCGGATCACCGATCCGGTGGCGAAATACATCCCCGAGTTCGGGAGTCTCAAGACACCGTCCGGCCATCCCGCGAATCTCACCATTGCGCAGTTGATGACCCACACCTCGGGCTTGGGCGAGGGCGATGGCCAGGCGATCGGCCGGGCGCAAGTGCTGGCAGATCTCATCCCGCTCTACCTGGCCGCGCCGATGCAATTCGAGCCCGGCGCGAGATGGAGTTACTGCCAGTCCGGTATCAACACCGGCGCCCGCATCGTGGAAATCGTCAGCGGCCTGCCCTTCGAGGTCTTCCTCGAACAACGCCTCTTCAGGCCGCTCGGCATGAAACACACGACCTTCTATCCCGCGCGGAAGCCGGCCGCGCGCGTCGCCACGGGATACCGGAAGAACAAAACCACCGGCGCGCTCGAACCGGCGCCGCTCCGCAGTGGTTTTGGCGAGGAGGGCAAACCGCCGCTGGAAAATGGCGGCTTGTTCTCCACCGGTCCTGACTACGCGCGCTTCTGCCAAATGCTGCTGGCTGGCGGCGCGTTCGGTGGCAGGCGCTACCTCACTACCGAATCCATGAAGCTGCTGACGACCGTGCAGACCGGCAACTTGCCGACCGGCTTTTTCCAGTCCGCGCAGTACGGCAACCGCGGGGAGAACTACGGATGGGGGATTGGCACGTGCATCTTGAAAGCGCCGCATCCGGGTGTCGCGGCCATGCTTTCACCAGGGACGTTTGGCCATGGCGGGGCGTGGGGCACCCAAGCGTGGCTGGACCCCGCGCGCGGTGTCGCCTATATCCTCATGGTGCAGCGCGCCGATTTCCCGAACAGCGACGCGAGCGACGTGCGCCGCGCGTTTCAGCAAGCCGCCGCGGACGCGCTCGCCCCCTGACGACGGCCCGGAACAGAACGCGGCAACTCAGTTCCCCACCGGCACGCGCAAGACCACGAACGCGTTCGCCGGCACGGAATGCGTGAACATCGGCGAGGCGATGGTCAGCGGCAGCTCGCGCGGCGCAACCTTCATCGGCGATTCAAAGGTATTCTCGTCCGCCAGCTTGTCCCCCGTGAGAACCCACGCCTTCGCGCCGGGCTTCACGGCCTTGACTCCAGCCAATTGCACCGTGACTTCCCGCGTCTCCCCCGTGCCGTTCACGAGCTTCAAGATGAGTTCGCCCGCCGCTTGATCCAGCACCGCGCTGGCATGCAGCCGGGCCGGGGCATCCGTGCCGGCGAAGGCTGCAGGCAGGACCACGTCACCCCGATGGTTGGCGAAGAGTTTTTGGACGTAGTAGTTGGGCGTGCCGTAGCTGCGGAGGTTGTCCACCCAAATGAGGTCCGGCGTCCATTGCCAGCCCTCGGCGTGTGCGAACAACGGCGCGTAACTGGCCAGCCGCACCACCTCGGCGTTGCGTTCCATCCCGGTCATAAACGCCGCTTCGGCCAGCGCGCATTCCAGGTTGTTGCGGTTGAGCACGCTAACCGTCCGGTCGCTTTGGGCGGCGTATTCCCCAAAGAAGACTTTCGGTCCCTTGCGGTCGTAGCTGTCGTAGCGATGTGTGTTGTTGAAGAACCATTCGGGCCGGGCGTAGCAATGCTCGTCCACGATGTCGGCGTTCAGCTCGCGGAGCTTCGGCCAGGCGTATTTGAAATGGGCGTCATCCGGTCCCGGCCCGGCACTGGAGACGAGTTGAATCTCGGGATGCTTTGCCTTGAGCACGGCATGGAACTTCGCGTAGCGCTCGATGTAGGGCTGCTGCCAGTTCTCGTTGCCGATGCCGATCATCTTCAAGCGGAACGGCGCGGGATGGCCCATCGCCGCGCGTTTCGCGCCCCACGGGCTGGTGGCCGGACCATTGGCGAACTCGATCAAATCAATCGCGTCCTGGATGTAAGGGTCGAGTTGGTCAAGCGGGCAGGCCTCGCCGGAGTTGAACTGGCACGCCAAGCCGCAGCTCAGAATCGGCAGCGGTTCGGCGCCAAGGTCTTCGCAGAGTTGGAAAAACTCGAAGAAACCCAGGCCGAAGGACTGATAGTAATCCGGCGTGGGCCGGTGGAGGAACTCGACGTTCCAACGGTTGAGCAGGGGCCGGCGTTCTTCAACCGGGCCAATGGTGTTTTTCCACTGGTAACGGTTCGTCAAGTAAATGCCCTCGACGATGCAGCCTCCGGGGAAACGCACGAAGCCAGGCTTGAGGTCCGCGAGCCATTGCACGATGTCGGCGCGCAAACCACCCGGGCGATTCTTCCACGTCTTCTCCGGGAAGAGCGAGACCATATCGAAGTCGAGCGCGCCGGCGCCGTCCACCAGCAGGTAAAGCTTCGCCTTTGCATCGGTGGCTTTCGGATGCAAGACGGCGGAATGCTTTCTCCAGTCAGCGGCGAAACCTTCAAGGCGCACGGTGTCCAGCAGCAAGCCGCAGGAGCTGTAAAGTTCGACGCGCAGCTTCGGATTGCCAGCGACGTTGCGGATTTGAGCGGTGAAGTTGTAAGCCTCACCGGCGCGCACGCCGATGCCCCGGAAGCCTTCGTTGGCCACGCCGAACAGGTCCTTGCCTGCCGACTCGACGCGAAGGTAATGCGGGTTGGCGGCATTGAATGGTTGGTCTTTGCGGATCGCCAGTGTGCCAACCGACTTGCTGGGGCTGAGCTTGAACCAGCCCATCATTGGGTCGGGAAACTCGAACGACCGGTTCTTCACCAACTCCGCGTAAAGCCCGCCGTCGGCCCCAAGGTTGATATCCTCAAAGAAGACGCCCCACATGGCGGGATTGATCTTCGCGCCGGGTTTGTCGGCTTGGACGGTCAAAGAAACTGGCTCGGCAACGGCGGCGAAACCAACGCCCAGCGCCGCCAGAAAACCTGCCAAGCGGGAAAGAGAATCCACATTCATATATCGCTTCATATCAACACCGGCTGGATGCAAAAGTGAGCGGCAGACGGGAGCAAGCGCGCGCGTGATACTCGCACCTCCACGCCGGGACAACGCCATTTGCTACTTTTCTGCCACCCATCCACGCACAGCCGCGTTCCCCAGAAAATCAAAAACCCCGCCGCGACTCAAGCCGCAGTGGGGTCTTGACGAAAAAACAACGACCAGCGTTAGCGACGCGCAGAGCGGCGAGCGAAGAGGCCCAAACCGCCGAGCAGGGCCAGCGCCATCGCGCTGGGCTCGGGCACGAAGATGAATTGCCCAATTGACAAAGCCGAGTCAGAGATGCGCACCTCGTCAATGAAACCATAAGCGCGATCACCGTGTCCGCCTGCATACAGGCCACGACCGACCGACCAATTCCCCGCGTCCCAGTCGCCACCGTCGCCAGCACCGCCGGTCAGGCTCAAGTTCGGGCTCCCACTCAGCGTGAGATCGGTCTGTGCGACCAAATCCCAACCGCTGTTCGCGTCCAAGTTGCGGTAATACAGCGAAAGCGTAGTCCCGGTACAAACGGCGGCTGCTGCCTGCCAGACCCCGGTGAGCCCGTCGGGGTCAGTGCCCCAGTTGAACCCCTTCACCAATCCGGCGCCGGAAATCGCCTCATGCCAGAAGCCCGCGACGTCGCAATACTTGATGGCCATCTGATTGTCTGGCGTGATCTGGAAATAGAGCGCCGCCAAGTCGCCGTTAATCGTCGCCGTCCCACGGCTGTCGCGCCCAACCAACGTGCGCCACCCGCCGTTCTCGGGTTTGAATGCGGCCTCGATGGTCCAACGATCCGGCGTCCACGACTGGCCAATGTAGGAAGAAGCAGCCCACAGCCCCGGGTACCCCCCCGAGTTCTTGATGCTATAGGAGTTCGCAAGTCCGGCCGGCAGGAGGCTGGCGGCGACGTCCGTCGTATAGTGAGACGCGCCCCAGTTATCCGCCGTGAACGCAGACAAGTGGTTGCCATTGCCGGAGGCATCGAACACCGCGGCTTGGAACACGCCATTCCCCACGGTGTGTGCGATGTTGACGCCAGCCGGCCCTTCTTCAAAGCGCCAGTACGCGACGGTCCCGGCCTTGGCGGAACTGAAGCAGAGAACCAACGAGCCAGCGAGCGACAACGAACGAACCACGGAACTGAGTTGGTGATTGTATTTCATGGTCTGATAAAATCTTTGTGTTCAGGCACCCAACTTCGACTTGCTACCGCATAGACTCGCAAAACCAGCCTCTGCTGTCAATTCCAAGATGCGAAATTGAGCCGCCAAACTCGCCGTCACCCAAGCGCGTGCGCCGTCAAGGATTCCCGCGCTTGGTTCAACTCTCGGGTTGATCCCCCCATTCGGCACGAGGCTGAACGCCGGGAGCATGCCGTCATCCTCAGACAGGAGCCGCGCAATTTCACCACCAAAAGGTAGGACTGCCCTGGCCGGTCGCGCGCACGGTCATCTTGTCGAACTTGCGCCACTCGGTGTGGCCGTCGAGCATGGACACGTGACCACCGGAAGGGAATTTACCATTCAAGTGTGGGGAAGTGTGCGGCTTCGGGTAACCGCCCTTGACCGCGGTGTAATTGTAGGTCGCGCTAAACCGCTGCATGGGATTGTTGTCGGTGGAGTTGGAAATCGTCGCACAGGCGAAGAGCACGCGCTCGGCGAACGAAACATTGATCAAGTTCGGCCCCATCTGAACCGTTCGGGTCAGGATGGTGGGATTCTGGTTGGTCGGAAACACCGTGGGCGTGTTGGGCAACGTCCAAGCGTAGCCCAGCACACGGTAGCCCCCGTAGTTCCACAGTTCCCAGTTTTCCTTGTCGCCGAAGTTCGGCAACGTGCCGGGGTCATACATGATCCGCCATTGCCTCGTGTTGGCTGTCATCATGTCGGCGGCAGCCGGAGGCATGTCCCACGCCCACCAACCGCCCGCTCCGTCCGGCAGCTTCTCGCGGTTCTCTCCCGCATAGATCTGAAATGCGATCTGAATCTGGTGATGATTGCTCTTGTCCAACGAGAGCTTGGCCTTTTCCTTGGCCTTGCTGAGCGCCGGCAACAACATGGCTGCCAAAATGGCAATAATGGCGATCACCACCAACAGTTCGATGAGGGTGAACCCCGCCGGTCGCCAGCGGCGCGAGGAGAGCGGGTTTCCAATGGTCATGCGTTTCATGTTATCTCCGCCGGTTGGACGAGGCCCGAGGGCTGGAGGCTTACCCCAACCCTCGGAAGGCGATCTCGTCCTGCCCGAGTTCAAGTTCCGTTCCTCCTCATCGGTCGTCAAGGGGCGAGCCTGAAGAACGAGGCGGCGCCGCTGATTGGTACCGTGAGCGAGTAACCGCTCGGGCCGAGGATCGGAGTGCCGGGCACGGGCTTCCAGTCCGGCGGGCTCAGAACGGTCGTGTATTGCAACTTGGCATTCGGATCGGCCGGCCAAGTGAGCGTGAGGCTGTTGCCCGAAACCGTCGCGCCAAGTCGTGAACCCGTCGGCGTGTCGAGCATGAAGCTGTCGAACTGGACCGCGCGGTTGTCCCCGGCGTTCCACCACCAAGCCCCGGCCATGAGGCCCACTTGCATGGGGGCGTTGGCGAGCTGGGCAATGGAGTAATGTGTCTTGTTCGGCAGCGGCATCCAAGGATCGCTGGCGCTGGCGCGCTTGTAGAAGTCGAACTCTGTACCCTCGCGGGAGATCAGCAGCCAATAGTTGCCGTCGCCCTGGTCGGGCTGCGTGTTTTGCGACACCGCGCTGTCCACGTTGCGGCGGGCGTAGGTCCCGATGCCGTATTCGTCGAACCGGGTCAGCGAAACCCAAGTCTCGCCGTAGGTTTCGATGGTCACGTTGGCGGAATTCGTGCGCCTCGGGCCGATGACGAACGGCGCGCCAAGGGTGGTGCCGTTGGTGCCGGTGCTGTAGGCTCGGGCCAGCAGGCCGGGTTGGTTGTAGCTGGCGACATCGAAGGCGTTGATGTGGACCGCCGCTTGGAAGTCGCCCGGCACGTATTTGAACAGGAAGAACCCGCCCACGGCGTCATTCTCCCAACCATCACTGGTCGCGGCCACCGTCAGGCAGTTGGGATTGCTGAGGTTGGCGTCTGCCGCCGCCGTGCCGAGACCGGCGCCCGGCGTGTAGGGTGAATGGGGCACTTCGTTGACCCCCAGCGGCTGCCGGTAAACGCCATCCCACGCCGTGCCGGCCACCCCGGCGGCGAGGTAATCGTGGTTGACCCCGAAGTTGTCCGTGAAAGTCGGCGGTCGCACGGTCACGGTCACGGTATTGGTGAATCCGGCATAAACCGCTTCGGCGGTGGTGGAACCGAGGCTGAGCCCCGTGAAGACGCCGTCCACCACTTGAACGACGTTCTGATCCGCCACCGTGATGGTCGAGAATGAACTGACGTTGACCGGGTAGCCCCCGTACACGCCGTACACTTGAGCCACCTGAATGCCACCGAGGGGAATGGACGGCACCGCCCCCACGAAAACGCGCTCCAGCGTTCCGGCGAGCAGATTCGTTGCGGGGGCGTTGAGGTTGAACACCCGGTCGGGGTAAGTGCCGCCGAAGGTGTAAACCGCCGCGTAATAGGTGCGGCCCGGCGTGAGGCCGGTTACGGTGACGGCATTGTTCGTGGTGGCGGCGACCGAGCGATAAACCACGTAGTTCCCGTCACCCAAGGACAGGCCGGTTCCAAACACGCCTGCGGGCCAGCCTGGCGCGAGTCCGTAGGTTGGCTGGGCTGTGATGGGCCCACCCTCCCGCATCACCAGGAGGCTGGTGGCGGGATTGCCCAAGTTGTCAGCGGCGACCCAGGTGAAGGTCATGGACAAGTCGGGATTGAGCTTGGCTGTCAAGCGCGTGGCCGGCGGCGGCGGTTGCGTGCCGTTGGGGCTGGCAATGCCCTCGGCGTCCAGCGAGAAGCTGTCCAGCACGGCGATGCCGTTGACGCCGGAGAGGGTTTGCTGTGCCAGACCGACCTGCATGCGGGCACCGGCGGCGGCTTCCAACACGGTGTTGGTGACCAGCGTCCAAGCATCCCCGACGTTGGCCTTCTCGTAGAAATAAAAGTTCGTGGAATTCACGCGTTGCAGCATCAACCACCCGTTCGCCGTGCTGGGGCCGGCTCCCACGAGTGTGGTCAGGAAGCCGGCTTCCGTCTTCCGCACGGAGGTGGCGCCGTTCTGGACCTTCCAATAGTTCACGTGGTTCTCGGCGTCATCCGGCCCGGGGCCTCCGACGGGCCCAGTGTCCGCAGCGGCAAACAACCGCGCCATGAGGCCGACCGACG
>CAZJTM010000102.1:0-20195 GCA_964548925.1 uncultured Verrucomicrobiota bacterium | reverse complement strand
GTCATCATGAGACCACGCCGGACTTTTTACGCGCGTTGCGCCCATGAACCTGACAGGGCGGATTTCGGTTCCCGCGCGCGGCGCCGCGTGACCGTGAGGTTCTCTGGTGCGCTCGCAAGCGTGGCGCGCAACTGAGATTGGTTCTGGCCGCCGACAGACGTGTGGGATGGTGAGCTTGGCTTCCCGCGGGGCAGATTTGTCGCTGTTACGACGGTCGGGCCCCGGGCGTCTGGAGCCCTTGATGCGCCGATGCACACTCTATCTGTGATTAATCCCAACGCTGCCGGAAGCGACGGGGGCAGTGAAAAGCGCGTTGTTTCCATTGCCGGTGAAGAGCCGGAAGGTTGGGGAACGGGGACCGATGAGGTCTATCGTCTGCGCGATTTCCTGAAGCAAAAGGGGGGCACGGGTGGGGCGATGGAAGCCCCCGGGGGGTATGGGCTCTACGCCTCCGGAGTGGGGGCGGCGGCGGGGGGGTGAAGGTGACCATCGGCAACGGCCGAGGCGTGCGCAACCTGCCGGGTCGCAAGACCGGCATGAGCGATTGCCAGTGGCGGGCGACTTTGCCTGCGCAGGGATTGCTGCGCGGCGGGTTTGTTCCGCCGGCGGAACCTCGGCGGCTACAGGACTATCAGCGATTGCGCGCCGATCAATATCAGTGAGGCGGCCCGCCAGGGGCCGAAGAGGCAGCCAGCCCTGGAGCGGATGAACCTCAAGTTCCACGACGGGATCAGCGACCGGACCGGCGTCCGCGGGATGGAGGTCATCAAAGCCATCCGTGCTGGAGAGCGTCAGCCCCCCGGTTGCTGGAACTGTGTGACCAGCACCTCCAAACGAAGCAGTCGGAGCGGGGGCTGGAGTCCTTGCACGGAGTCTGGGCGGCGGCGCCTTTGGTTGCTTGGGGGCAGGCACTGTCGGTTGGGGAGTTTTATCAGAAACTCCGGACCGAGTGCGACCGGCAAAGCGGGACGGTTCTTTTGCGCTGGCGCCAGGCGCCGGGTCCAAAGCCGAGATAAAGGCCTGGGGGGATTCGTTCGACGCCTCCGCCGTCGCAAGGGAGGATTGGTGGCCACCAAGGCGCTGGCGCGCAAACTGGCAGGACTCTATTGCCGGGGGCGGCGTTACGGACTGGAGGATGCCGAACGGGGACGGCGGGAGGACGCACAGAAGCACGAAGAAAGTCAGCCCCGCCGGCTCGGCAAGCTGGCCGCCCAACACGGTTTCAAGCGCGGCTCCAAACCATCGCCGGCGATGCAACCTTCGGTCTGGTCGCCCCAACCCATGTCCCGCCCGCCTGAAACACTACCAGACGCAAGAGCTGCGCCGCGCGCTGGAACCCAAATCAACCCTGTCAGGTTCATGGGCAGAATGGCTGGTCCGGGCTCCGACTCGGTTGCGACGCTCTCGCGCTGCGTCTTGGGGGCTTGGCGTCTTGGCGTTGAATTCCGTTTGCCTCGTCGCGGCGCAATGGCGAGATCGCAGAGGTGGCACCGGAGTGCTCCCGCTCCGGGCCGGCGGAGAGGGGTTGAGAGATTCGCGCCATGAGAATACCCCGGTGGATTCGCATTTCACTGCTTTTGGTCCTGGCAATTCTGCTGCTCATTGCCCTTGGTATTGGCTCGGTCTGGCTCTATTTCCATCCGAGTTACCAGCGCACCAATGACAGCGGCCATGACCAGCCGACCGGTTTCAACCGGCTGGCACAAGCACCGGCGCCCACCGGCCCTAATCAAATCTGGGGCAGTGACCTGACTTGCGTTGCCGCCGAGGTGCGGAACAGAAGTTCAAGCCGTGGGTGATTGCGCCACGGAACAGCACGCGCAATCCGGCTTCAAAGTCCTGCGGTGCGAGGTGGCCGAGCGGAGGTTGCCGCAGGTGGCGGAGAACGGTTGGTTCTTCGACACGGAGTTGCTGGAGCTGGCCGAGCGGGAGGGTTGGCAAATCCTCGATGTGCCGACGCCGTGGGCGGAGAGAAGGGAAACGCGGGTCCGGCTTCCGCCCACGATCCTGAGCGATCTGCAAGGGTTGCTACGGCTCTGCAGCCGGCTTCAACGAAGTCGGCGGTGCAGTTGAGGCAACTGCTCGTGCGCGGCGCGGGCTGTTCGCAGTCGGATCCGAATGGCACTGGGCGAGGCGTTCGAAGATTGGCTTGAAGCCGTCCCTGGGCGCTCTGCTTTCCTGGAGTGGCTCGTGGCGTTTTTGATCTCACATGGTTTGACGCCGCCAACTGGGTAGGCCGCCACCCCAGTTATGTCCCCGGGGCGCTTCGGCGCGCTCAAGAGCGCTCCTTACGCCTCTGGCGTGACCCGGCAAGGCAACAGGGCCGAATCTTCGGTGGGTTTCCACACAAAATACTTGGCAAGCGGGACCGCGCGGATTTTACTCTGGCGACGCAGGACGCGAGTTATCGGCACGTTTTCCTGAACTGGACAGCAACATTCAAGTAACAAGCAACACCACAATCCTATGGCAAGACCTCTCAATGTCGGACTCATCGGCGGCGGCAAGGGCGCGTTCATCGTCCATCCGCACCAGAAGGCAATTCACTTCGACGGCACGCGCCGCGTCACGGCGGGCGCGTTGTTCCCCGATCCCAAGATCGCCCTCGAAGAAGCGGCGAACTGGCCTTACCCGATCAAGGGCTACGGCAGCTACACCGAGATGATCGAGGACCAAAAGAACCTGCCCGAGGAGCAACGCTTGGATTACGTCCTCATCGTCACGCCGAACCACGTCCACTTTGACCCGGCGATGAAGGCGATCAAGGCCGGCATCCCGGTGTTCTGCGAAAAGCCGCTCTGCCTGAACCTCGACGAGGCGAAGGCCCTCGTGAAAGCCGTCCGCAAGGCGAACATCCCCTTCGGCGTCGCCCACACGTATCTCGGCCACTGGACCACGCGGCTCTCGCGTTACATCGTCCAGAAGGGCTTGCTCGGCGACGTGCGCTGGGTGGACAGCTACTACCTCCAAGGCTGGCTGGCAACGAAGCTCGAAGCCACCGGCCAGCAACAGGCCTCGTGGCGCACCAATCCGAAGCTCGCCGGCGGCAGTGGCTGTGGCGGCGACATCGGCACGCACGCCCTCATGCAACTGCGCTACGTGACCGGGCTGGACGTGACGGCAGTGGCCGCGCAACTCGAAACCTTCGTCGAAGGCCGCGCGCTGGACGACCACTTTACGATCTACTGCAAGCTCAGCAACGGCGGCAAGGCGCTGGTGCGGGCCTCGCAGATTTGCATCGGCCACAAGAACGACCTCGGCATCCAGATCGCCGGCACGAAGGGCACGCTCCGCTGGAGTCAGGAAGACCCGGAGAAGCTCATCGTTCACTTGGCCAACCAGCCGGACCGTGTCTATTGGCGCGGCGCGATTGCCGCCGGCGACGGGTTCCTGCCCAAGGACGACGCCCTCGAAGCGTTGCTCAAGGAGCCGACGATCCCGTCCGGCCATCCCGAAGCGTTCCACGATGCGTTCGCGCGGTTGCACCGGTTCTTCGAGGCGGACATCCGCAAGTGGAAGGCGGGCGAGAAGTTTGCCTGCGACGGCAGCAACTACGCCAGCATTGACGACGGCTGGATGGGCATGGCGTTCCTGGCAACGTGCCTCAAGAGCAGCGCCAAGAAGGGCGCCTGGACTCCGATGCCCAAGAAGGTGTAAATCCGCCGCGTTGGTTTGTGCGACCGGCTTCCGTCCGCGGGCGGAAGCCGGTTTGACTTATGGGGTCTGCAGCAGCGCCCGATAAAACCGCCGCGGGTGACTGCCCGCGTTGGGGTCCCGGATCGTTACTGGCGTCAGTGCGCCCGTCACGTTGGTGAGGACGCTCCACTGGGCGAGGTTGGTCGAAACCTGGACGGTGTAGGCACGCCCCGCCTCGCCGCTCAGCAGGAATTGGAACGGCCCGCCCGGCGGATAACTCACTCCGCTCAACTGTGGCGGCAGACCCGCGCTCGGCACCACCACGATGGTCTTGAGGAAGCTGTTGTCGCCTTCGTTCGACTCCGCCACCGCGCTGGCCGTGTCGGTCTCCAACCGCAACGCATGGCCGCCGACGCTGAGCACGCCTAGGTTGAAGTCGGTGACGAAGGCGTAGAAATGCGCGCCGAGGCCGTCCGTGAACCACTCCTGGCGCAGCAGGTTGTCCACGTAAAGCCGCGTGTGGAAGCGGTTGGTCAGGGCGGTATCGGAATCGTTGGCCACCGCCCAATCCAGGTAAAGCGTCTGGCCCTCGCTCAGGGTGACGGCGTCCGTGGTGGTGTTGGTGGCGGTGGACACGACCAACGGCGCGCTCCAACCCGCAGGCTGCCACGGGGTCAGGTTGGGCGGCTGCGCGATGTTCAGCGTGGCGTTTTGGCTGACCACGGTGCCTGCGGCGTTGCGCACCACGACGCTGTAACTGCCCGCCTGCGCGGCCATGACGCCGTTCAACGCGAGCACCGGCCCGGTCGCGCCCGGCAGGTCCGCGCCGTTTCGCCGCCACTGGTATTGCAGGGGGTCCTCGCCCCGCGCCACGACACCGAACGCCGCAGAGCCGCCGAGGGTGACACTTTGATTCTGCGGTTGCAGCAGGATTACCGGCGCCCGGCTCGGCTCCGCGCGAACGGTGTAATCGTCGAAGAGCATGTAGTTGTCACCCGCGGCGGTGCCGGGAATCCAGGCCGCGTCAATGTCTCCCAGGTTGAGCGCCGCGCCGCCCACCGAGATGGGTTGGTTGGTGACGACCTGGATCGCGCCCAGATAGGCATTCCACTGGTTGGCCCCGAAGTCCATGACCATCGTCAGCGCGTAGGTCGTGCCGTTCTCGAAATCGAATCCGGTATCAACGTAGGGGCTCGATCCGCCGAGCCGGTAGTAGAGGTTCAGGTTGCTGTTGTCGAAATCGAGCGTGAAGAGCCGGTCGCCGACGCGGTTATAGACCTGCCACTCGAAATCGTCGTACTGCGGGGTCGAGGAATCCACAATCTGCATCACGACGCTGAACCGCACGACGGGCAGGATGTTCGTGTTCGGCGTGTAGTCGAGCGGCGTCCAGACGAAGAGCGCCTCCCCCGAACTGGGCGCGGGCGCGTAGCCGATGTAGGCATTTTGACCATAGCCCGGCAGGAATTCCTGAACTACACCGTTGCCGCCGTTGCCGTACTTTGTCCAGCCGCCGTAGCCGGCGAGGGCGCTGCCCCAAAACCCTTCCCACAGTTCAAAGCCCGTCGCGTACAGCACGCCGCCGCCGGTCGCGGGATACAGCCGGAGCGCAACGGTGCCGCTGGCGTCGCCGTAGCCATCCACTGCGATGCGATACGTCACGCCCGCTGTGGCGGTGAAGGTGGCGCGGCTGGTGAGCCGGTCCCCGTCGTCGTCGTTTCCCGCCACCTGCACCAAGGTGAACAGGCTCGAACCGGAGTAGATGCCGAGGAGCGTGTCGAAATCGCTGCCGGCCAAGTCCACCGTCCATGTGCCGTTACTGGGCGCGGTCCAGCGATACCAGATCGAGTGCGCCCCGACGGTGTAGGCGTGGAGCGGTTCGCCCGCTTCAACGGTGGCCCCGACGGTCGAACCGGCGGCGATGGCCAACGCGCCGCTGAGCAGTTGCGCGTTGGCAAAGTGGTCGTTCGGCACCGTCGCCCCCACCACGAATGTTGCGCTGCTGTCGGCCCGCCCCTGGGCGGTGAGCACGCTGATCGGCCCGGTTTGCGCGCCCGCGGGAACCGTGGTGGTGATTTGGCCGTCGTGGTTTACCGTGAAGGCCGCTTCCGTTTCCTTGAAGCGCACGCTCGCCGCGCCGGTGAAGTTTGCGCCCTGGACCGTGACCTGCGTGCCCGGAGCGCCGTTGGTCGGCGCGAAGCCCGTGATCCGCGGCAGGTTCGCGGCGGGCCGCCAGTTCAGGACCACGCCGCCGCCCGCGCCGCCGTAACCGTCCACCGCCACTTGATAAACCGTCCCGCCCGTCGCCTGCAGCGCCGCCAGACTGGTCCGCACCCCCGGCGCGTCGTCGTTGCTGGCCCGCTCGGTCAACGCGCCGACCACGCTGCCGGTGTAAATGCCCAGCAGGGTGTCGAACGAACTCCCGGTCGTGTCGAAGCTGTAAAGCCCGTTGGACGGCGCGGTCCAGCGGAACCAGACGGATTTCCCGCCGAGGTAGCCCGCGTGCCCCGGCTCACCCGCTTCCTTCGTGGCGAATTCGCTGTTCGCCAGCGCGGAGCCGGACGCGCCCGAGATGATCTGGGCGTTGGCGAAATGGTCGTTGCTCGCCACGCCGAGCACGGTGAACAACGCCGTGCTCACCGCCGCACCGGACGGAGTTTGCACAGTGACCGGCCCGCTGGCCGCGCCGGCGGGAACGGTGGCGGTGATCTGGCTGGAGGAATTGATCGTGAACGGGGCGCTCACGCCACCGATCAGCACGGTCGTCGCGCCGCTGAAGTTCGCGCCCACAATGGCCACGGACGTACCGGGCGCGCCGCTGGCGGGTGAGAACAGCGTGATCACCGGCGCGCTCGGGGCGCTGGCCCAGTGCAATGTGATCGCGCCGAACGTGCCGTTGGTCGGTCCGCCCACGCCCAGACTGTGGCCGTCCACCGCGACGTGATAGGTCGCGCCATTCGTGGCCAGGAACGTGACCGCGCTGGTGCGGTTGGTTTCCGAGAGATCGTCGCTTTCGGCAAGCAGCGTGAGATTGGAAACCGAGTTGCCTACATAGACGGCCAGCAGCGTGTCGAAGTCGCTGCCCGCGGTGTCGAAGCGGAAGCTGCCGCCGACCGGCGCGGTCCAGCGATACCAGACCGAGCGGCCCCCCTCGTTGCCGGCGTGGTTGGGTTCGCCCGGTTGCTGGGTGGCGCCCACGTTGTTGCCGGTGGCGGTGCCCGAGGCGTTGGTGATCGCCTGTGCGCTGGCGAAATCATCGTTCGCCGGTCGTGCGACGACGGTGAACGACGCGGCGGACGTTGCCGTGCCGCCCGGCGTGGTCACGCTGACTGGTCCGGTCGTGGCGCCCGGCGGCACGACGGTCAGGATTTGCGTGGACGATTGCACGAGGAAGCTGAAGGCCGCCACGCCGTTGAACTTCACGCTTGTCGCGCCGTTGAGGTTCTGCCCGCTGATGCTCACCTCCGTGCCAACCGGGCCACTGGCCGGCGTGAAACTCGTGACGGACGGACCGGTGACGAGCGTGAACGCGGCGGCGGAAGCGACCGTGCCGCCCGGCGTGGTCACGCTGATCGGACCGGTGGTCGCGCCCGCCGGCACGGTGGCGGTGATCTGCGTCGCCGAGTTCACGGTGAAGGTGGCGCTGACGCCGTTGAACTTCACGCTCGTCGCACCTCCGAGATTCGCGCCGGTGAGCACGACGCTGGTGCCCACGCCGCCGCTGGTGGGCGAAAAGCCGGTGAGGACCGGAAGCGTCGTGACCGTGAAGTTGCCGGCGCTGGTCGCCGTGCCGCCCGGCGCCGTCACCGTGATGCGTCCGTCCGTGGCGCCTGCCGGCACGGTGGCGGTGATCTGCGTCGCCGAATTCACGGTGAAGGTGGCACTGACGCCGTTGAACTTCACGCTGGTCGCGCCGGAGAAATTGGCGCCGGCGATCACCACGCTGCTTCCGGCCGTCCCGCTCGCCGGGCTGAAGCCGGTGATCACCGTGGCGGCCAGCACCGTGAAGTCCCGGCTGCTCGTCGCCGTGCCGCCCGGCGTCGTGACCGTGATTCGCCCCGTCGTGGCCGCCGTGGGCACGGTGGCTGAGATCTGCGTGCCCGAGTTGACGGTGAAGGTGGCGTTGACGTTGTTGAACTTCACCGCCGAGACGTTCTCAAACTTCGTGCCGGTGAGGACGACGACCGTGCCCACCGCGCCGTTCGTCGGCGCAAAGCTTGTGAGCGTCGGCGCCACGGGCGCCTGAAGCGCCCGCAGGGCCGCGTCCGCCATGACCAACCCGTAGCCCGAGTCGCGGTCCCAGCCGCCGGCCTCGATGTCCAGCGCGGTCTGGATCATCACGTCGCGGATTTGCGCGGCGGTCAGCGTGGGGTTGTAGGATTTGAGCAACGCCGCGATGGCGGCGGCGTGTGGCGCGGCGGCGGACGTGCCGTGGAACGGAGCGAACGGTTGCTGATTGGCCGGTTGGTCCGGGATGAGCACCGAGGTCATGCCGCCCGCGGCGGCCGCGATGTCCGGTTTCTGGAGCAACCGCCCGCCCGTGGCGGAGAAATTCCCCGGCGTGAAGGGTGTCCCGTCGGGCTCGAAGAACATCCGGCGCGGCCCGTCCGAGCTGTAGCTCGTCACGGGGTTCTTCGCGCCGCCGGTGAACGCGTCGGGGTACGACGTGGCCACGTCCACCGCCGCCACGTCCACGATGCTGGCGGCGGCGTTGTGCCCGCGCGTCGAGCCGGACGTGGCCACCGCCAGCCGCCCGCGCCCGCTGGCGAGGTGCAGGAAGCGCGCGTTGCCGTTGTACTTCACCACCACGATCCGCAACCCCGCGCTCAGATTCCCCGCGAGTTGCTCGTAGGGGTCCTGCGCGCCGTTTTGCGTGGTGTCGGATTTCGCCACGACGGAGGTGCCGGCGGAGTTGAGGATGAACAGGTCGTAATCGTCGGTCGCCGCGCCGAGGGGGTTGGCCCAGAACAGGAACGCGCCGCCGCCCGCGCTGGTCACGGTGTTGTAATTCACCGTGCCGAACTTGTGGAAGCGACCCTGGCCTTGCAGCGGCGAAGTCAGCGCGCCGCCATCCGCGAAGTCTCCCTCCCACGTGCCGGATTGGTTGCGCGTCAGGTGGCCCGAGTTCGCCGCCGAGGAAAACAGCAGCGCGCCGTTGGCCGTCACATCGTTCACCGCCTGTGCGATGAGGCCGTCCTGGAAGGGCGACTCGTTGTGATACGTCACGTCGTCCACGATGATGTCGCAACCGGCGTTGCGCAGCTTGCGGATATTGTCGGCGAAGGCGGCGACCCCACCCATCGCCGTGGCGAAATAGAGTTCCGCGCCGGGCGCCAAGTCATGAACGATTTCCAGCATCGCCGTGCCTTCGCCCATGCCGCTGCCGCTCTGGCCGGGCAGGACCGTGACCGGGCCCAAGTCGCCGCTGCCCTGCGAGCGCGCCAGGTAATCCACGCTGTCCGAGAGCACGCCCACCTTCACACCCGCCCCCGTGACGCTGAACGTGGCGCGGGCGGTGTTGGCCGCGTGCGTCCGGTCGCCTTCGGAGAGCACGCTGCCCGTGTTGACGGTCGCGCGGACGGCGGGTTGGATGAACACCACGCCCGTCTGCGCCGCGAGCGCCTCCACTTGAACCAGCGGCAGCGCGGCGCGGATCGCTTGATACTGCGAGAAGCTGTTGATCACCCGTCCGCCGAGTTTCTCGATCTCGCGCAGCAGGCTCTCGCTGACGTGCGCTTTGATGTCCACCAGCACGCGCCCGGCGGCGTCGCGGTCCAGGTCCACCATCAGATTCGTGACACCTTCGGCCACAGGCAGGCCCTGGCGCATCCGGTCGGCGGCGAGCAACTGTGAATCAATCTTCACTTGTGTTGGCGTCCGCGCCGCTTTCTCGCGTTGCAACGCGGCGATTTGCCGGAGCGCGCTTTCGCTGATGGGCGGGTCGGCGGTCGCCGTGGTGCTGGGCGTGTCCGTCGGGGTCGCTTGAGCGGCGGCGGAGTCCGCCGGGGGCGGGGTGACTTGGCCAACCTCGGCCTGGTTCCGCAGCGACTCTGGCGCGGGGCTGGGCGGCGTGCTGGCTGGAGCGCCGGCTTGGACATCCGAGGAACCAGACGCCGGGGGTGAAGCCGCCACCGGCGGCTCGCCGGCATTGGGCCGCCCCGGTCTGAGGCTGCACACGCAAACCAGCAACGTCAGGACTATGGCGGAGGCGACGAGAAGCAGGATGGATCGTGGATTCGTTTTCATAGGTCATCGAGGAATGGGCGTGGATGATTATTGGGGAAAGATTCCGCCCGCGCCGAGGTTTGCGGCTCGAAGCTTTGAACCACAGCGGCGTCTCGGTAGCGCGTCACAAACTCTTGGAGGAGGAAGATGGGGGCGCTCTGTCGAGCCGCCGCCACGCGAGGATTCATGGGGAGAACTTCCCGAAGGGCATCGCGCTTTGAATGCCGCTCCCGTGAATTCAAAGCGTCCAAGGATTGAGCCGAAGCCATCCTTGGACCCCTTGAGTTTTCGGGTGGGCATCCGAGGTTGGCGGGGAGGTTCGCGGGTTCGCGGGCAGGTATATCGCGCAAAGTTGCCGATTCAAGGCCAGCCTCCGGCAAACCGCAACCTGAATGGTGGCCGCCGGATCTCTTGAGGTCACGGCAGCACTCTGCTGGAGCGCCGCGGCGCGGAAACGCTGGCTGGCAAAAGGTCATGGAACGCCAGTGTTACCAGTTGCGAGCGAAGACTGGCCCGCCGGATTGACGAGTCGAATCCGGTAGAAGCCGCTCGCGGCACCAGCGCATTGGTCGGAGAACTCAATGAATTCTCCCGTGCCCGAGATCAGGAAAGGCAGGTCCTGCCACTCGCCGTCAAGCATGGCTGAGCGCTGCACCCGATACTGCCGGCCCACTTCTGATTGCCAACTGAACCGCAGGCGCGGGGGGGCTGCCCCGGCGATCAGGTTCAGCCCCACGATCTGCGGCGGGAACGGCGGCGCGGTGGCAGGTAGAACCACCACCCCGCCCGGAATCCCGAGCAGCGTCGTCAGCACGATGCTCGTCACCTGCCCGGCGGGCGTGACACGCAGCAATCTTCCATCTTCGTTGGAGATACCGACCGCGTCGGCCACGATGTAATTGCCTTGCCTGTCTATTGCCACGTCCAGCCCGATGGTGTAGCGGTCGTTCAACGTGGGGATGTGAATCGTCTGAAGGATTTCGCCATCCGGTCGCATGCGCAGCAGGTAGGTATCGCCAATGGGTGTTTTCCAATTGCCATCTCCATCAAGATGCGGCGGGGCTTCGATGATGATGTAGTTGCCATCACCGTCAATGGCTACGCCGGCCAGGTGGCCCAAGAGATCGTTGAACTTCACATTGCCATTCTCGTCCACCGAACTCCGCACCGTGGTCATCAGCCGGGTGGCGGGATCGAAGCGATAGACCGCGCCATTTTCCGACAGGTAGGTCCACACACCATAAAGCCGTCCTGCCGTGGCGCGGTCCGTGATGACGTAGCGACCTTGCGCGTCAATGGCGATCCCGACCGGTTGGCGCAGAGGCCGACCTTCCAGGAGAACCTCCACTTGACCAGCGGGGCTGACACGCAGGAGTTGGGTAGTGCCGCTGTTGTAGATGTAGTTGGGCACAATGCAATTGCCTGTGGCGTCAATCGCGATGCCGCGCGGCTGATCGAAGGGTGGCCCCACCGCCACCGGCGTGACCGTGCCATCCAGCGAAACCCGATAAACCCCATCCGCGCTGCCCTGCGGATCGGAAACATTTACCGTGACGACAAAGTTGCCGACCGCATCGCGTGCGACCGAATTGGCGTGCTGCCACGGGACATTGGGCATGAGGGGCGTGACACCACCGCCCGAGTCAACAAGCGAAAGTCCCCGATAGGACGCGCGATCCAACACCACGTAGCGGTCTTGGGCGCAACCCAGCGCAACCCAGCAGGCCAGGGCGACGAGGATCAGGATTCGTTGCGTTGCCGTCCCGCGCGGTAAAGGGGGGCGTGGTTTCGCGTGCAACGGCCACGTTGGGAAGGCAGCAGGTCTGCGCAGCGCGCACGGGCCATAACTCCGAGAAAGCGACTCTCTCGAGGGCAACCCCGTGCGATCGTACGAATTGACTGCGCGCATCGTATTATGCGCCGGCACGTGATAGCGCAGGGCAAAAAGGCCTGGAGTGGACATTCGCTTTCTCAACTTCCTCAAGTTGGTGAACCTTCCCGGCTCACTCTCGTCCCTGGATTTCCACACTCCGCCCGCCGCGCGCTGCCGGCCCGACCTGCCGCCAAGAACGGACTCCTGCCGTCAATGAACGAAAAGAAGCCGGAGGCGGCTTTGGTTGTTTGTGACGCGGCTACTTTGACTCCCGCGCGGCGAATCGGTCAAGGAGGAAAACCGCGGCGGACATGCACTCAAGGGGCGCCGGGATCCTCACCACACACCGCAATTACGGCATGGCCGGCTCTGGGATTACCAGATCGCGCCTTCGAAGCTTAGCAGACTGGCCGGCGGCCGGGTTGCGGAAAACGCGGCGCGGGGGCGGATGGTCGGGGAGTCGTATTGGTGGATTTCCGGGATGTCAATGACCTTCCCGTCTCGCTTGGCCTCGTCCAGTGCAACTTGGCGGGCTTCGATGGCTCGGAGAACCTCGTTGGAGGCAATCCCCCACGCGGCGGGAAGTCCCATGCGCACCTGTCTGTCGCGCTCGGGTGGCAGGGTGGCGGCGACCGGAGCGGGGTTCGCCAATCCCCCCACCAAGGAATTGGTGCTGGTCTGGATCACGCCGATGTAGCCGTCACCCAGGTTGAACGCCAGGTAGAACGACAGCACTGAGATCTGGCCGAAATCCAAGCGATTCGGCGCGCACGGCTGCCACGAGGTTCCGGCTGGCCGTGGAGACTCTTCCAGGAAGGCGAGGTTTGTGAGCGTGAGGAAGCGAATGCGCTCGGGATTCCACTGAAGTCCTTCCCGAGGTTTCAACGGCAGCCCTTTGCCATCACACACGCCCAGGAGCCAGACATTGCCGACGGCCACATTCCTGTAGGCGACGGACAGGTTCTGCCCGGGCTTGCCGATGCCGATGAGGAGGTCTTCGGGATATGGAGTCAGCCCGGAGGTGGCAAGGTTGAGTTTGACAGTCCAGCGGCCATTGCGGGCGATCTTTCCGGTGGCGGTCAGGTTCTTGAAGCGCACCCAAATCTTCTGGCCGGGCGGTCCCCAGCCCCAGACCTCGTTCGGCGTGCCTTGTTGCAGCACCATGTTGTTTGAGAAGAGCGGCGGCAGCCGCACGCGCTCCGGCGGCGTCCCCGGCTTGTGAACACACGAGGCGAGAACCAGCAGCGGCACCACCGCCAGACTCAACCACACCGCTGGGCGCCGGGGCATCAAGGGAACAAGAATTGGTCTCATGGGTTGGAAAGGGGTTCAATCGTCCTGGCAAAGGATCATCCGAAAGCCGTTCCTGCTGTCCCGCACGCGCGGGTCGGCGGGACGAACAGTGCGCGTTCTGAGGGAATTCAGGTCTGTTCGTTCTCCGTCCGCCCAGGAGGCGCCGCACAACACGTGTTCCTGACACCACTCGGCGGCGTTGCCCCCGACATGGTGCAGGCCGAGGGCATTGGGGAGGAAGTGGTCGCAGGTCACCGGCGCGGTGCGCGGGAAAGGATCGCGATGGCTGGACAAAACCGAGCTTGACCAGGACGCGGGATAGTCCGGCCCGAGCACTTCGAGGCCGGAATAATTTCCCGCCAGCGCTTTCGGGTCGCCGCCCCAAGGGAAAGGCTCGTCGCCAGCCAGCACGAACCACTCGTTCGTACTGGGCAGGCGGTAACGCTGATTGGCCGCCAGGCGGCCTTGTTCGCGTTCGGCCTGCGTAAGCCAGGCGCAGAAGAAGTTGGCGTCCTCCAAGCTCACACCCACAACCGGGTTTTCGTCGGTTTGGGGAAACCCCGGCTCCAGCCACGAACCGCCCACCGCAGCGAAGCCCTTTGCGGGCGTGAGCGAGCGCATCCCGTGTGTGGCGTCGTATCCGGTGGCCTCGGTGAAGCGGCGGAAATCGCAAACGCGTGTTTCGGTGGCGCAGGCCCAGTTCGAGAGTGGCTTGATCCAGAGAAACACCAAATCCAGGGAGTTCTTCCAATCTTCACCGCGCAACGGGTGCGGGCTGCGGGTCAGGGTGAGACGGAGCAGCCGGCTGACTGCCGGATTGAAGTGGTAATTGGTGGTCAGCACGTAATGGCCCGGCGCGCTCGCCGTGAACGCAATGGTCCCGGATTCGAACCCTTGATTGAATGGCGTGCGAGCCTCGGTTTGCGCAGCTATGCGGCTCGCGCCGAGGGGCCATTTCACCAGGGCCCCGGGCGGCTCGCTGTCCACGGTCAGCACCGCGTTCTTCGCGAACCCAAAGACGAGGTGATTGGTCCGATTGGGCTGGATGACCACCTGCTCCTCCATCGCCAACCGGTCCTTGCCAATTCCCTCAACCATCAGCACGCGGTAGGCGCCGGCGGGCAAATCGCGCGATTCAAACTCGAGGGCGTCTGGGGGCAGTGACTCCTCCGCGACCGGGTTTCGCTGTGCGTCAATGATGCGGAGACTATGCGGCAGTCGGGGGTTGTCCGGCCGGATGTTGACCGCCAGGCAGCCCGATGGTGGTGGCGTGGGTGCCGATGGCGGAGTCAGTTGCGGCGTGACTGTGGGCGGCGTAGCCGAGTCGGAGGAGGTGGGTGTAGGGACTGGCGTTTCGGTTGTGGGCGTGGTGGGTGTGTGGGGTGGTGGAATTGGTGTGGGCCCCTCACGCGCGGCGTGGAGTTTGTTGAGCAAGGTTCGGAAGAGCGCCGGCCCCTTGGCCTGGACGTCGCCCCAGTTCTGCCACCACGCCGCCCCGGCCACGAGCGCAACCATTAACACCCAAACCCAAGCCAGGCTGCGCGGCGGGGCCGGCGTCGGGGCATCGCGCCACTGAACGGGCTTCGCCACGATGGGCCGTGGCGGCGTTCCGCCCACGCCGATCAGTGGCAGGTAGCGCGTCAACTCGCGCGTCTTTGGCCGATACACCGGGTCCTTTTCGAGGCAGCTCTGGACGAAGAGGAGGAGCTTCGACGGGACTTCGTTCTGCCGGCCCAAGTTGGCGAGTCGCTGCGGGATCGGTTCCGGCGCTTCGTTCTGAATCTTCTCGATCAGTTCCTCCGTGGTTGCCGCTTCAAACGGCGGCGTCCCGGTCAGGAGTTCGTAAAGCGTGGCGCCGAGTGCATAGACATCGTCCGCAGGCGTCGGGGGTTGCCCCATGATCTGCTGCGGACTCGAATACCAAATCGTCCCCAGCGCTGCGGCGTCGTCCGCCGGGCGGGAGCGATCATGCGCCACGCGGGCGATGCCAAAATCCGACAGCTTGACCACGGGCCCGTCGGCCAGGAGCAGGTTGCTCGGTTTGATGTCGCGATGCACGATGCCGACGGTTTCGTGCGCGTAGAGGAGCGCGCTGGCGATTTGCTCGGCCACTTGGGTGACCATCTTCCACGGCATCACCGGCTGCGGCTGGTCTTCGAGCCATTTGGTCAGGCTGTTGCCCTCCACAAACTCCATTTTGATGAAGGGCATGCCCTCGCGCGTGGTGTGGAGATCGGAGATGCGGACGATGTTCGGATGGCTGAGCTGCTGGCTGCGCAACACCTCGGCCCGCAAGGCCGCGAGCGCCCGGGGTTCGTGACGGATGGATTTGGAGAGGAACTTGAGCGCGACAAAATGTGGCTCGCCTTCCTGGCTCAAGGCCTGGTCGTTGGCCAGCCAAACCTCGCCCATGCCGCCCTGCCCCAGCTTGTCCAACAGCACGAACCGCCCGTCCGGCCCCACCGCCGTCCCGGCGACGAATCCCTGTTCCTCCGGCGCCGCCCCCGCTTCCGGCGCCGCGTCCAGCCGCCCCGTGGTGCAGGCGAACAGGCACCGCGGGCAAAGGCCGCGCAACCCGCTCGAATGCATCGGGCTTCCACAGCGGCTGCATTGCAGGGCCACGCTCATCGTCGCGCCTCCGGCCTCACGTCGTTCCTTCCGACGAGAACAACAGGGACTGCAGGTATTTGCTCTCCGCTTCCATCTCGCGCGCGTCCGCCACGGTCTGGGCGACCTCTTCGCGGAAGCGTTGGCGGAACCGCTCGCGCAACCGCAGCACGGCGGTCTTTAAAGCTTCCTTCGAGACGCCCAACTCCAGCGCCAGTTCGGAGTAAGGCTTGTCCAGCGCCTGCCCGGTGAGCAAACCGCGCAAGCACTCGAACAACCGCCCGCTGTTCCGGGCGCGATAGTCCTGCTCCAACACCGCCGTCACGCGGCGTCGGATGCTGTCCGCCCAAAACCAATCAAGCTGCCGGTCCAGCGATGGTGTCACGGACGGTTCGGTGGACGGCATCTCCGAATCTTCTCCGGCGTCGAGGGAATGGAGAAGTTCCGGCGGGATCACGCGCGCCCGCTGGCGGCGGCGCCAGTCGTCGCGCAGGAAATTTTTGAAACAGGCGAGCAGGAACGTGCGGAAGCGGCCCCGCTCGCGGCCGGCGGCGGCGGGAAGGTTGTGTTCGATCAAGTGGGCGAAAAAACTCTGCGTCAGGTCCTCGGCCTCTTCCGGGGACTTCAACCAGAACCGGGCAAACTCCAGCAGGGGAGGGCGGTAATCTTCGCACAGCCGGGCCAGCGCGGCTTCGGCCCCGGGCATGTCCGGTTGCCCGGCCCGCACCACCGTCGTCCATCGCGTGGGTTTGAATCGGCCTGCGGCTTCGTCCATATCAGAGTTGACGGAAATGATCGGGTTTCGCGGTTTCGTATAACACGGCCTCCGCGGCGTGACAAGCGGTTTGCCAGCGATTGCCGGCAGTTTGCTCGCCCCTGGCAAGCAACCGGATAGGTTGGGTCTTGCGGCAGAGAGTTTTTCCCGCCGCGCCTGTTACCTGCCGCGAAAACCTCCGTAGAAACCAGTGATGAATGCGCTGCCCAAACTCGACTCGCCCCGCCGGGGCGGTTGGGCGGCCCGCCGACACACCAACCAAAGTATGAAACCGAACACACTATTCCTCGCCGTCACCCTCGTCTCGCTGCTGCATCTGGTCGGCTGCGCCACTTACGAATCGCAGCGGACGGAGAAGTATCAGCAAAACCTCAAAGCCATGAGCAGTTGGCAGTTGGAATCCCATTTGCGGGAGGTCAACCGCCGGATAGACCAATTGGGCTCCCCGGCAACCTTTGTGAGCGGGTCACCGTTCAGCATCGGCGCCGCCAGCGGCGAACTGAGCGGACTCCGCGCCCAGCGGGAGCAAATCTGGGCGGAGTTCGAAGCGCGCGGTTTGCTTGCTCCCGGAAAGAGTTATTCCGGCGCAGAGTTCTTTCGGCGGTTGAACCAAGGCCGCTGAAGGTGAAACGACAAATACATCCTGCACCCGCGATGACGACACGTGTGACGGGCATTTGATCCTTGGCAAGCAAGGGCTGGCGAGCCAACCATCGAAAGGAATAGACGAAAGCAAATCTGACAATTCTCACGGCGGCAATCTTCCTCGCTGGGGGATGCCTCCTGACAACCTCCGCCACCGACCGCGGCGAAATCCGGTCCGGCCAGACACATGCAGGCGTCAATATCACCGGCCCGTCCCAAATCGGCGGATAAGCGATTCCCAAAATGACATGCGGCCAAGCCCGCGTTGCGCCGGAGCGTTTTCGCATCTCAGCCAACCTGTAGATTGGCACGCGGCTTGAAGTTTTCAGCGGATAAAAGCTGGGAGGAGATTTGCCTGTTCTTACGCGCCGATTTGGGCCCGTCGTTCTTGGACACTTGGAGCTTCTCCGGGACAGCCGGCGAGCGGTTTCTTCACCAAAGGCTCCGCCACCGAAGCCCCCGCCCGTTTAGCAAATGAAAGATGGAGCAGACCTGCCTCGCGCAAGAATTGGATGGCGAACTCACCCGGGCGCAACCCGTCGCCCACCGAGGTCACCGCCATCACGAGCAAATCCGCCGAAGGATAATCCGGGCTGACCCCGACTGCGGGACGGATCTTTGCGGAAGATTGATCCGAAACAGGAAATGGCAGCAGGACGATGGCCCCGCGTTCACAGCCGGTCATATTCGGCATCCAGTGGGTTGTCCCACGCCTTACGGAAAGCGTCTTCCGAAAGGCGCGCACAGCCATTCGTCAGATCATCGTTCCCGTCCGGGGCGAGGCCCGTAACCTTGGCGTTCGGTTTCAACCGGGCGGGCTCATCCAGCACGATAAACCGGCCATCAAGATACGCGCTCAGTGTTCGCATGCCGCAACCGTGCGCTCCTCCACACCTGCTATCAAACCGCGAAATGACCATGCAGTTGAGGAGTTGAGGCGCGCAACACCGGATTTGACTGTCACGCCGTCCGTCGCTACGCTGCGGACACAGATTCACTGAGGAACTAAACAACGTTCTCCAAAACCTATGCCACCGAAACCCGCAGAGAAGACTTCCGACAAAAGCGCCGCTGACACCAAGTCCGCCGAAGCCGCCAAGCTCGCCGCCGCGCGCCAGCGCGACCTCGACTCCGCCATTTCCACCATCACCAAGACTTACGGCGAAGGCAGCATCATGCGCTTGGGCGACGAGCGCGCGAAGGTGAAAATCGAAGTCATCCCGACGGGTTCGCTCGGCCTCGACCTCGCGCTGGGCGTGGGCGGCATTCCGCGCGGGCGCGTCGTGGAAATCTTCGGCCCGGAATCGTCCGGCAAGACGACGCTCATGCTCCACGTCATCGCCAACGCGCAGAAGACCGGCGGCCTGGCGGCGTTCATTGACGCCGAGCACGCGCTGGATCCCGCCTATGCCAAAAAGCTCGGCGTGAACCTCGACGATTTGCTCGTCTCGCAGCCCGACAGCGGCGAAGAGGCCCTGACCATTTGTGAAACGCTCGCCCGCTCGAACGCGCTGGACGTGATCGTGGTGGACTCCGTGGCCGCGCTCGTGCCGAAAGCCGAGTTGGAAGGCGAGATGGGCATGGCCACGATGGGCATGCAGGCGCGGTTGATGAGCCAGGCGTTGCGCAAGCTCACTGCCATCCTCGCCAAGTCCAAGACGACCTGCATCTTCACGAACCAGCTTCGCGAGAAGGTTGGCGTGATGTTCGGCAACCCGGAAACCACGCCCGGCGGCAAGGCGCTGAAGTTTTACGCCAGCGTGCGCATTGACATCCGCCGCAAGGACACGCTCAAGGACGCCGCCGGCAACGCTATCGGCAATCACGTCAAGACCAAGATCGTGAAGAACAAGGTCGCGCCGCCGTTTGCCGAGGCCGAGTTCGACATCCTCTACAACCACGGCATCAACAAGGAAGGCAGCATTCTGGAGGTTGGGCTGGAAAACGGCGTGGTGGAGAAGAAAGGCGCGTGGCTGCAATTCGCAGGCGAGTTGATCGGCCAGGGCAAGGACGCCGCGCAGAAGGCGCTAGCCGAGAACGCGGCGCTGGCGCAGAAGATCGTGGACGCGATCCTAGCGAAGCGGAATAACGTCACCCCAACGGCCACCCAGTAAGGGCGCAACCGTGCCAATTCCGGGCCTCGAAACCGTCATGCATCTGCAATTGGGACCGGGCCGCACGGCAAAGCGCGCTCCTTGCGAGGAGTGCGGGTGGACCTCGCCAACCATTTCGGTTTAGCGATTCCGCGCGTCGGAGTCAGGGCAAACTCGTCCGGGGATTTTTTCAGTGACGCCCACCAGGCTTCTTGTTATCTGGTTTGCCCATGAATGAACCTGTGCGCGGTCCTCACCAACTTCCTTACGCGCGCCTGCTGTCCACCGGGTTCGCCCTCCTCGGCTCGCTTTGCCTGGCCCGGGCCGCAGACTTCGACATCCGGAACGAAGCCGAGTTTCGCAAGGCCGTCGCCCCGGACGCCAAGCTGCAAAGGCTGGCCACCGACATGCAGTTCACCGAGGGCCCGGTGTGGGTGGCGGCGGACGGCGGTTTTCTGGTCTTCAGCGATATCCCGGCGGATGAACTTAAAAAGTGGACCGCGAAGGACGGCCTGACGACGTTCCGCAAGCCGAGCCAGAACGCCAATGGCAACACGGTGGACCGCGAAGGCCGGCTCATCTCCTGCGAACACAGCGGGCGGCGTTTATGCCGACTGGAGAAGGTCGGGCAACTCGTGACGCTCGTGGATCAGTTCGAGGGCAAGCGGTTCAACTCGCCCAACGACGCGGACGTGAAATCGGATGGCACGATTTGGTTCACCGATCCGGACTATGGCCTGGGAGGCAAGCCGCGCGAATACGAAGGCTGCTTCGTGTTTCGATTCGATCCGAAGACGAAGGGGCTGACCGTGGTGGCGAAGGACTTTGACAAGCCGAACGGGATCGCCTTTTCGCCGGACGAGAAGAAGCTCTACGTGGCCGACTCCGGCAAACCGCGGCACATCCGCTTGTTCGACGTGCGAAGCGACGGGACAGTGAAGGGCGGCGGCGTGTTCTGCACGATTGACCAAGGGGTGCCGGATGGCATCCGCTGCGATGCCGCAGGCCGGGTGTGGTCCAGCGCGGGCGACGGCGTGCAAATCTTCGC
>CAZJTM010000101.1:0-20288 GCA_964548925.1 uncultured Verrucomicrobiota bacterium | reverse complement strand
GCTCGATGCGGCGGGTGATGTTCCAGTCGAAGCGCGAGCCAAACACGAGCGCGCCCGTGATTTTTTCGGTTGGCTCACCCGGCTGCGCAGATGCAAACCACGCCTTCTGAAAGGCCGGACCGGTCGTGATGGTCCATTCCAAGTTGTGCCGGTCAATGAGGTCATAGCCGACGCCGACCCCGCCAGTGACCCGATGCGCCAGGTTTTGAAACGGATCCTTGTAATACTCGGCGAACGGCAGGATTAGGTAGAACCGGCGCGAAAGCCAAAGATCGAACTCGCTGTTGACGCGGTGGTTGTTGGCGCTCTCGACGCCGTCCACGCTGCTGATGTTGCCGATGTAATCGAAGCTGTAGCGCGTGGCCGGCGTGCGACGTTGCAGGCGAGCTTGGGCGTTGTAGTCCACCGACTCGGTGTTGCCGGATCGCAGGCTCAAGCCTAGCGATCCCTTGCCCGACCAGAGGTTCCACTCTTTGGCGCCGCCCGGCGTCAAGCTTTGCAACTGACTGCGGGGGCGGACCTGTGCTATGCCGCCGTTCACCAGCACTTGGTCGGGAGTGATCACGAGCGGACCGGACGCTTTTTCGCCGTCCACGAATAACACGTCGAGAGTGCGAGAGGTGCGCACCTGGCGAATGTCTTTCCAATCGAAGGCCAGGGCATCCAACTCCTCGCTTTCAAACTCGAGCTTGCGGTCCTGCATGGCCTTGAGCCGGCCCTTGAGCCACTCGCCGGACTTGAGTTGAATCCAGTCAAACGTGTCCTCCGGCGGCACCCAACCCAGATCGGGCGGCGGGACCGACACCGGCGCTTTTCTCCCCCACCGCTTTTTCGCCTCGGCCACAGGGACGTTCGTGGTCATGATCGTGTTCGTGGTAACGACATAATTGGTCACGGTCACGATCACGGTGTTGGTCACGACGACCAGGTTCGTCACCACCTGTTGCACGGGCGGATTGCCGGCGTGTCGGGTCGCGCCTTGAGCCGGGGATGGAAACCAAACAAATGACAGCGCCAGGGAGATGCCAATGTTTCGCATACGCGTTCGCGGGCCATTCATAAGACGTCAACGATCTTGGCAAAGCGCCAGCCATGCCCGCAGGACCGATGTCCTGCCTGGATGGCTCGGGGTCTCTGGTCGCAACGTTTCATTGGGCCGGGATCGTGATCAAAGGCAGTTTTCCGGTGTCCCCGGTTTCCGCCAGCGTGAAGAAAAACATGACGGCAGTGAGCGCCCGCTTGCTTTGCCAGTCGCCGTTGTCAATCCAGAACCAGTGATCGCGGTAGTGGACAGCGGCGAAGGCGTGCGCCGGTTTCTCTTTCCCGCTGCGGATTCGTGCGACCTGTTGCACGCGCGCCGGGGCTGCCTTCTCAATATCGGGCACGGCGCTGTGATCCTTCAGGTGCGCGACCGGCACGTCCAGGTAGCTGGCAAAAGCCCCCATGATTTGGAGCATGGAACGGCTGTTCACGGCCAGTTCGTTGCCCTCCCCGCCCACCGGCGAATAGGTGAGCACGTATTTCTGCTCTGCCGCCGAAAGCTTGAGCAAGCGCCGGATCTCCGCCGCTTTTTCGACGATCTCGGCGGGCATATCGTCACGCCGGAAGAACAGCACAGCGGTTTGCCCTTTGGCCTTGTCCTCTTCCACCCGCATCCCGACGGCACCGGCGGCCTGCACTTCGCGCAGCAACTGCAGCGCGCGAACAAACTCCGGGTCCGCCTCCCGCATTGCGCCCGCGGAGACCGAACGATTGCGCACTCCGTTCAGTCCCTCCACCGTCAGGGCCAGGATGAAATCCGCCGGGTAACCCGCCTGGAGCATGAAGAAGATGTGTTTCGGATCAATCGGCGTGATGAAACCGCGCAGGAATTTTTCGCCGGTCAACGGCACGTAGGTGATGGTGGGTCGGTCGGTGAAGCGTCCTGCTCCGCCCATCGTGATGCTGTTGCCCTGCATGGCGCTGGACGAAGAGAGTTGGCCGCCGAGATTCACGCTGGTTTCCATCGAGTAGCCGCTGACAATGGACGCCACGTCCACGAACACGGGAAGGTCCATGTAGCGGAGCTTGACGATGTTCAGGAGCGTCTGCTGTTTCCACGAGTCGGCGATGGCGGTGCTGTAATCGAAACGGTCAACCGCCACAGTCTTGGGGCCGAGATGCGCGCAGCCGGCGAAGAGGAGCAAGATCAACAGAAGCGGCAGTTGGCGGGTGGCGGGTGGCAGGAGCCGAAACCAGTGGCCCGTGTCCATTGATCGGTGATCGAACATCCTTGGCGAAAGGCGCGGGTGACTTTGAAGGGGATGCGTGGTGGGGTCGTTCATCGTGAGGAATTATGTTTGTCGGGTTATATCGCTTTGTACCCGGTTGCCATCAGCGGCGGCGGCCTGCGCCGCTCCGACCACTCCAAGCAGAGTTTTTGCGGGAACTGCCCGAGGATTGGCTGGCTTGCCGATTGCCCCAAGAGCGCGCCTGGGCTTGTGATTCCAAGCTCTGCCGGTTTTGGCTCCAACTGCTCGCGCTGGTCGCCGTGGCGCGGGGTTGGGCTTGCCGAGTGGAGGTGGCGCTCGTGGTTTGTGCGCGAGCGGCAGGTTGCGGTTTCGAAGTGCTCTCCCAGCCGCTGCCGGAGTTTTGCGACCAGCCGCCGTTCGAGTCGCGCTTGTAAACCGTGCCGTCCTTCGCGGCGTAAATATCACCGGACTGACTTCGACCGACCGCGCCCTGACCATGTTCCGTGTTCCAAGCGGCCATCCCGCTGCCTTCGCTGGTGCGGATGCCACCGACGGTGCCCTGCGAACCGGAGCGGTAACCACCCCACGCGGCATTGCCGGTGGAAGGGTTGTAAGCGCCGAACCGGCCGGCTGAACCGTAGGGGGTATGGACCTGTCCGCCTGCAGCCCGGGTGCCGGTGTAGGGATTGTAGGCCGCTGACCGGCTCGCGCTGCCGTAAGGTCCATAGGCGTAACTGGAACGTGCGTATGTTCCAGTGTACGGGTTGTAAGAGGCGGTTCGGCCAGCGCCACCGTAGGGACCGTAAACGTGCGCCGAGGAATAGTAGCCGCCATAGCCGTGATGATAGACCGCGCCGCAGCCATACGAATAATGGATCGGCGGCGGGTAATAATAATGGTCGTGATGGTCCGCGATCGCTGCGCCCACCAACATGCCCATGCCGAACATGAGCACGCCACTGGCGGCCACATATTCGCCGCTGTAGCCGGAGGTCTGGCTGTAAACCACAGTGGTGGGGGTTGCGCTTTGGACGACGACGTAGGTGACGTTGTAGTTCGGGTTGGACGGCGGGATCGTGTAGATGGCTGACGGCACGCTGGTGCAGTAGGTCCAGGGTCCGTTCGCGCTCGCTCCGCACAGCCATGCGCCGCTTAAACACCAATAGTATCCGCCGTTCACCAGGAAGACTTGGTTCGGCGTGTTCACGGCGTACTGGACGGTGGTGCTGGGGATCGCCACGAATTGCGGTGCGCCGCTGTAGGTCACATTCACCGTCACGTTCGTGATGTTGACGGTGGTGGTCGTGGGAATCGAAGCCAGCAGCACGGCGTCCTGTGCCTCGCGGGTACCGGGGACGGAGGCTTTCACGAACGCAGCCGGATCGTTGTCGGGAATCTGCGCGAAGTCCGGCGGGAGGTCCTTGCTGGCGGCGGTCCACGGACCGTTCAGGCTGTCGCCGCGAAACCATCGGCCGGCGACGAGGAAGTAGAGCTTGCCGTCGCCGGAATGGAGCAACAGCACGCTCTCCGTGTTGTTCACGCGCAGAAGTTTGGTTCCGCGCACGGGCATGTAGCTGGGCGTGCCATCCGTCAGAATCAACTCCGCCGGTTCGGTGGTGGCAAAGACCGTCGGCGCTTTTTTCGCTGCCTTGCCGGGCAGGCATTTGCGAGCCTCGGCCCAGTTTTCGGTGTTGGGCAGGGAATAGAATGAGGGCGGCACGGTCTTGGCAGGGGTCCACGGACCTTTGAGCACGTCCGGCGCGCTGAGCCAGCCATCGCCGTTGAGCAGGTAATAAAGCCTGCTGGCCGTGTCGTAGAGCACATCCCAATTGGTGTTCAACGCGAAGAGCACATCCGTCCGGTTGGTGTCCACGGGCTTGAACTGCGGTTCGCCCATGAAGATGACGAGGATGGCCGGCGTGGTGCTGCTGAAGATTCTCGGCGGATCCAAACTAACTTCCACGGTACGCTGGACCGGCTGGGTGGCCGGGTTCAAATAGGCGATGGTGCGATCGAGAGAAAGCGTCACGGCCTGACCCGGCGGCTTCAGTTCATCCACGGCGCGCCGCAGCGACGCGAGTTCGGAATCCGTGCAATTCGGGAAGCGAAGTTCGCGCTGGGTGGGTACCAACGCCACGATGCGGGCGGTGTGATCCACCACGGTTACGGCGTCAACCTCCGCCACGCCAAATTTCTCCTGCTTGGTAACGCCCTTGACGGCGATGGCGCAGCGGAAGTGCATGTTGGTGTAGCCGTTCCAGTAATCCACCTGGGGCTGATAGACGGTCAGTTGTTGCTTGTCCTTTTTGAAAATGCGCGGCCAGCCGGGGTCGGCGGGTTGCTGCGCGTGGGCGCTGAACCATGAAGCGAGCACCAAAGCAGCAAGTGTGAGAAGTTTTGTGGTTTTCATGGCGGGAGTTGGGGTTGGTAAAATTTACGGCGGGGCAGGAGTGGCCTGTGCCAGCAAAGGAACGGCGTTGGTTTCGAGTGGGATAACCGGTGACGCCGGGCCGTTGTGCAGCAGCCCGGGCAGGATGAAGTCCAACGGCGAAATGGACTTGCTCGCATTGATGCCGCTGCAACCTGTCACCACCACGGTGAGCAATGCGAGGGCAAGGGCGGAGATAGAGGCCAATTGCCAGTGATCCGAAATCGGTGATCGGGGTTCAGTCATCAGATTTGGGGTGCATGGCCCGGTTTTCAGAACACCAACGCCAACTTGAACCAGATAGTGTCGCCTTTAAGACGCTTTTCCACGCTCAATTCCGGCAGCCATTTCAATTCCGCGATGAGGTCGGTGGTTTTGTTCTTGCCGACCTTCGTCGCAAAGGAAATCACCGGGCCGATGCCAACGGTCCGACCTCGGAAGTCGCCAAGCACAGCGCCGCCGCCGCTGTCGCCGGTGATCTGCTGGTAAAGGAAGGCATTCGCCCCCAGGCCGACGAAACCGCCGCCCAACGGAAGATGCTGCGCCACCGTGGCGTCCAAGTGGATTACGTCGCCGCTCTGGTAATCGGTTTTGTCATTCTTGGTGCTGAAGTCGTAGCCGGCGAAAAGGCTGACTTCCGTGCCGATCTTGCTGCTGAGCCAACTGAAGTTGAGTCCCGGCTCGAAGGTCCAGTAGTTCTTACCGACGTTGGCGAGCTGACCTTTCTCGAACTCACCCGTGGGTGCGTAGATGCCGAACTGGCCGCCGAACTTGAAGTCGCCGTTGGTCCAACCGAGCATCAACGGGAGAATCTGGATGTCGCCGAAGCCGTTGGCGGAGTCGCGCTGGATGCCGGTAATCGGCCCGACCTGCACGTTGCCTTTCACGTCCATCCACAGGTAGGGAATGGCCACGGCGGCGGCATATTGGCCGCCCAGAATCTTCCAGGGTGTCTCGTAAAGCAGGATGGAAGTATCGGCATAAACGGTGGCGTCAATGTTCGCCACGATCTGTCCGCCCAACTCCAACTGACGCGAGCCGCCGGCTTTGCCGCTGTAGTAGGTGAAGGCGTTCACATAGGCGAATGCCTCTTTGCCGGGCAGCGCGTCAATGAACGACGCGGTCGCACCCGGCAGGTAATGACCGCTGCCGCCCTCTTCGGCGCGCAGGGCCGGGGTCAGGAAGGCAGTAAGGGTGAAGGCGAACAGGAGTTTGTATTTCATGGTTTTCAGTTGGCAGCGGCAATATGCGCCCCCTTGAGGGCGCCGAAGGGAAGCGCGCCCGCCGGCACCGAAGCGCTCTCCAGGTATTTCACACTGGACCAGGGAATGACCACGACCTGCTGGTCCGTCTGAATCACGAGCTTGTCGGATTCCAGAATGCGCTTGATTCCTTCCAGGACGGCCCCGGTGGAATTCTTGATCTGCGTGGGAAACGACACTTCCATCTTAGTGCCGTTGTTGAAGTGAATGGTCAGTTGTTTGTCGTCGCTCATTTTTGGTTTGGGTTCGTTTGGTAATTGCTTCCTCATCTCAAAAACCGGCCATGCGCCGGATCACCCGGAACATCACGCTTTCAGCCAGGCTTTCATGGCGATCACTCCGCGCGCTTCAGCGGCGGTTGTTTCCACTTTCCGTTGGTCGCCTCGTCCTTCGGCCAGTAGAGGCGCAATACGGCCATGAACGGGCCGCTGGGCGCGGGCAGCCAGTTCGACTCCTTGTCCTTGCCGGGCGACTCGCGCTGGATGTAAAGCGTCAGTCCGCCGTCGGCGTCGCGCTTCAAATCGGGCAGCATTGGCGAGTTGATGAGGTAGCGGTTCAGCGGATTGGCGACGAGCAGGCTGGACGGCATTTCATACATCGTCAGCGACCAAAAGGCATTGACCGGCGGCAACTGACCGGGCGCAAACCGCAGTGCGTAGCGGTGCTTCGAGGCATCCAATTTCTCTCCCGCCGCGTCCAAGGAGTAAACCGGATACATCGCTTCCGCCTTCGAGTTGCCGTAGATGCCCAGGACGGCGGCGGCCATGCGGTAGAGATAATTGTTCTTCAAATACTCCCGCGTACCGAACATGTCGCCGCTGGTGACTTTGCCGGAATCCAATTGGGTCTTCTTGAACTCGGCCAAGGTCTGCCAGGCGTCCGCCATGCCGTCTGCCACGGCTTTGCGCAATTCGGGTGTGAGCTTCCCTGCGTCGAAAGACCGCCCCGCGCCGATGTCGAGTTTGGCGAAGCGTGCCATCAACGCTTTCTCCGAGGGATGCGTGGGGCAGAATTGGAGAACGAAGTTCAGGAGGTTGAAGAATTCGGGCGAGGTCTTCTGCTGCTCCGGGGAGAGCGGTTTTGGGAATTCAATTTTCGGCGCAGCCGCGGGCGCAGGCTTTCCGAGAAACTGCGAAAGCGTTTGCACCTGATAGCCCGCCTGGATTTTCTTCACGTTGTCGAGATCCTCTGGCTTGAAGAGTTGGGTGCGATACACGGTCAGAGCGAGGTCGGTCTCCGATTGGATCACTTTCTTCACGCCCTTGGGCTGCGCGCCTTTCCAGTTCGGGCCAGCGATGAGGAAACTGCCGCCCTCGTTGCCCGTGGCGCGACTGCCGAGGTAGTCGAAGTTGTGCGTGTAGGCGTCAATCAATTGCACCGAGAAATACCGGCCCTTCTCGATGGGTGGGATGGTGAGCACGATTGGTTCGGCCCGCAGGTCGAGGCCGACCATCGAATAGGGCGTGTCGGAGTTCGGCGTTTGCACGGCCTTGTCTTCGGAGGTGAAGACGCGCGGCATGTTGCGGATTTCGTTCCACGGCGCTTTGAACTCGGGATTGTTGCGATCCACGTAGTAGGCGTATTCGATGCGGTAGCCGTCCACCATTGGGAAGCCATAGATGTAAGCTTCCTTGGCGATGACGCGGGCTTCGGCGGGCGTGACATCCGCTGCACGACTGGGAACGGTGCTGGCAGCCAAGGCGCAGACGAGAGCAGTGGCGAGGAGGTTTTGCTGGTGAGTTGTTTTCATTGGTCTTACGGTTTCTTCATTGGTCTTTGCTGTTAGATGTTCTCGTCGCTCGTGCATTCGCGGACTGGACGGGCCACAGAGCCAGCCCGCGCGGTTCACGAGCGATCCGGAGGAACTACTTCACATATTTCACCTGAACCTGACTGATCGTGCCGTTGAACTTGAACGGCGCCTGATCGAAGTACTCGGGCGATACCGGCGAGCCGAGGGCGATGCCGATGTCGAGGCAGTCGTTGGCGGTGAAAAGCAGCGGCGCGCTGATCGGCACAGTGCCCTTGGCGACTTCCTGGCCATTCACCTTGAGGGTGATGTCGAGCGGACCAGCCGGTTTCTTCACGGCATACTTCGTCACGACCTCGATCTTCGCCTTGCCGGCGGCCAGCATTTCCTTGGCTTTGATCCGCGTGCGCTGGATCTCGAACAGGTTGTATTCGTAGGAGAGGATGCCATCCTTGACGTAGCACGTCAGACCACCGGCGAACGATCCCAGCTTGTAGAGGCAACCGCTGGCGTTGGCGGGAATCACGGCGTCAATGGTGACGACGTTCTCCGTATTGCCCAGCGCCGGCGCGGTGAACTCCGGCATGCGGTTGATGTTACCAGAGAAGGTCCACTCCGTGTACGGCGTCGAGATTCGCAGATCCGGACGCATGAGGGGAATGAACAGGCCGCCGCCGATGGGATAGCCCTTGTTCTTGGCAAACTCCATGGTGAAGACATCCTTCATTTGAGCAAGCTTCTCCGGCATTTTGTCCGCGAGATCATTCGCTTGCGACCAGTCTTCGTTCAGGTTGTAGAGTTCCCATTTGTCCTTGTCGGGTGTCCATGCGACCTGCCCTTTCTCATCGAAGAACCCCTTGGGGAGGCCGGGCACCCACGGGAGGCGCGGACCACAGGCGGAAGCAAACCAGCCGTCCTGGTAAATACCGCGACTGCCCATGATTTCAAAATACTGGGCGTGCCGGACTTCCTTGGCCTTCGCGTCGTTGAATGTGCTGGTAAAACTGACGCCATCGAATGGGTCTTGCGAGATGCCGTTGACCACGCTGGGCGGTTTGATGCCGACGACATCATAGATGGTGGGCACAACGTCAATGCAATGCAGGAACTGCGACCGGGGTGTGGCGTCGGGCTTAATCTTGGCGGGCCAGCGGACGATCATTGGGTTGCGTGTGCCGCCGAAATAGGATGCGAGAAGCTTGGTGCCCTTGTACGGGGTGCTGCCCGCCCATGCCCAGCCGGCATGATACTGGTTATCTGTTTTAGGTGAGCCGAGCACATCAAGGCCACCGAGTTCGTTAAGAGCCTTGATGTGCATCGGAACGGTGGACGGAATGCCGCTTTGCGCGAGCAGTTCGCTGATGGTGCCATTCTGGCCTTCGGCGGAAGAGCCATTGTCGCCCCAGATGTAGAAAACCAGCGTGTTGTCGCCGTACCCGAGACGTTCCGCTTCATCCACCACTTTACCGATGTTGTAGTCCACATGCTCGGCATAGCCGGCGGCGACTTCCATCAACCGGCGTTGGAACGGTTTCTCGTCTTCCGGAATGCTGTTCCAAGCAGCGAGCGTTTCGGGTCGCGGCGTGAGTTGCGCGTTCTGTGGAATCCAGCCCTTGGCTTTCGCGTTCTTGAACACGCGTTCGCGGTACGCATCCCAACCGTCATCAAACTTGCCTTTGTACTTGTCGGCCCACTCCTTCATGACGTGGTGAGGACCATGAATGGCACCGGAGGCCCAATACATGAAGAACGGCTTGTCGGGAGTGAACGCCTTGTGTTGTTGCAGCCAGGTGATCGCATCGTCGGCCAAGTCCTCGGTCAGGTGATACGGCTTGCCGTCCTTGGGCTTGTTTGCCTCTACCGGCGTCGTGTTGCGCACCAAATTCGGCTCGTACTGCGAGGCTTCGCCGGCAAGGAATCCGTAGAAGTATTCAAAACCATAACCGGTCGGCCAGTAATCGAACGGGCCGGCAGCGGTGGTTTGCTCGGCGGGCGTGTTGTGCCACTTGCCCCAAGCCCCGGTGTGATAGCCGTAGTTCTTGAGAACTTCACCGACCATGGCGCTGCTCTTGGGCTGGGTGCCGGAGTAACCGTCCCAGTCATTCGCCAGTTCGGCAATCTGACCGGCGCCGATGCGGTGATGATTCCGTCCCGTCAGCAACGCGCCGCGCGTGGGCGAGCACATGGCGGTGGTGTGAAACCGGTTGTAGCCGATGCCCTGACTCCTCAGGCGATCCAGCGTGGGCGTATTCACTTCGCCGCCGAATGTGCTCGGCAGACCGGGGCCAGCATCATCCACGAGGAAGATAATAACATTCGGTGCGCCTTCCGGCAGATGGCTCACCGCCGGAGCCGGGCTGTAAACCGACTCCTGAATTGTCCGCCCGGCCATGCTGCCGGACTGTTTAGGGGGAAACGGCAGGACATCTTGTGCCCCCACCGGTACCGCGAATGCGCTCAACGCCAAGCTGAGGGCGGCGAGCATGATATTTGATTTCATGGTTTTGGTGGTTGTCGGAATTGATTTGAGTGATCAGCAATCAGTGATGAGAGGCGTTGTTCATTTTGGGAAGAGGAAGGTGACGGTGAAGCGCAGGCCCCAATCCGGTCCGCCGTTGGGACCATCGGCGTAATACTTGGCGCCAAGACCAAAGCTGATGGGCTGTTTGCCAATCTTGAGCAACTGACTAACGCTCACGTTGAGCGGCACGGTCCATTGCTGGTTTTTCCAGTCGTAGGTGGATTCAGCGGCGAGACCGAAGGTGGTGAACTTCTTGGTGGTGTAGGAAACGAACGGTTGAAGGAACATGGCGTTCACATCCGCGCGGCTGGCCGGGCCGGCGACCGACCAGAGGTGATTCGCGAGCAGACCATAAGTCCAGCCATTCTCCTGCTTGAGCAAAACGGCCGTTGGCCCCAGGCCAAACTTCTCGCTGCCCAGTGCATCATCGGTGGCGGTCGGATAGAGAAACACCGGACCGGCGCCCCAGATCCAGCCGCCGGCGCTCGGCGCCTTGGGCGAGAAGAAGAAACTCTGGTTGATGTCACCCAAGCCGCACTTGGAACTCGCGCCCACCGTGGTCCCCTCCGCATAGATGATCGGCACGATGGTCCGGGTGATGATGTTCCAATCCTCGCTCAGGGAGAACGGGATGACGGGTTGAACATTGGCCGTGTAGCGCATGGCGTTGGCAGCGCCGATGCCGAAGTCCCAGTTGTTTTGCATCGGCACGCTGATGAGGCTGGCGACCGGATTGGAGAGTTTCTTGGCCAGTTCGGCGGCGGCAGATTTGTCGTCCATCGTTGCTTCCTGCGCGAAGAGCGTGGCGGCAGAAGCCAGCGTGAGAAGGGCGAGTATCTGTTTCATGGCTCTGTTTAGGGAGTTCTGGTCCTGGCTGTTTCTATTCTGAGGGCGCGAGGGTGTCGGACGGGTGCGCGATGGCGTCGGTGATCGCCGTCAGCAACGTCTGATCGTCCACCGGTTTGCGCAGGTAGGCCGAGACCCCTCCAGCCAGTGCGCGGTCGCGGGTTTCGGAGGAGTCATGGCCGGTGATGATCACCACCGGCAACTGGACGTGCGCCTCAGTAAGCCGCGCTTGCACGGCGAAGCCATTGACCTGCGGCATGTGCAGGTCCAGGACAATGCAGTCCGGTTGATGGGATTTCAGAGAGTCGAGGAATTCGGCCCCGGACGAGAAGGTTTCCACGTCGAGGTTGGCCGAGCGCAGCAATCGTCGGAGGGCGATGCGCACGGATTCCTCGTCATCCACTACTGCAATCAAGGGCCGAAATTCGCTCACAAGCGTGGACTCTAGCGAGTGACCTGGATTCTTGGTATTGGACCTTGGGCCAATGCGAGAAAGGGGCGAGGGACGAGTGGCCGTGGCCAGTAATCGGCATTGGCCACTACCTGCGGACTACTTTCTTCCGAGCCCCACTCTCTCGGTCAGATGAACCAGTTCCGCCACCGAATGCACCTTCATTTTCCCCATCACCCGCGCACGATGAACCTTGATGGTTTTTTCGACAGTGCCGAGATCAGCCGCAGTTTGCTTGTTGAGGTGACCGGCGATGACGTGCTCCATGACTTCGCGCTCGCGCGGGGTGAGCGTTGCGAGGCGATGCTGAATGTCCGCGATTTCGGCGCGCTGCTGCCGCTGGACGCGATCCTTTTCGATGGCAGCGCGAACGGCCTTGAGAAGGGCGGCGTCATTCACCGGCTTGGTCAGAAAATCCACGGCGCCGCGTTTCATCGCCTGCACACTCATGGGAATGTCGCCGTGGCCGGTGAGGAAAATGATGGGCAGTTCCTGGCCGCTGGCAATCAGCGCTTGCTGAAGTTCCAAGCCGTTTAGTCCCGGCATGGCCAGATCCAGCACCAGGCAGCCGGGCGCGTTGGGATCGTGACGGCCCAGGAACTCGCGCGGCGAAGAGAACGTGGCACAGGTCAGGTGTGCTGAACGCAGCAAGCGCGAGAGGCTTTTCAAAACGGCGGGATCGTCGTCCACGACAAACACGGTTGGTGACACTTGGGTCATGCTTGCTTTGGCTTGGCCACCGGCAACGAGATGTGAAACGTGGTGCCTTGCTCCAGATTGTTGGTGGCCCACAGCTTGCCACCGTGGGCAGCGACGATGGTGCGGCACACTGACAATCCCAAACCCATGCCATGCGGTTTGGTGGTGTAGAACGGCTCAAACACCTGATCCAGTTTTTCCGATGCAATACCCGCGCCGCAATCAACTACCAAGATGTGAATGGAGCCGTCCTCCGCCTGGTGGGTGCGGATAGTGAGCTGGCGGTGATCCCGCGCCGCACCCGCCATCGCATCGCAAGCGTTCATTACCAGGTTGAGCAACACCTGCTGGAGTTGCACCCGGTCGCCGTGGAGGACGGGCAGGTCCGGTGCGAGTTCAGTCTCCGCGGTGAAATTCTGATTTACCAAGTCGCTGCGGACGAGCTTGAGCACATCCTGCACGACTTCATTCACGGAGAGCGGCTGGTGCTGAACCTCGCCTTTCTTGAGCAGCAACCGCAGGCGGTGGATGACTTCACCCGCGCGTTTGTCCTCGGCCACAATGTCCGTCAGGATTTCCCGCACTTCATCCAGGTCGGGTGGATTTTGCGCGAGGAAGCGCTGCGCCGCCTGGGCATTGCTGAGGACGGCGGTGAGCGGCTGGTTCAATTCATGCGCCAGCGAGCCAGCCAGTTCGCCGAGCATATTCACGCGGGAAAGGTGGGTCAGTTGATTGCGTTGTTGGGCGAGCTCCTGTTCTGACCGTTTGCGCGATGTGATGTCCGCGATGGCTGCCAAGACGAGCGTCTCCTCCCCCGTTTCAATTGGGTTCAACCCGATTTCGACCGGGAAGATCGTCCCGTCCTTACGGCGAGCGAATAACTCCCGTCCAAATCCCACGGCCAGCGGCTGCGGCGCCGCGAAGAAGCCCGCCCGGCGGCCCAGATGCTCGACGCGAAATCGCTCGGGCACCAACATTTCGACGGCTTGCCCGATCAATTCCTCCCGCGCGTAGCCGAACATTTTTTCGGCATGCGCGTTGACCAGCACCATTCGCCCTTCGCGATTCACGAGGACAATCCCGTTGGGCGAGGCTTCCACCGCCAGTCGAAATTTCTCGTCTGCTCGTTGGCGCTCGACGAATTCCAATTGCTGTCGCTTCATTTCCGCCAATTCCGAGCGCCGTTTCGCCCGACCGCGCCAAAACACCGCGCCACCGCCGGCCGCCACCAGCAGCAAGCCCATCGCACCGCGAAACCAGAGCGTCTGCCAGTAAAATGGCAACACGGCAACCGCCAGGGTGGCGACCTCTTGGCTCCAAACACCGTCGCGGTCGCAAGCGGTGACCTGAAAGGTGTATTTGCCTGGAGCCAGGTTGCCGTAGGAGGCCGTCCGCCGCATCCCAGCGTTGATCCAATCCTCGTCCAGCGGTTGCAGACGATGGCGGAAGCGCACCCGATCAGCTCCCTGCAAACTGGGCGCCGTGTAACTGATTTCGAGGCGGCGAACGCCCGGGGCCAAAACGGTCGCCGCGGTCCGTGGCTGACTTCGCCCATCCGCCAAAACCTCCTCGATATCTGCCTGCGGCATCTGAGCGGTGGACGCTTCAAAGCGGCGGGGGTCGATCTCCACCAGGCCGCGGGTGGTGGGAAAGAGCAGACGCCCGTCCTTGGTCTTCGTCGCTGTGGGTGAATGGTCGCCCGTGCATTGTTCCGAAAGCATGCCGTCGTCTTGGCTCACAACGGCGGCATGCACGTAGCCGATGTTCCCGTTGGCGTAATCGTGGAGTTCTTTTCGTTCGAGCCGCATGATCCCATGACTGCTGCCCAGCCACAAATGCCCCAGATCATCCGGCAGGATCTGAACGATGCTGTTGTCAATCAAACCTTGCCGCTTGGTGATATTGGCAATGCGTCCGTCTTTCAGTCGCGCCAAACCACCGCCGAGTGTGCCGATCCACAAAGTTCCGTCCGGATCCCGATGGAGCGCCTGTATGTCCGCGCAGAGCAAGCCGTCCTGCGTCGTCCATTGGCGCACGCGGCCTTTGTCCCAGCGATATAGCCCGCCGACGCAGCCAATCCAGAACGTCTCGGGAGCTTCGCGCACGAGGCTGGCAATACGGCCGCCGAAGGTGCCATTGGTTGCCATCCTTTCAAGGGCGGTGCCATCGCATTTGAACAGGGACGACCCCGAGGCATTGAGAGTGCCCAGCCAGACGTTGGTGCCGTCTTCGCACAGGGCATGAATCGCGTTGTGCCAGAGTTCGTCGCTCATATACGACTGAGTAGCCTGGCCTTTGCGGAAGCGAAGCAGTACTGACTCCCCAGCCATCCAGATGCTGCCATCCCCAGTGCGCAGCGCTGAATAGTGATAAGGGTAGTTACCATCAACCGCTGGATCGGCTAGCTTGGTGAAACGGCGACCCGTGAATTGCCAGGGACCCGCCGTTTCCGTAGCTACCCAGAGGATGCCGTCATCGTCCTCCGCCACGGAGCTAACCTTGGAATTCGGCAGACTCTCTGACTTGCCCCAGTAATGGAGTTTTCGCCGTGAAAGTCGGCCCAGACCTCCGCCGGCCGTGCCCAACCAAACCGCTTCGTCTCGGTCAACCCAAACGGCAGAAATCGGCTGCTCTAGAAAATTGTTGCCGACCATTGGCCGTTGGAAGGTGCCGTTGGTAGAATAAGCCAGCCCCAGATTCTGAGATCCAACCCACACCTCCCCTGCCCGTGAGCCTCGGGCGAGTGACCGGAGGTTGCCGACCGGGACGCCATTAGTCACGTCGTAGAGTTTCCAGGTCGAGTCGCGCCATTGCCACACTTGTCCGCTAGGCCCCCCAGCCCAGATGGACCCGTCCTGATCTTCCAGCAAGGAAGCGACGCTGTGGCTGGGGGTCCACTCGTTTTGGGGCTCGGGCGTGAAGTGACCGTTGGTCCCGCGAAACAACCCTTCGTAGGTCACCGACACCCAGAGAGTTCCTGTCGAATCCAACAACAGTGCGCGAACCACCTTTTCCGGAAGACCCACCTGGGCTCCCATCCTCGTGAACTCGCCGTCACGCCACCGTAGCAAGCCACGTCTGGTGCCAATCCAAAGCGTGCCACCCGGGTCTGCCGCCAGTGATTCCACATCCACTCTCGAGAACTCTCCCCCTTCGCTCAGGCGTGTCAGTTGTCCGTTTTCCCATCGGCTCACGCCTCCACCCGTGGTCCCGACCCACAGGATTCCACGGCGATCCTCAAACAGAGCGGTGATCCTCACGGAGCCGAGGCCGTCCTCCAAGCCGAACGAGCGAAATCGGACGCCATCGAACCGGGCCAACCCGCCTCCCGTCCCCACCCAAAGGTAACCGTCGCGCGTCTGCACTATAGCCGTCACGGTGTTCTGCGGCAGTCCCTCCTTGGTATGCCAGGTGGAAGTGTACCAATCTTCCGGGGCCTCGGAAGCGTTGGACGGGGCGGTCGCAAGCACGCTCACGGCAGCCAAAGCGAACGCGATCAGCGCCGGAGTGCGAAATGTCGCGCTCGGCTTCAGCCTTCGGATCGCACAAGCAAGATGTGTGAACTTCATAAAGGCCACTGACTCGAAGATTCCCAGGGCGTCGCTGCCCGGGAGGTTGGGAGGGAACAAGCCTTACGTGCAAGAGCATTGACAAAGACCTGCGCGACTAGTTGCAGCCGTTGAACCAGCGCTTCCGACCAACGACGCTCCGTTCGCTTGTCGTTGAAGTTCACACTGCCGATAACGGGTGCTTCACCTTCCGATAGCGGGATCGTCAAAGTGGTCTTGAGACCGTAATGGCCGAAGGCCTCCCGATCCCGAGCCGCCTCTGCGGGCAAGTCGGCCAGCGAAGAAAATATCAACACCTCCCCGTCCAGCACCCGGCGCTGACCCCATGGAAAATAGTCCTCCCCCTTCATCGTTTCCGGCACCGGCGGACCGCCCAACGGACAATACAAATGGGTCAGGGTGTGTATCACGGGGTTGTCGGGCTGCCACTGCCACACCGTCGAAATGTCCAGTCCCAAAGCCTCGCAGACCCGCCGCTGCGCGGCCTGAATTTCGGCATCCACTTGCTCGGCGGGAAGATTGATAAACCTCGATGACAGTTCGCTGAGCAGCGTGGCCATCGCCTGGTCTTCACGTCTCCTGGCTTGGCTGACAAGCAAGCCGACGATCAGCGCCGTTTGCAGGCCGCAGAACACCACCACCCCAACGATCCACCACCGGTATAGCTCCCAAAACGTCGGCTCACGAAACTCGATGACACTACCGGGAGGTAGTCGGTCCGGGCTGATGCCCCAGCGGGTCAGTTCACGCCAGTCATACGTCGGTGGCGATGCGCCGAGGATCACCGGCGGAATGTCGGCGGCGCTTTCGCCGCGCAGGATCCGCACCGCAACCTTGGCCGCCTCCATCCCGACCTGACCATCCTGATACAGCCGGCCCCCGATCGCTCCCCGGCCCAGGTGGCTCCGGTAGTAACCGAAGACGGGTGCGTTCGCGGCGGCGTGAATGGCTTCCAAGGCTTCATAGCCATCATACGGCACCCGATCCGCATCCATGAGCAACATCGCGCTCACGATGAAAGAACGCGGCGGCAACTTTCCAACGCGCTCCTGGATTTGCGCGAGCGACAAGTTCTCCAGCCAGGAAAACCCCAGGCGATTGGTAAAGCCCTGCCACTCGCGCCGGCATTCCTCGCCCCAGAACTTCTCCAGGGGAGACGAACCGATCACGACCACGATGTTGGTTGTGTCCGGGCGCAACTGGAGAATGTCTTCAATCATCCCCGGCAGATCCACTTTCTGCGTGACCAGCGTCGCGTTGGACCTCAAAGCTTCTGGCGGCACCCTGCGCGGATCGGCCCCCATGAATACAATCGGTGTTTCCGCAAACAGCCGGTTCCGGTACTGCGCCACGAAGTTGACCGCCGGCGCCCCGACCGGCACGACCAAATCAATTGGCGAACTGTCAAACCGGTGTTCAAGGAAATCCACCAGCGGCTCTTCAAAGCCGGGTTTGGCAAACCGGGCCATATCCAACGGCGATTCGTAGATGTCCACGGGCTGGCCCAGTTCGCGCGCTAGAGTGGTCCGGAAGACCGAAACCCCGATGCTAAACGGCGCGACATCGCGTCCGAAGGAATCGAGCAGCAACACCCGCTTGGGTGCGGCTGGCGTTGGGATGGCAATGGCCATCAGCAACAGACTGATCAGCAAGTAGCAGTGATTCCATGCCATGATGCTGCCCGCAGGAAAACATGCCCCGCTGGCAACGTCGAGGAATTACCCTTAAAATGCGGTGGATCGCCCCGCGACCGGCTCATCCCCAAAACATGGGTGTCGCGTTGGCTGCGCTTCCTGCTTTAACCTGAAAGCCATGAACGATACGGCCTCTCCTGTCGGCTTGTCGCGTCCCCGCGCCGGGCAATTGCATTGTGACGAAAACCCGGGCCTTACGGCGGCGAACTCCAATCCATGACCTCGAACATGCTCGCTCACATTTTGACCTTTGTTGCGTGTGCCGTTGCCGTCTCCATCTCCTCCGCGCCCGCCGCCGAGGTCAACATCACGACAAAGCCCAACATCCTGGTTTTTCACAGCCACGACTTCGGCCAGTACCTCGGCTGCTATGGGGTGAAAACGGTGCAGACGCCCAACCTCGACAACTTCGCCGCTGCGGGCGTGCGGTTTGCCCGGTCGTTTTCCACCGCGCCCGGATGCAGCCCGTCGCGCGCGTCGTTGTTCACGGGGCGGTATCCGCACAACAACGGCGTCATGGGCCTGGCGCACGGCAATTTCGGCTGGGACTTGCGCCCGGAGGAAAAACATCTGGCCCGGTTTCTGAAAGACGCCGGCTACGCCACGGTGGCCGTCGGCGTCATTCACGAAACGCACTCCGGGGCAACCCGGTGGGGTTACGACAAGCACATCAACCAGAAAATGGCGGCCGAAGGCACCACCGTCGCCCTCGAGGAACTCAGGCGGCTCGCCGCCGGCCATCAGCCATTCTTTCTCTATGCCGGCTTCGTCGAGCCGCACCGTTTGCCTTATCCCAAACGGGAAGGTGATTCATCCCGCTCCGAGCGCGATCACGGTTTGCCCGGTCCGCATTTGCAGCCGGACGACTCGCTGGGGGTGGAGGTGCCGGGTTATCTGCTGGACACGCCGGGCACGCGCGAGGAACTGGCGGGGTTGCAGGGGGCCATGAAGCATCTGGACGAACAATTCGCCCGATGGGTGGTGGCGATCCGGGAACTGGGCCTGGAGACGAACACGTTGTTCATTGTCACCACCGATCACGGCATCGCCATGCCGCGCGCCAAATGCAGTCTCTACGAACCGGGCCTGGAAGTGGCGTTGCTGTTGCGCCACGCGGGCCGCAAAGGCTGGCACGGCGGCGTGGTTCGCGACGAAATGATTTCCAACATTGATGTCCTGCCCACGATCCTCGATCTGGTCGGTCTTCCGATTCCGGAGAATGTCCAAGGCCGCTCGTTCGCGCCGTTGCTCGACGGTAAGCCCTACAAACCAAACGACGCCATCTTCGGCGAGCAGACCTATCACGACCGTTACGATCCGCAACGCAGCATCCGCACCGAGACGCACAAGCTCATTGCCAACTTCTCCACCGCGCCGGCATTTCAAGATCCGTCCCAGCAATGGCGGCCTCGTTCCGATCCCCGCATCCCGGAATATCCCGCGCGGGCCGTTCACCCGCACATTGAGCTTTACGATCTGACCAAGGATCGCTGGGAGCAAAACGATCTGGCCAACTCGCCGGAAGCCGCTGCAATTCGCCGGGAACTGGCCCGCAGCCTTTACGACCAGATGGTCAAGACCGACGACCCGCTCCTGCGCGGCGCGGTAACGTCCCCGCAACACGAGCGAACGATGGACTTGCTGCGGAGCGCGTCTTCGGAGAGATGACAACTCCGTTCACAAGAACCCTCTTGGGCGGACTGACCCTTTTCGCCCTGTTTGCCGATGCCGCTCCGGCCGAACGATTGACGGACCGTTCCGCAGGGAAGGAGTCCGGGCCGGTGTTTGCTCCGCCCCGCAGTGGAAGCTATCCCGGCACTTGGAAGGGTTCGTTCATCTGGGACCAAAAAGACACGCTCCCATACAACCATCACCTAATGTTCCGAAAGACGTTCACGGTCAAGTCGCCGCCCGTCAGCGCCAGAATCCATATCACGGTCTCCGACAAGTATCGTCTTTTTATCAACGGCCATTACGTTGGCCGAGGCCCCGCCCGCAATGCCGGTCCGTTTTGGACCTCCTACGACACCCATGACATCACCGCTTGGGTCGCCGCGGGCAGCAACACCATTGCGGTGCATGGCTATTATTACGGCTGCCCGACCGTGTGGTCGTCGGATATGCCGCCGGGACTGTGGGCCGAGGTGGAATTGCTCAATGCCGACGGCAGCCGGGAAACCATCGTGTCCGACGCGACTTGGAAGGTCCACAAAATCGCAGGCTACGTTGAGGAAGTGCAGCGGATCAACGGCTGGCTGGGACCGATCGAGGTCTATCGCGCCCCACCCCAAGGAGATTCGGAATCCGATTATGTTCAGCCGTCATTCGCTGACGACTCATGGTCAAAGGCGGTTGTGATTGCCAAGCCCGAAGCGGTCGGCTGGGGAGGCGTTGCCCCCTTTTCCCTACCCATGCCGTGGCTGTATCTGGAGCCCCGGGATGTGCCGCCGCTGGTTGAACGCGAGGTCTTGCCCACCCGGATTGTCCGCCGGGCTGAAGCTTCGGCTGCGGAACAGCCCACTGCGGATGAACTCGACGTTTGGAAGCAAATGACCCAGGAACAGCTTTTTGAATTGGGACAGGTCACAATAGAGAAGGCGGAAAGCCTTTTGACGGCGGACGGTGAACCGGTCGTTGTCCGCACGAAAGACAATCGAAGCGCGGTGCTGATCGTGGATTTTGGCCGGCCCCTGTTTGGATTTCCCCATCTGGACGTGGAAGCGCCGCCCGACGCCGTGCTGGACATCAGCTACGGCAATGCGGTGGTGAATGGGCGCGTTGAAATAGACAAGGCTTCGAAATTCGGCGACCGCCGCATTTGCCGCGCGGGCCGGCAG
>CAZJTM010000100.1:0-20458 GCA_964548925.1 uncultured Verrucomicrobiota bacterium | reverse complement strand
CTGGATTAACGACCGGCAGTATTTTGAGGGCGTGGCCGAAACGGAATGGCATTTCCGCGTTGGCGGCTATTGCCCGGCCCAATGCTGGTTGAAGGACCGCTGGGTCAGGGAGAAAGGCAAGCCGAGACGCAAGCTGTCCTTTGAAGACATCACCGCCTATGCCCGAATCATCTATGCCCTCGGCGAGACACGCGCTTTGATGTCACAGATTGACCAGGCCATCGAAGCACACGGCGGCTGGCCTTTGAAATGAACGCTGCTCCCGAGCCGGACGATTCAGGCTCTCTCACCCCCATGCCATTTGGCATTCGACATCCGTCCAACGCAGAGACGACAGGCACCCAACCAAACGGTAGGCGCCTCTCTGCATTCGGAATGAGAATCCGCCAAACACCAATCCGCGCTTTGAACCGTAGCGGCGTCTCGGCAGAACGCCGCCATCTTCCGCCTTGAAAAGTTTGTGGCGCTCTGCCGAGCCGCCGCTACGACGAAGTTCGCGGGCTGGAGGGTTCGGGTGTGACAGCCTCCCGTCCATGGTCGGGCCGGGTCGTCCCGCCCGTCTTTGCGGGTTGCCGCCCGGCTTCCCTATCGCTACAACCTCCTCATGCCGAAACGGGAACAACTTGCCGAATTCACCGCCTGGTGCGCCAAGCACCTCACCGGCGATGAAAAGGGCGAGGCGCAAATCTTTCTCGACCACCTGTTCCAGGCCTTCGGCCACACCGGCGGACCCAAGGAAGCCGGCGCCACCCTCGAAATGCGCGTGACCAAGGCCGACGGCGGCGGCACCAGCTTTGCCGACCTCGTCTGGAAACCCGTCGTGCTCATCGAAATGAAGAAACGCGGTGAGAATCTCCAGAAACAATACCGCCAGGCCTTCGATTACTGGACGCGCCCCGTGCCCAACCGCCCGCGCTACGTCGTGCTCTGCAACTTCGACGAGTTCGGCGCCTTTGACTTCGACACCAACCGCGACGCACAGCCGACACGGTTGCAACAAAGAATGTGCCGGGATGCTCGACTCGGTGCGCCCCTTTCGTTAATCCTTTCGGCGGCTGATGAGTGAATTCGACATGCTCCGCGAAGAACCCCCGGCCTATGCCGGCGGGGGCAAGCCCGCTCCCATCGCGGAGTACCTGCGCCAGTTGGAACACAACCTCAAACGGGGCAACGCCACGGAACACACCCACCGCCCCGCGCTCAAGGAACTGCTGGAAGCCTTGGACGAGCGGATCGCCGCCACCAACGAACCGAAGCGGTCCGCCTGCGGCGCGCCCGATTACGAGATTTCCCGCCGTCGTGACGGACTGAAATTGGGCCACGTGGAAGCGAAGGACGTTGGCGAAGACCTGGCCCGGATTGAGCGCGCCGACCAGATCAAACGCTACCTGTCGCTCCCGAATCTGCTGTTGACCGACTATTTGGAGTTCCGTTGGTTTGTGGCCGGCAAGCGGCGCGAATCGTTCCGCCTCGGCACCGTGGCTGGCACTGGCAAACTCACGCCGGCGTCCCCGGACGACTTGGAACGCGCCCGGCATCTGCTTCTCGGTTTCCTGTCGCAACAACCGGCGGACATCGCCTCCGCCGAGGAACTCGCCCGCCGCCTGGCCAATCTCGCCCACAACATCCGCGACATCATCATCGGCGCGTTTCATACCGGCGCCGCCTCGCAGCAACTGCGCGACTGGCGGAATGCGTTTGCGACAACACTCCTTCCGGAATTGGCGGCGCACGCCGACGCCCGGAAGGAAGCCGCCGCCGTCGCCGAGTTTGCCGACATGTTCGCCCAAACACTGGCCTACGGCCTGTTCAGCGCCCGGGTTGCCGGTGGCGGCACCAGCTTCACCCGCGAGAAAGCCCAAAAACTCATCCCGCGCACCAACCCGTTTCTCCGCACCTTCTTCGAGCAGATCACCGGCGCCGCGCTGGATGACGAGCCGTTCGCAGGATTCGTCGAGGACTTAATCCAGACGCTCAATCACGCCGACATGGGACGGGTGCTGGAGCACTTCGGCCAGCGCGGCCGCCGCCGCGACCCGGTGATTCATTTCTACGAAACCTTCCTGCAAGCCTACGATCCCAAGCTGCGCGAACTGCGCGGCGTTTACTGGACGCCCGATCCCGTGGTCAATTACATCGTCCAAAGCATTGATCGGCTGCTGAAGGACAAGTTTGGCATCAAGGCGGGACTGGCCGACCACTCCAAGATCACTGTCAAACGCAAGGAAGGCGACTGCGAGATCACCGACGAGACGCATCGCGTGCTCATCCTCGATCCCGCCACGGGCACGGCCACGTTTCTCTACACCGTGCTGGATTTCATCCGCTCGCAATTCAGGACGAAGAAGAACGCGGGCCAGTGGGGCAGCTACGTCCACGAACATCTGCTCCCGCGCCTGTTCGGGTTTGAACTCCTGATGGCCCCGTATGCCGTGGCGCATTTCAAACTCGGCCTCGCGCTGGCGGCCATGGATGAAGAACCGCTCTTCCGCCAGCAATGGAGCTACGAACCGCGGGCCGGCGAGCGCGTGAACATTTTCCTAACGAACACGCTGGAGGACGTGGAGCGCCACGTCGAAATGCTCGGCCCGTTGCGGGCCTTGAGCGACGAGGCCGCCGCCGCCCGCAACGTCAAGCGGCACAAGCCCGTGCTCGTGGTCCTGGGCAATCCGCCCTACTCCGGCCACAGCGCCAACAAGGGCGAGTGGATTTCCCAGCTCGTCCGTGACTACTACTTCTGCGACGGCCAACCGCTGGGCGAAAAGAATCCCAAGTGGTTGCAAGATGACTACGTGAAGTTTCTCCGCTGGGGGCAATGGCGCATCGAGCAGACGGGCCAGGGCGTGCTCGCCTTCATCACCAACCACGGTTATCTCGACAATCCGACGTTCCGCGGGATGCGGCAGCATCTCATGCAGACCTTCGATGAGATTTACGTCCTCGACCTCCACGGCAACTCGAAGAAGAAGGAGACTGTCCCGGGCAGCGGCGAGCCGGACAAGAACGTTTTCGACATCCAGCAAGGTGTGGCGATTGGGATTTTCGTGAAGCTGCCGCCGCAGGGCGTAGCGGCGGACGGCAGTCCGCCGCAAACTTCCAGGAAAAGGAAAGATAGCGGCGTTCTGCCGAACGCCGCTACGCCGAAGCCGCCCGCCACCGTGCATCATTGCGACCTCTGGGGCGCGAAACGGCAGACCAAATACGAGTGGCTGAGCAAAAACCAGATCGAGTGCACGAAGTGGACAAGACTCGAACCCGCCGCGCCGCATTACCTGTTTATTCCGCAGGACACCAAACGGCTCAAGGAATACGAGCGTGGCTGGAAACTCACGAAAATCATGCCGCTGAATGGTTGGGGAATTGCGACTCGAAAAGACTACCTGCTTGTCGACTTTGAAGAGCGAGTTCTCGCAAAGAAGTTCCGGACAATGCTATCACTGCCGGTTGAGCAAGCGATTGAGCGGTTCGGAATCCGAAAGGCTCCACATTGGGATTTCGCGGAAGCGCGTAAACATCTTTCTGGTGATCCGGCTGGCTCTGTCAGGCCGGTTTTGTTCCGGCCTTTCGACGTTCGCTTTGTTTACTACGAAAAGGCGATGATCGAGCGTGGCGACCATCGGTATGACTTGATGCGGCACATGTTCGAGCCGAATTTGTCACTAATCACAGTTCGACGAATCGAAGGCGGCGGCGAGTTCACACATTTCTTCGCGACGAGCCGCATCTCGGTGTTGCACTCCACTTCAGCCAAAGAGGGAAACTTCGTCTTCCCCCTTTACCTCTACCCGAACGGCAAAATTCCGGAGGAAGACTTGTTCGCGCATGACAATGGTCGCCGCCCGAATCTGAGCGCCGGGTTCATCGAAGACTTCTGCGAGAAGTTGCAGGTCAAGTTCGTGCCGGACGGTTTGGGTCGTCCCGGCAAACGCGAGGTCGGGCCGGAGACGATCTTCCATTACGCCTACGCCGTGTTTCACAGCCCCACGTATCGGGAGCGCTACGCGGAATTCTTGCGGGCGGATTTTCCCCGCCTGCCGCTCACGAGCAATTTTGAGTTGTTCTGCACGCTGGGCGGCCTGGGCGCGGAACTGGTGGGCCTACACGCGCGCGGCAAAGGCGAGCCCAAAGGAATCAGTTTTCCGGTGAAGGATGGCAACGTGATTGAAGAAGTCCGCTACCAGCCGCCGCAAGGTAAAGACGCGGGCCGTGTCTGGATCAACCCCTGGCAATACTTCGAGGGCGTGCCGGAGTCCGCCTGGACCTTCCCCATCGGCGGCTATCTGCCCGCGCAACGCTGGCTCAAGGACCGCATCAGCCGCACGCTGGGTTTTGTGGAACAGGAGGAATATATGCGCATCATCTGGGCGTTGGTCGAGACAAAGCGATTGATGGCCGAAATAGATGCAAGCATCGAACAACATGGCGGCTGGCCGTTGAGATAGGCATGTTCCCTGAATCCTTTCTCGACCCGTTCCCGTGGCCGCACTTTGAACTGGGTAGCAGCCGACGTGACTCGGTTCAAACTTCTTCCCCGAAAGATCAGAGCGGACTCACGTCCGCTGCTACAATTGCCAAGATTGACGCCGTGGCCGCCGCCGCGCGGGAGGTGCGCCGCGTGCGCGCCGAGGCGTTGCGGCACCTGAAAGGCGGCCTGCGCGCCCTCTATCGCACCCTCGAATTGCCCGGCGCGAACCCATTGAAGGACGCCCACGCCGCGCTGGACGCCGCCGTCCTCGCCGCCTACGGCTTCAGCGCCCAAAAGGATTTGCTTGCCCAACTCCTCGCCCTGAACCAGCTCGTCGCCGCGCAGATTGAAAAGGGCGAACCCGTCACCGCCCCCGGCGTGCCTCCCGGCTATCCCCACCCGGAGAAGCTGGTGACGGAGGATTGTATCCGTCCGACAGGTGGCGATGCGTGAGCACCCGTCGCCAAAACGAAAAGAAGTTCGGCGCCTGGGAGGAGTTGCCCGGCGGGGGGCGGCGCTATTGGCTGGAGGTGACTGGCCGGCTCGGTTGGCGGGCGCGTTACCTCAAGGAGGTGGACGCGAACGAAACCACGCTGCGCTTTTGGCAGGAGATTTACGACGCCACCGGCAGGCGGGTGGAAACGCACGAGAAATACCCGGTGGATAAGGGCCACCAGAAAGTGTAGGCTGCCGCCATGACGATCACGAAGCAAACCGTCGCGAACCAGATCGCCGCGTATCTGCATCACGAGCTCACGCTGGAGCAGTTGGCGGACTGGTCGGAGCGCACCCTGATGGAGGGCAAGTTTGCCGAGGGCGAGGCCGCCACGCTGGCGGCGGTCCTGGGCCGTCTGGGCGTGGCAGACGTGCGGGCCTTTGGGTTGACGTGGGAGGATTGCGAAGCGTTGCTGCGTCAGCTTGGCTTTGCGCCACGGGTGGAAGTGATTGCGGCGTGATGCCCGCCGTCCTCGCCGCCTACGGCTTCAGCGCCCAAAAGGATTTGCTCGCCCAACTCCTCGCCCTGAACCAGCAAGTCGCCGCGAAGATTGAAAAGGGCGAACCCGTCACCGCCCCCGGCGTGCCGTCCGGCTATCCCCACCCGGAGAAGCTGGAGACGGAGGACTGTATCAAGCCGGTGGCGACATGAGCGCCATGCTCCGGTCTCAAAGTTCAGCGACCGCCTCTGTGCAGGCTATTTCTTCTTGTCGGGCTTGGCCTTGTCACCCTTCACTTCCACATCCTTCGCGACCATTTGGTATTGGACGGTCACCTTGTCGCCGACTTTGACCTTGCCCGCCGTGGCCTTGTCGCAAGCCAGTTGCCATTTGTCTTCTCCTTTTTGGACGACGATGTAGCTGTCGTTGACTTCCAGCACCGGACCGGTGACTTGATAGGTTTTGGCGTCCGCAGCGACCAGTTGCGTAGCCGCGAGGGAAAGGCCGCAAACGGCCAAGGCGAGATAAACCGAGAGTTTTTTCATATTTGTCTGGGTTTGATTTTTCGAGGCAGTTTGAATTTGCCATGCTGCCGCGCTGGCGCAATGCAAAAATGATCTGGCTTACGGCCCGTTGGATGATTTCGCTGGACTTGATTTTGCATGGGTTTGCCGGTCGGCAGTTTGCTTTCCCAATTGCAATACCTGCGTGCGTCATTAGCTTGTCCCTTATGAACAAGATCGTCCTTATCATCCTGGCCATCTTCCTTCCGCCGCTGGCGGTTTATTTGAAGACGCAATCGGGCAAAGACACGGTCATCAATCTGGTCCTTTGCTTCCTTTTCTGGCTGCCCGGCGTAATTCACGCGCTTTGGAAAGTGTTGACGTAGGCGATGGGTTGTCGTCCCGGTCCAGCCGCTGAATTCACCGCCTATGGCTTCAGCGCCAAGCAGGATTTGCTCGCCCAACTCCTCGCCCTGAACCCGCACGTCGCCGCGAAGATTGAGGAGGGAGAATCCATCACCGCTCCCGGCATCCCGCCCGGTTATCCCCACCCGGAGAAGTTGGTGACGGCAGGTTGTATCCGGCCATCGGCGACCACATAAATCATGGCTGCCAAGCGTAAAACCGTGAAGCTGCCTTGCGCGCCGCGCTCTTGCGCCCTCCATGCCCGGTTTTCACCTGACGGGGGCGATGCGGCGGACGCCCTGGCCTTTGCTGACTTCTGGCTCGCGGCTCAGGGTGAAAGCCAAAGCCGGGCAAGTCGCAAGCAGGCGGGCGAGCAGCGCGCGTGGGATCAGAAGCGGGCGGCGTGGAACAAGACGCGCCCGATCTTTGTGAAGGTGCTGCGGGGTCAACTGTCGTCCGAGGCCGCAGGCCGGCGTCTGCAGAAGCTGCTGCCGAACCGCGAACTGCGGCGGTGGGTCATCGAACGGTGGCGCCAGCCCACGCAAACGACGCCGGAGGCGCCAAAGGAGTCTGAACAGGACCTCGCTCGCCGCGACGCTGAAATGAAAGTAGCAGAGCGCCTCTTGCAGGCGTTGCATCGTATTCATCAAGGGTTGAGCACCCTGGCCGAAGCGGCGCAGGCGGGCAGCGCGCGGGCCGCCGCGCATCTGGCCGCGGCGGCGGATGAAGCGGTTGGTTTCCTGCACCTTGAAACCGCGCGCCAACCCGGGCTCTTCCGGCCCATCGCCCGAAAGCAACTCACCTGGCCGGTTCGGGCCTCGGACGAGCTTGGGCGGGAGAAGCAGGCGGTGACGGGGATTGCCGAACTGGAATTGGGCGCGGACTTGCGCGGGTTCAAGGCCGAGTTCCGCAAGCCCCGGGGCGTGGATGCCAATCTGCCGGCGCGCCGATGGGCGAAAGCCGCCGTGCGGGCAATTGAGGAGACCCGATTCCGCACCTTGATGTTTAGCCTGCTGAAGGGTTTTGGCTCGGCTGAGGCGTTGGCGGAGTTCTGCCTGAAGCGGGGTTGGGAAATCACCTCGGCGCCCGCGTGGGTCAGCAAGGCGGCCCAGCTCAAGGAGTTTTCGAGCGCGTCGCTGCGCGAATGGAATGCCGTCGTCCGGGACTTGGTGCGGGAGCAAATGCCCGATTTCCATCTGCGTCCCGAGTGGTCCCCGCAGCGCAACAGTGCCGCGGCCCGGGGTCGCGACACCCCCGGCGAGCTGCAGAACGCCATCCTGGATGACATTTGCAGCGCGTTGGAGCGGATCGCCCCGGCCGGGGAAATGCCGAAACTGGCGTGCTGAACTTCGGCACGTGAAGTAAGGGAGGCGGAAAGCGCATCTCTGCCCGAACCTATCGGGCATGATCTTTATTGCAGTGAACTCATCGGCCCTTCGCGCCGTCGGTTACGACGGCTACACGCTGGCGGTGGTCTTTCACACCAGCGACACGGTTTACAGGCATCCGGGCGTGCCGCTCTCGGTCTATCTCGGCTTGATGGCGGCTGCGTCCATGGGCGCGTATTACAACGCGCACATCCGCGGAAAGTATCGCTAAACCCGTGTATTTCCCACCCGAACCACCCGGTGAGGGCACCGGGCCTACAGGACCGGGGTTTGCGTGCTGTAGGCCGGGAGCCCTCACATGGCGAAGGGTTGGCGATTCAATCGAGGTATGAAATACCCGAGCTGAACCCATGCGCAAGACGATGTCCTCGAAACAACTGGCCGCCAACCGGCGGAACGCCCAGCAATCCACCGGCCCGCGCACCGCCCAAGGGCGTGCGGTCTCCAAAATGAACGCGGTGAAGCACGGCATCCTCTCCAAGGAGGTCGTCGTGCGCGGACTCCGCCTCAAGGAAAGCCCGCGCGAGTTCAAGGCGCTCCATCAACGGTTCGTGGAGTCTCTGCAACCCGTCGGGCCGCTGGAGGAAATGCTGGTGGACCAGATCGTGACGGCGCATTGGCGGTTGCGCCGGGCGCTGACGGCGGAATCGGGCGAGATCGCACTGAGCGTGGAGGAAGGCGCCTGGCAGCGGGCCTGCCTCCCGCATCCCCGGGTGTTGTGGGCGCAGTGGGAGGCGTTGGGGGATCCGCTTCCGGTGATGCAGGATTCCGCCCTGGGGAACCGGCTCATCGAGCGGTGGCTGGGAGACCTGCAGGCGGCCGTGGAACGGGAGGGGGAACTGACGGCCAGCGCCATTCAAGAGGCGTTTGCCGGACGCACCAACAGCCTGAGCCAGCGGTTGGAGGAGTTGCGGCTGCAGTTGGCCGCGAAGCCGGCCGGCACGGACCCGGCGGCCTGGCGCGAACAAAACAAGCAAGAAGCGCTGGCCTTTCTGCGGCGGGAGCTGGACACGGTTGCCCGGCGTCGGGCGCAGTGCGAGCAGCGCGAGCGGCACGCGGAGACCGCGCGGCAGGCGGCCGCGGTGCTGCCTGCGGCAGCGACCCTGGAAAAGATCCTGCGCTACGAGACGAAGCTGGAGCGGCAATTGTTCCGGGCCATGAACCAACTGGAACGGTTGCAGCGGATGCGCCAGGGCGAGGCCATCCCGGCGCCGCTCACGATGGAGGTCGCGGAGCGGGCATGAAGACAAAACCGCATTTTTGCCAAACGAACCCAAGTCAGGACGCCCAGCTTGGAATGGGCTTGAATCGGCAGAACGCCGCCATCTTCCGCCTTGAAAAGTTCGCGGCGCTCTGCCGAGCCGCCGCTACGACGAAGTTCGCGGCCTGGAGGGTTCGGGTGTGATAGCGTCCCGTCCGTGGTCGGCCCGCGCCTTCGCCAGGTTGTGGCGACCCCACGCCGTGACAAAACTGCGGTGGCTGCACAAGGGCGCGCTCCGTCCGCAAGCTTCTTTCGCCGTCCCCACGCAACTTTCCCGCTTTCCGGGTGTTGGGAAAGCTGATAGGAACCGACGAATGGCGTATGCCTCCTTAAAGAGCTTTCTGGCGCGCGTGTTGACCGTCACGCCGGAGCAGGTGGATGAGTGGCAGCGGGCCTGGCGGGTCGCGGCGGACAGCGGCTCCCAGGAATCGCAGCTCGCCTTCATCTGCCGGGAGCGCGGGCTGGCGGAGGACGTCTTCCTCAAGTTGCTGGCGGAGGCGCTGGGCTGGCCGTTCCTGGAACTCGCCAAGCTGACCGTCGCGGCCGAGGCGCGGAACAAGATTTCCACCAAGGTCGCCTTCCAGCACTTCGTCATCCCCACCGCCTTGGACAACGGCGCCGTCCAGGTGGCCATCAGCGATCCTTTCGACACCGCCATGCTCAACGCCGTGCGGTTCGACGCCAAGGGCCCCGTCCAGTTCGCCCTCGCCCCGCGCGCCGAGATCGAAAAGGCGCTGAAAAAATACTACGGCGTCGGCGCGGAAACGCTGGATGAAATCGCCGAGGACGAACCACTGGAGTTGCTGGTCGGCGAGGACAAGGAAATCACCGAGGGCGACCAAGACGCCAGCGTCATCAAGTTCGTCAACCAAATCATCTGGGAGGCCTACCGCAACCGGGCGACGGACATCCATTTCGAGCCGGCCGAGGACGAGTTGCGCATCCGCAATCGCATTGACGGCATCCTGCATCAAATCCCGATGCCGCCGCAGTTGAAGCGTTACCAATCGGCCATCATCTCGCGCATCAAGGTCATGTCCGGGATGAACATCTCGGAAAAACGCCTCCCGCAGGATGGCCGCATCAATGTTCGCATCAAGGGCGAGGAAATTGACATCCGCGTCTCCACCGTGCCCACGGTCTATGGCGAAAGCGTCTCGCTGCGCTTGCTGACGCGTGGCAAAATCTTCCTGAGCTTGGACAAACTGGGCTTCCTGCCCCGTGACGAAGCCGCCATCCGCGAGATCATCATCAAGCCCCACGGCATCTTCCTCGTCACCGGGCCGACCGGCTCGGGCAAGTCCACGTCGCTTTACGCGTTCCTCAGTTCGATCAACTCCGTCCACAAGCGCATCATCACGATTGAGGAGCCGGTGGAATACGAACTCAAAGGCATCAACCAGATCGCGGTGCGCGCGGAGATCGGGCTGACGTTCGCGATGGGCCTGCGCCACATCCTGCGCCAGGACCCGAACGTGGTGATGGTCGGCGAAATCCGCGACCTGGAGACGGCCGAGATCGCCATTCGCGCGGCGCTCACCGGACACTTGGTCTTCTCCACGCTGCACACGAACGACGCGCCCAGCGCCTTCACGCGGCTGATTGACATGGGCATCGAGCCGTTCCTCGTGGCCTCCTCCGTCGAAGCCGTCATGGCCCAGCGCCTCGTCCGCACCATCTGCCCGCATTGCAAGACGGAGCAGCGCGTCGAGCGCGATTACCTGCGGCGGATCGGTTACCCGCCGGCGGAATTGGAGACGGCCAAGTTCTGGCACGGCGCCGGATGCGAGGAATGCCGCGGGCTGGGTTATCAGGGCCGGCTGGGCATTTACGAACTGCTCATCGTCAATGAAGCCCTGCGCCCGCTCATCATGAACCGCGCGCCGGCTTCCACCATCGCCCAACGCGCGCTCGAAAACGGCATGCGCAACCTCCGCACGGACGGCTGGACGAAAGTCCGCGAGGGCGTCACCACCATCGAGGAAGTCCTGCGCGTCACGCAGATCGAGGAACACCTGGACACGCTGGCGGAACGGGAGAAAGGAGCGGCGGCGCGCAAGGCGTGAAAAGAACCCGCTGGCATTCCTGCAATGTTTTGAGCGTCGGCGCCGACGCCCGGCAGCTTTGGAAGTTCGACGCCAAGGGCGGCGGCTTCGCGCTGGATCGCACGGCCACCCTTGCCGCGAGCGAGCCGTTGCCGGCGCAATGGACCGCGAAGGACTGGCGCAACCTGTTTCAACGCAAGCTCAACATCGCCTGGTTGCCGCCCGAACACGTCTTCCTCCGGGTCGCCCATTTCCCGGTGGCCAGCTACGAGGAAACGCGTGCGATGGTGGAGTTGCAGTTGGAACGGCTTTCCCCCGTGCCGGTGACGCAGATCGTGTGGACCCTTCACGTGCTGCCGGAACCGAAGGACAACCAGCAAACCGTCGTGGTGTTGATCGTCGCCCGCGACGTGGTCGAGGAGTTCCTCGGCCAGCTTGAGGGACAAGGTTTTCTGGCCGACCGCCTCGACGTCAGCCTGCTGGACCAGTTGCAGGCCACGGCGGTGACGGAGGATGGCGCGTGGATTTACGCGGAAACCGCCGGACCGAAAGGCACGGCGCTCGTGGCCTGGTGGTTTGGCGGCGTGCTGCGCAATCTCAGTTTGCTCAACCTCCCGGCCGGCGGGGAACGCGTCGCCCCGCTGCGCCAGCAACTCCTGCAACCGGCGTGGGCCGGCGAACTCGAAGGCTGGCTCACCAGACCTCCCGCGTGGCACCTCGTGGCCGACGAACCCACCGCCCGCGCGTGGGAACCGGTCTTGCGCGAGGCGATGGACGAGCCGATCCAGATCGTGGCGCCGCCGGCCCCCGCCGACCTGGCCGCGCGCACCGCCAGCCGCGCGGCGCAAGCCAACGGCCAGGCGAACCTGCTGCCCGCCGAGTTCACGAAGCGCTACCAGCAGCAGTTCGTGGATCGGCTGTGGATGCGGTTGCTCTTCGTGATCGGCGGCGCCTATGTCCTCGGCACGCTGATCTACTTCGCCGTGCTGAGCTTCGCGGTTTACCAAAAGGACTCCGTGCAACAGGCCGTCCGCAACCAGAGCAACAACTACACGAACGCGCTCCAACTCAAGGCGCGCTACCAAGTGCTCCAAGACCGCCAGGATTTGAAATACGCCGCGCTGGACTGCTGGAAACTGGTCGCGAAACTTCTGCCGGATGGCGTCACCCTCACGGCGTTGGACTTCGCCGAAGGCCGGAAACTGCGGCTCGAAGGCGTGTGCCCCGCGGACAAGGTGATGGCGACGATCGAATTCAGCGGCGCCTTGCGCAAGTCCCAGGTGCGGGGGAAGCCGATGTTCAAGCCGACCGAGGGCGATTCCTTCCAGCAACAGGCGAACCCCGGCGGCGCCACGGTGCGCTGGTGGTTCTCGCTTGAACTCAACCGACCGGAGGAGAAATGAGCGGCACCTTGGATCGGCTCAACCTGCGTCCCTTCGAGCGCCGCCTCGTCGTCGGCGTGGGCACGGTGTTGTTCATCGTCTTGAACATGGTCTTTGTCTGGCCCTACTTCGGCGAATACGACAAGGCGGTGCAGGCCCGGCAGAGCGCCGAGCGCCTGCTGCAGACGTTCCAAAAGGAAATCGCGCAGAAGGCCGAGGTGGAGCGGAAGATCCGCGCCATCGAGTCGGCGGCCGAGCCCGTGCCCCAGGAGGACCAGGGCACGGAATTCGAGCTCGCCATCAACCGGCTGGCCTCGCAAAGCGGCGTCAACGTCACCGGTAGTTCGCGGATGTCCACCCAGACCAACCAGTTCTTCCTGGAACGGAGCAAGACGGTCACGTTCATTGCCGAGCAGCAGCAACTCGTGGACTTCCTCTACAGCCTCGGCTCGGGCGGCTCGCTCACGCGCGTGCGCGATATCACCCTGCGGCCCGATGCCCCGAAGCAGCGGCTCACCGGCAACGTGAAGATTGTGGCCAGCTACCAGAAGAAACCCCCGCCCCGCCCCGCGGTCGCGCCGGCCACGAACGCTCCCGCCGTCAAGACCGCCAAGCCGGAGAAACCTCCGGCCAAGACCGAAAAAGCCGTCGCACCCGCCGCCAAGCCGGCGGCGAAGAACACCCCCACGAACCGGCCGGCGACGTTGCCGCCGCCCGGCGTCCCTTCTCCCACTGACAAATCTCCCAGGAAATGACCGTGAAAACGATGCTTCCGCTCTTGATGGTCGGCTGCCTGGCGTTGAGCGCCGCAGCCCAGCCGGCGCCGCCGCAGTCTCCGCCCCCCGATCTCCCCGACACGAACGCGCCCGCGCCAGATCAGTCGCCTCCGCAAGAAGCGCCTCCGGGTTTGAACGCCCCGCACCAGCCCCCGCCAACGCTGCCCGCAGCCAATCCGCCGGGTGTGCCGCCCAACCGCCCCGTGACGCCGCGCGCGGCGGGCCGCAACCCCATCTCCCCCGCACCCGTGCGCCCCACTCAGGCTGCGCCCGCTTCAACGCCTCCTGCCGTCACTCCGGTAAATCCCACCGTGCCGCCCGCGACACTCCCGCCGCCGCCCACCGCCCAACAACCTGCGGGGGCATCTGCCAGTCCGCCCGGTTCGGTCGCCAGTACTTCAGCGGCGCCACAAGAGGAAATGGTCGGACCCGAAGCGCTCGATTTGAGCGCCGGAGCGGACCTGGAAATCGTGTTTGACATCTACTCGAAGCTGACGGGGCGCACGATCCTGCGTCCGGGCAACCTGAAGAGCGAAGCGATCAAATTCCGCGCGCAGACGCCCTTGACCCACTCCGAGGCGATCCAAGCCCTCAACAGCGTGCTGGCGCTGAACGGCATTTCCATGATCCCGGTGGACGACAAATTCGTGAAGGCCGTCCCTAAGGCGCAAGCCATCGCGGAAGGCGCCCCGCTCCAGCGGCTCGACTCTACGAATCTCCTGGAACTGGGCCCCTTCGTCCAACACATCGTTCAGTTGGAGTACGTCAAACCGAGTGAGATCCAACCGCTCCTGACGATGTTTGCCAGTCTCGCGGCGGCCAACGCCGTCGTTCCCATTGACAGCAGCATGACCCTCGTGTTGCGCGACAACACCGAAAACGTCAAACGCATGCTCGAGGTCATCAAGGAAGTGGACCGGGCCGTGCCGGCGGAGTTCATCTCGGAGGTCATCCCGATCAAATACGCGATGGCGTCCGACATTGCCAGCGCGCTGGGCAGCCTGAGTTCCGGCGGGGCGGTGACCAGCAGCGGCACCAGCGGTCGCACCGGCACGACCGGCGCCGGCCGCACCGGAACCTCCGCCGCCAGCCGGTTTGGCATGGGAGGCATTCAAGGACAACCCGGCGCGAACCCCTACGGGGCAACCCAACCCGGACAACTCGGACAGGCCGGGGCCCAGCCAAGCTTCACCGACCGCCTCCAAAACATCATCAAAAAGGCCTCCACGACCGGCAGCGGCGACGTGGTCGTCCTTGGCCCGACCAAGATTGTGGCGGACGAACGGGCGAATTCATTGCTGGTGTTTGCCAGCAAGACCGACATGGCCATCATCACGAACATCGTGGCCAAGCTCGATGTGGTCCTGCCCCAGGTGTTGATCGAGGCGATCATCATGGACGTCTCGCTCAGCGACGGCCAGAGCATGGGCGTGAGCTATTTGCAACGGCCGCAGCAGGTGGGCAGTTACTTCACCGGGGTGGGCGGGTTGAACAACGTGGGCTTTCTCAGCGCCAACTCTTTCTCCGCCGCGACCAACGGCCTGAGTTCCCTGGGCAGCGGATTGAGTTACTTTGGCAAGTTCGGCCAGGACTTTGACGCCACCGTCACCATGGCTGCCAGCGACAGTCGCATCACCGTCATCCAAAAGCCGCGCGTCATGACCTTCCACGCCAAACCGGCCAGCTTCTTTATCGGCAGCACCGTGCCCTACGTCACCAGTACCAGTTACTACGGCAGTTGGGGCGGTTATGGCGGCCCCAGCTCGCAATACCAGCAGTTGAAGGTCGGCATCGGGCTGGACGTCACCCCCTACATCAATCAGGACGGGCTGGTGGTGATGGAGATCAATCAGCAGATTGAAGAGATTGACGGCTACACCAAGATTGAGAACGTGGGTGAGGTGCCCAACACCGCCAGCCGGACGATCTCCGCGCAAGTGGCCGTGAAGGACCGCGAGACCATCATCCTGGGGGGATTCATCCGCAGCAGCGACACGAAGAACAATTCCGGGGTACCCGTCCTCAAGGACATCCCGCTGCTCGGCTTCCTCTTCAACAAGAGCAGCCGCAACAACGAGCGGAAAGAGTTGATCGTATTGATGCGCCCCACCGTCCTGCGCACGCCCGAGCTTGCCGCCGCCACGACCAAGGAAGAGAAGTTGCGCCTCCCGGGCATCAGCGATGCCGAAATGCGCGACAACCAGGTGGAAGAACGCACCGCCGAACGCATGAAGCGCCGCCTGAGCGAATACGAGAAGAGCCGGAAGGACAAGGAAGCCAAGTTCCAAGACCTCTCCCCGGACTGGAAACCCGGCAAGTGATCCTCATGCGCCGCGCCAATCTGCTCGAAAACCGGAGGCCTTGACATGAGTAAAGCAGCAACCAACCGAGCCGAGGGTGACCGCCGCGAGGCGCGGAACTCCCGGCCCCTCGCCCGTCCGCGATGGACGCTGGCATGGGTGGCCGCAGTGATCACGCTGGCATCGGCCCTGCCCGCGTGGGCGGGCGGCGTGGTGAGTTTCCCCACCGAACAGGCCCTGCGCGCCGCGCTTGTCGGCGGGGGCACGGTGACCTTTGCCACCAGCAACCCGATCACGGTGGCGACTCCCATCACCATTTCCGCGCCGACCACCCTCGACGGCGCGGGCGCCACGGTGGAAATCACCGGTCGCACCAACGTCGGCATCTTCCGCGTGGCGAGCAACGTGCCCAACGTGCATCTGCTGAACCTCACCCTGACCGGAGGCAAGGCTACGAACGGCGGCGCCCTGTTCATCCAGCCCGGCGCCTCGGTGGTCGTCTCGAACTGCGTCTTCCGTTACAACCAAGCTGTGGGCCGGGATGGCGCGGCGGGAACGGCCGGCGCGAACACCACCGGCACGGGCGGCAACGGCGGCGCGGGGGGCGCGGGCCAAGCCGGTTTGGGCGGCGCCGTCTGCAACCAAGGCATGCTTCAATTGCTGGCCTGCCAATTTCTCACCAACAGCGCCTTCGGGGGCGACGGTGGAACCGGAGGCGCCGGTGGCAGCGGAGATTTGCAGGGAGGCAATGGCGGCGCGGGGGGCTCTGCCGCCGCCGCGTATGGCGGCGCCGTGCATAATGCCGGTCACCTGCTCGCGAGCAATTGCACGTTTACCGCCAACCTCGCCGTCGGCGGCAACGGCGGCGCGGGCGGCGCGGGCGGAAGCGGGGCGTTTGGCGGCCTCCGGGGTAGTGGCGGCGCGGCGGGCGCGGCGGGCGGCGGCGGGATGAGCAGCGTGGCCACCGCGATTCTGGTCAACTGCACCTTCGCCGACAACAGTGGGTATGGCGGAGACAGCGCCACGCCGGGGCAGCAGACCAGCGGCAACGGAGCCAATGGCGCGGCGGGTGGCGATGCCGCGGGCGCGGGCTTGTGGAGCTCCGGGCTCGTTGCGGTGACCAACTGCACGTTCTCCGCCAACTTCGTCGTGGGCGGAAACGGCGCGGCGGGAGGCGCCGGCGAACTCATCGGCGGCGCCGGCGGGCGCGGCGGGCACGGCCTCGGCGGGAGCGTTTACAACTCCGGCACCAATCGCTTTGTCAACTGCACGGTGGCGGACAGCAGCGCTTCCGGCGGCACGAACGGCTTGGGAGGGAGCGGCATCACCCCCGGCGCGGCGGGCGCGTTCGGCGAGGGCCGTGGCGACAATCTGGCCAACGGGGGCGGCACGTTCATGCTCAAGAACTCGATCATCGCCTATGCCTTGGGCGGGGTGAACGCCCACGGAACATTTCTTGACGCGGGCAATAACGTGAGCTCGGACGCCACGCCCGCGCTGGGCGGCAACAGCCACAACCATACGGACCCGCTGCTCGGCCCCTTGGCGGACAACGGCGGTCCCACGTTGACCTACGCGTTGTACGCCGATAGTCCCTGCGTCAACGCCGGCGACGACGCGGGGTGCGCCCCGTTCGATCAGCGCGCCTATGACCGGCCTTGGGGCGGACGGAGCGACATCGGCGCCGTCGAACTGGTGGGCCAGCCAGTGATACGGACCCAACCCCAGAGCCAGACCGTCACGAACGGGGCGCCGGTGACGTTCACGCCGTTTGTGATGGGCGAGTTTCCCCGCTACTACCAGTGGCGGTTCAACGGGACGAACTTGGCCGGCGCGACCGACGCCGCGTATGCCGTCGCCAGCGCGCAGCCCACCGATGTCGGCGGTTATTCCGTGGTCGTCGTGAACGCGTATGGCGCAGTCACGAGTCAGGTGGCCACCCTGACAATCGCGTTCGATCTGTGGCTGACCAATGCCTCCTTGAAGGGGACCAACTTCACCTTCGCATACCCGACCCGCACCGGACATAGCTATCGCGTCGAGGCCAAGGCCAGCCTGACCAACACGGGGTGGACCCTTCTCAGCACGAACAGCGGCACCGGGGGATGGTTGACCAACCTCGTTCCGGTGACTGGCTTCCCCAGCCGGTTCTTCCGTGTCGTGGAGGAGTGAGCGTCCGCTGCGGTTCGGCCCAGCAGTCCCCGGGATACTCTTCTCCCGAACCGCTCGAATGCGCGACAGCAATTCTCACCATGGACCCGATAGGGACGCCGGGTGAGGTCACCCGGCCTGCAACTGGGCGGTTGTGTGCGGATGTAGGCCGGGTGCCCTCACCCGGCGGAGATTGCCAACGTCATCACGAGAATTGCTGCCGCCGCGATGGCGCTGCTTGCCTCGCCCAGCCACGCTTGACTATGTTCTTTGCCTGAAATGAGCAACGGCTCCGGCGACGGACACAACGACCACGCGCACCGCAGGCGAAAACCCGGCCTGTGGCGGCGGCTGCTCCGCTGGTGGTATGGGTCCGGCATTTACCAAGGATACTGCCGCGCGGCGGACCGGTTGCACGACTGGTGGTATCCGCGCTCGGAAGGGGGATACGGTTATGCCGGTTACGGACGCTCCGGGCGCAGCCGTCTCCGGCGGGCGTGGGATCACTTGGGACGCTGGCTCAGCAAGACCGCGCCCTTCCGCGCCTGGCGTTTCCTGTCGCGGCGGTTTTTCGATTGGTGGTATCCCGAGATCAAGCGTGACCCCGCCAAGCCCGGCTACGGTTACGGCCACCGGCGGCGCAGCCGTTTGTCGCACTTGTTCCGAGGCATCGGGCGTTGGTTCCGGAGGTCCGCGTTCTCGCGCTGGATGGGCGTGGCCTCAAATGCGTTTTACAACTGGTGGTATCCGCTGGTGGACGATTCGCACGGGTATTCCGGTTACTACGGTCGGCGGCGGCGCAGCCGACCGGCGCTGGCGGTAAACCGGGTGCGCCGGTGGTGGCGTGCCTCCTGGCTCGGGCGCGGCTGGCAACGCGTGGTGGTGGCGTTTTGGGAGTGGTGGTATCCCGAGGTGACGGATGTTCAGTTGGGCTATGGTTACGGCCATTACGGCTCGCGCCGCTACAGCCGGCTGCAATTGGCCGCGCGGCGGGTGCGGCATTGGTGGCGGCATTCGTGGCTGGGCAAGACCTGGCGGCACTTCAGCATCGCGTTTTGGGAGTGGTGGTATCCCGAACCGGACGCGGTTTCCGGCGGTTACGGCTACGGGAGCCGTCAGCGGGTGAGCCGCCCGGTGCGCTTCGCCAAACGCGCGCTGAAATGGTTTCGGCGCACCTGGCTCGGGCGGAAGTGCAAATGGCTGCTGGACGACTTGGAACGGGCCGCCGTCATTGCCAGTTGGCGAATCCGGCAATACCTGACCCTGTGGCGGATCCGGCAATGGCTGCTGCGCTGGCAAACGTGGGCGGTGCTCGTGGGCTTGATCGCCTTGGTGGTGCTTGGCCACGAATACGGCCTGCCGCGCTACCGCGCTTACCAGGAACGCCAGTTTGCCCAGCAGGCGGAGTTGTGGCTCAAGAAGGGCGACCTGCAGCGCGCGATTTTCCGGGCCCGGCAGACATTGACCCTCAACCCCAGCAACGCCATCGCCACGCGGGTGTTTGGGAGCGTGGCGGACTCTTGGAATTCACCGCAGGCCCTCTACTGGCGGCAGCGCGCCGCTTGGCTCCTGCCGGATGTCACCAATCGCCTCGCGCTCGCCTCCACCTCGCTCCGGTTCGAGGGCTTTCCTTTTCCCTCCGCCCGCAAGGCGTTGAGCGATCTGCCCCCGGAAACCACCGGGACGGCGGCGTTCCACCTGATCGCCGGCGCCATGGCCGTGAAGCTCAACAACCTGCCGGAGGCCGATCGGCATTTCAGTGAGGCACTCCGACGGGAGCCCGAAAACCCGGCGGCCAAACTCTCGCTGGCCGTCGTGCGGCTGCACGCAAACGAGGAGAAAATCATTGCGGACGCGCGCACCGTGCTGGAGTTGCTGCGCACGGATCGCAGCGTTGGCTTGGTGGCCCTCCGATCGCTGGTGGCGGACAGCCTCAACCGCCGCGAATTCACCCGCGCGGAGGAATTTTCCCAACAGGTGCTGGTCAACACCCAGTCAGCGTTCAGCGACCGGATTGTCCACCTGGCGATTCTGCACGCGGCCAAGAGCGACAAACTGGAGGAGTTTCTCAAGGAGACCCAGGTCAAGGCCGGGCGAAACGTCAAGGCCCTTGGCGAAGTGGCGGCATGGATGAACGGTGCGGGACGTTCCCGCGAAGTCCTGGATTGGCTCACCGCCTTGCCGATCGAAGTGGCACGGCAGGGGTTCATCCCCATCCTGATCGCCGACGCCCATGCGTCCTTGGGCGCGTGGGATGACTTGGAAGCCTATCTCTTGAGCGGCGGGTGGCCCGGGATGGATCACATTCGCTTTGCCATGCTGGCGATGACCGGTTGGAAAAAGACTGGCGAAATCCCGTCCACGACTTGGCGGCTGGCGGTGCGCGAGGCGTCGCGCTCGGCGCAAGGGCTCAGCACGGTTGCCGAGTTGGCCTCCGCCTGGGGCTGGCAACGCGAGTCCGAGGACGCCACTTGGGAAGCGGTAGAGCGGTTTCCCAAAGAGCCGTGGCCGCTGGACCGCTTGGACCGCCTCTACACCAGCCGGCGCGACACGGAAGGCCTCCGCCGTGTCTATGCGGCCCGCCTGCAACGTAATCCGGAAGACCGTCTCGCCCGCAACAACTACGCCATGGTTTCCCTGTTGCTCAACCGCGAAGTGGCCTGGGCGGCGGAAACCGCGGCCGACCTCCACGCGTCCGACCCGAAGAGCGCGGTCTTCGCCTCCACGCATGCCTTCTCGCTGCACCGGCAAGGCCGCACGAAAGACGGCATCGGGGTCCTGCGCTCCTTGCCGCTGGAGCAACTGGACAACCCAGCCGTCGCGCTTTACTACGGCGTGTTGCTCGTT
>CAZJTM010000099.1:0-20633 GCA_964548925.1 uncultured Verrucomicrobiota bacterium | reverse complement strand
ACTGGGACGAACTCTGGAGCACAGCCTGATGTGTGCGGGTGTCGAATTGCGCCCGTTCCGGCAAACTGGCTCGACAAACGGAAGACAGCCAATATCATCCGATACAATATGGCTGACCATAAACCGTATTTGCCCCAAATTCGCGTGAATGGTGAGGAAGTGGATACTATTTCTTCCGATTTCCCATTCTCTTCGATCCATGTCGGCGACACCGTCTATCTGAAAATGACTTCTTACGGCACCGTTAAGAGTATCATTCATGAAGTGGGCATCATCAACGACCAGCTTTCGCACCGGGTGAACATCGATTGTACGGGCTAACGGCCGCCGTTGTGACCTCGAAAGAGAGGTTGGAGGGACACGATTATGAAGTACCGCGTTGAATTCGAGTGCGCTGGCCCAGACCGGTCAGGCGTGTTTCAAGTTCATGGCACGCTCGCTGACATCTATCGCGAGTTGGGATCGAAATATGAACCAGGTTTGCGGCTTCTGACAGTTGAAGCGGATGGGGCTTACGTTGGCGATGTTGAGTTCAGAACCATGCTCATTCAGGTGGCGGTTCTGCAACTCAAACACTCAATTGCCGCCGAACTGAATATATCATTTTCGGATGCAGACGAGTTGTTCGATAAGGTAATGGAGTATGGGCAATCGGCTGCGCCCGACACGACCCTAACGAACGAAGAAAGGGATGTGACCGATCTGGTTGAGCGCTTGGAAGCCTTCGAAGAACGCTTGGGAGTGTACGTGGTTGGTTTACGCGCTGCAACAAGCGCGAGCGACTGGGCAAACACCGTCTCGGTGAACGGGGAGCTTCACCCCGCTGACGGAACCGGCCTTGAGAAGGACATAGAGGTTTTTGCAGATATTCTCGATCGCAATGGCCGCGTGATCGCAACGGAGAGCCAGTCGTTCGAGCGCGAGGAGTTTTTTGGATTTCAAACTCTCAGTTTTCAGATCTACCTTCAAGTGCCTTTGGGCCAAATTCATAAGATCCGTCTTTATCCAAAGGCGTCGCGATACTGAAACCATTTCTCCCATACAGTTCGGTGAAAATACTTGAGGTCGTCAGAGGGCCGCTTATCTCGGAAGCACGGGGCTCGCCCGGACTTCTATCGGATTTAGCAGGGTTGGAGCACTATATCGCCGAGAGTTACGATGCCCGGTCATTTGTCGAACTGCTGCAAAATGCCGACGATGCCGGCGCCTGCCGTTTCGCGATTCAAAAAGTTGGTGAATTCCTCCTCGTGGCCAATGACGGCCGGGAGTTTACGCAGGCCGATTTCGAGAGTCTTTGCCGCAGTGCGGCCTCCGCAAAGCAGCGCGGAGCGAGCATCGGGTTTCGCGGCATCGGGTTCAAATCAGTCGTCGGATTCGCCAAAGCAATCCACCTGTTTAGCGGCAGTCTTGAAGCAACGTATTCCCGAGAGCGGACAGCACGGGAAATCCCCCAGGCCGCACGCGTTCCGCTGATCAGGATTCCCCACCTGGTCGAGCCTGAATTGCGGGCGCAGCTTTCCGGCCCATTGGAGAACCTGCGCCGTAACGGATTCAAGACCATCTTCGTTTTCGCTGATCTGATCGCCAGCAGCATTGAGGTGGAATTCGCCGCGTTTGATGCCACATCGCTGCTTTTCCTGCGAAATGTTCGACAGGTTGAATTGGAATCTGGCGTGGAAACCCTTGTCACTGTACGGCGTGAAACGGTGGATTCGCGAGCGCGGTCAATTTGGCTAACTACTTCCGAAGGCGCGGCAAACTGGACCGTGATCGAACGAGACGGCATCGCCTTGGCGTTTGTGCATGATGAAACAGGCGTGGCGCGTCTTGAGGAACAGCAGGCAGTTGTTCATGCGTTCCTGCCAACACTCGAAACGACGGGTTTCCCGTTCAAGATCAACGGTGACATTTCGACCGACCCGTCCCGAACCCGCGTTATTCTGGACGACCGCACCGCGGCAGGAACTGAAGCGGTGGCGAAGCTGATCATTGATCTGGTCGGCGAGTGCCTTGACAACCCTTCGTTGCCAGCGAACACAAGGCTCTTGGCGGCGCTCGTCCCGATTTCCGATCCGCGCATGGCGAGCTTTCAGCGACGTGTTTTCAAGACCGAGCTTTATGCCGCAATCAAGCAGGCCGCAAGCGGGCGGTTTGCGAGCCTGTTGTGTCGGCCACCGTGGTTGAACGCGACCGATTCTTCAAAGTTGGCGGTGGCGTCAGGAATCAAAGCTGTTCCGCGTGAGTTCGAGGGTGTCGAGGGGTTGACCGGCTTTCTCAAGTTTCTTGGCACCAGAGAGGCGAGTCTCAGCGATCTGTCGCGTGGCCTGACCGCCGTAGCGCCGTCCCTCGGTGGGGCAGTGGAGGTTGTAGCTCACCTGACGAATCTCCACGCCACGAAGCAGATTCAGAGCAAGGACATCAACGTTGCGTGGAAGCTCTGGCCAGTGGCCGATTTGCCGCTCCCGCTGATTGAGGCCAGCACTACCGGCAAGCCGCTCGCGCGTGATTTCCGGGATTTGTTCGCGGAGAAGCCGGGCAGCACAGGCGAGTTGCCGCGAATGCTTGCCGCTCTTACCAACCCGACCACAGCGGCCAAGCTGTTTCCAAACAACTCACCGACACCATCGAAGTCGCCGCAAGCGGGAGGCTCCGGCAAGCACCTAGGAGCGCAAGTCAGTTTGAAGAAATGGCGGAGCGCCGAGCAGCAAGTTCTCGCAGTGTTGCAAGCGTGGAACTGGAAAGTTGAGGATGTCAGCCGACAGAACCTTGGCTACGACATTGAAGGTCGGACGCCGGAGAACGAAGACGTGTTTGTCGAAGTAAAATCACTGGATTATGCAGGGCAGGCGTTCACGCTGACCAGCAACGAAGAGGCGGTTGCCAGGCAAAAGGGCGCTGCATATCGTCTAGCGTTGGTGCGACAGACGAACAGTCACTTGGAGATTGCGTTCATTTCCGATCCGGCTAGCGAGCTCAAACTCACGCGCCAGTGTCGCCAGTGGGTTTGGGAATGTTCTATGTATGACTTCAACCCCGAGCGTTTTGCTGTTGAGTGAATGAGAAGCTTACGAGGGAATGCGTCAGTCTGACGGTGGTTTTGGTAGCCAACTGAAATGAGCCGCGCAAAACCCAAATTCGTTTCCATTGAGAAAGGCAACTCCCATGCAGCGCGTATGCGTGAAAGGGTCGTGAGGCCGCGAACATAGGGATGACGCAGATTTGACGGGACATTTGCCTCCGAACTTTTTAAGGTCGGGGGCGTGAAACGCAAGAAACTCTCGTCCGACCAGGGATTGGCGACTGCTCCGATTGACTTAACACAGGTCCGGGTGGTCGTGCTCACCGCCCCCCAGGAGCGACGGCAATGTCAGCGCTTGCTGCGCCAGCACCACTATTTGGGCAGTCTCAAAGCGGTGGGCGAGCAGATGTATTATGCGGCTGTAGATGCCCAAGGCCGCTGGCTGGCGCTGCTGCTTTTCAGCGCCGCCGCCAAGCATTTGAAGCACCGCGACCAGTGGATTGGGTGGACCCGAGCTCAGCGCGACCGGCGTTTGAGTCTGGTGGTCAACAACAGCCGCTTTCTCATCTTGCCTTGCGCCCATACCCCCAACCTGGGTTCCCGCGTGCTGCGCCTGGCATTGGAACGACTGAGCCGTGACTGGCAGGAGCGCTATGGCCACCCGGTGCTGGTGGTGGAAACTTTTGTGAACCCCGATCAGTTTGACGGCACGGTGTACCGGGCCCAGGGCTGGGTAGAGGTGGGGTTAACCGATGGGTGGGGGCGTTGCCGCCGTGATTACTACGTCCAGCATGACCAGCCCAAGCGGTTGTTTGTTCGTGAAGTGGTCAAGAACGGACGGCGCAGCCTGCAAGCCGAGCATCTCAAGCCGGCGTTGGCGCTGGTGGAAAAGAAGGCGGGGGCTCGTTGCTATCACAAGAGTGCGGCGATCCAGGCGCTGACCGAGCATTTCAAAGGGCTGCCCGAATACCGTGGCCGGGTGGAATCCTATCCGGTCTGGTCGCTGGTGACCCTGATGCTGCTGGCGATACTGTGCGATGCGCCGCGGGGACAAAAGGACCTGGCCAAGCTGGCGCGACGATTAACCCAGCGCCAGCGCCGCGCTTTGGGAATTCGACCCAATGCAGAAGGTTACTTTCCGGCCCCCAGCCAGTCGACCTTCTCCCGGCTTTTATCGGGGTTGGATGCCCGTCGGCTCAATGAGGTGTTGCTGGCCATCCAAACCCAGGTGCGCGGGCAACCACCGCCCGATGAACTGATCGCCGTCGATGGCAAGGAGCCCCGCCACGGCCCCGGGGACGCCATCCTCACGGCCGTAAGCGTGCCGAGCCAGTTTTACCTGGGCAGCGCTCTGGTGGATACCAAAACCAATGAGATTCCGGTGGCACGGGAACTCTTCGGCGACTTGGATTTGACCGGTCGCACCGTGGCTCTGGATGCGCTGCACACCCAGGATGAAACCGCCCGGCAACTGGTGATGGAACACGGAGCGCATTATCAACTCACCGTGAAGAACAATCAGCCCACCCTGCGCCAGAACATCGAGACAATGGTTCCTCCCCCGCCAAGGGGTTTTTCCCCCTCTGGCGCCAACGCCCACCCAGGCCCGCACCCTCGAGACGAATAAAGGGGTTCCCGAGAGCCGCACGCTGCGAAGCCGCTCCGTGGCGGCTGAGGACATCGGCTTTCCCTTTGCCGCTCAGGCCGCCTTGCTGACTCGGCAGCACGTCGGACGCCAAGACGAAACCGTGGGCCTCATCACCGACTTGCCCTCCACAGCTCTGGACGCGGCACGCTGGCTCCAAGCCAATCGCCTGGCTTGGGGCATCGAAAACGGAACCCACCAGCGTTTGGATGTCTCCCTTAATGAGGACCGCTGCCGCGTTCGCAGCACCCATGCCCTCTGGATCCTAGGAATCCTCCGGCGCTTAGTCATCAGCCTCTTCGCCCAATGGCGCGCGTCTCATCCCAAGCCACAACATCAGTCTCTGACTGACTTCCAAGCGGCCATGGGCGAGGACAACCTCGCCAAAGCCATGGCCTTTGTCACTCACCGACGTCCCAAACTGTGAAGACCCCTTCATGCATACGCGCTGACTCCCATGAGAGGCAACTCCTGTTGTCTTGCATTCCGCTCAAGCGCCTGTCTGCGGAAAACAGCGATATTGTCGGATATGCTTCAGGTTGCATGATTGATTATTGCGGCTTTCGGCTCATCCTTTCTGTTTCGCACGCAACTCTCAAAACCGGAGCGTGGGCCTTGGATTTGAAATACGACGATGAAAAAGGAATGGAATTGTACCGCATTCCTTCGCTGAATTTTCTCGGGCGGGTGTCAACGGCGGATTTGCCAGGATTCCTCCAGCGAGGGTCTTTCGACGAATTGAGGAAAGAAATCGTGGATTTTAGCTATGGAGTATTGCCCCGCGACCTGGAATCGGTTCATGAGCAGTTTGGGGAAGATGGGCGGTTGCATTGGCGAGCGGCTCGGACCGTGTTCAAGCCGACTCTTCAGGAAACACCAGCCCACGGGTTGAAATATGGATTTTCAGGGCACACACAAATTGAACAGTTGCCTCACCCAACCATGCCCCACATGTCAATCTTGTGTTCCACCCAGACTGTCTGTGATGACCTATCCTACCTCCGAACCGAAGGTGATGTGCATTACTTCAAGTTGCCGGGAGAGCATCCCGGCCATGTTCATTTTCAAGGGTGTTCTGGTGCCCCGATTCTTAGCGAACGTGGAGAGGTGGTTGCTTTAGTTATGTGCGGCGACACAAGCGACGACACAATTCGCGGCATCTCAATCAGAACTTACAAAGCCGCTATCGACGTTGAGGTCGGCAACATTTCAGGATTCAAACGGGGCGACTGGCTTCACCCGCGAAAAACCAAACAAGTTTAGCCGCGGAGTTCACGAGCTGACCGCCGCCATCAATCGGGCGAAGGACGCAGGCGACATCCAGACGCTGCGGGAGATCGCGGAAGACCCGCACGGCTTCATCCTGCGCCAGGGCTGGGCGAACCTAGATTTCAGTGACGAGGCGGAACTGGCGCAGTTGCGGCGGCTGCATGAGACGCTGCAACTGGAAATCATCGCCGTGCTGGAATCGCTGAATCGTCTGCGGGGAAGTCCTGTTTACGAGCTTTGCCAACTGAGCGAACAGAAACCCGGCGTGCTGGATGAATTGGCGGCGGAGCGGGCGAAACTGCTTGAGAAGGAAAGCGCCGAATTAGAGAAGCAAGCGGACCGGCTCGCCGAGGAAATCAAGGAGTTGGCCGGAGAGTCGCCGGGGCGGATCGCCGTTTACTTCTCAACGCTCGCTTTCAACACCAACAACGCCTCGGTAACAGGCGGCAGTGGCTTCCAGCAGGGGGGCGTTGGTACGTTGTATTGGGGACTAATCCCAGTCTTGTCCATTCAGCGCACGGGTGGCCGCGTAATGGTAACATGGCCCGCAGACGCCATGGGTTTCGTGCTCGAGTCCACCGGGGCGCTGCCGCCGCCGCCGGCACTGCCGATGTGGAGCGTCGTCACCAACGCACCGACCGTCAGCGGCGACCGCTTAGTCGTCACGCTGGAGATGCAGACGGGACCAGTGTTCTTCCGGCTGCGCCAATAGCCGGTTGCCCCAGGCCGTGGGGGTAGATGGGCAACTGCCCCACTGTGGGAATCGCGGCACCGGCCTCGGTAATGTTGGGGCCGGTGCCATTGCCAATTTGCACAGCCTCGCTTTGCGCAGCGATGGCATCCCGCGCATCACAGTTCAGCCGCGCAGCCAGAGCGTCGCGCGCGGCCAGATTGCGGAGTTCCACGTCATGGCCGCGGGCCACCCGCCGCTTCAATACGCTTGCAGCAGGAACGGCTAGGCTATCGTTCCTTGCGCAGCGACTTTGGCAGGCTTCGGTTGCGGCTTGAGAGCCTTTCTGAAAACTGCGCGTGGCGCTGTCTTCAGGGAAAGGGCCGGATATCGAGGTGCGACGAGAGAGCATTGCTATCAGCGCCCTGTGACCGAGAAGCAACGAAGCCAGATGGTTGTTTCCACGAATACCCTCCGGGGCGGCAGATCTTTTGCCCGTGAGCGGCGTTGGCTCGGCAGTCCAGCCCGCTGCGGGTATGCTCCGCCTCGCCGCCTTGCCTGCGGCCAAAACTGCTCGCCGCAGCACCTCGCGGAATTTTTAGACAGGCGCTGAGAGAAGGTTGTAACATTCCCGCCCGCCCGGCATCTAACAGTTGAATGAGAGCACGTGAAAAAGAAGCGCAGTTCGCCGCGGCCATCGGGCAGCACCGTGACGCGCTCTACCGGGTCTGCTGCGCCTATGTGCGCGATGAGGCGGATCGGCAGGATATCTTTCAGGAGGTGCTCATCCATGTCTGGAAAAGCCTGGACGCCTTTCGCGGGCAGTCAAATCTGGGCACGTGGCTCTACCGGGTCACGGTCAACACCTGCTTGGGCTGGCTGCGACGCGAGAAACGGCGTTCGCAAGTTTTGGAACGCGCCGGTGAAGAGCAGCAGGCCGTCGAGGCGAACCTCACCGAGCCTCCAGTGCCGGGCGGGGAGGATGAACTTCAGCAGCTTTACGCGCGGATCGCCGAGCTGCCACCGGTGGATCGGTTGCTCGTTTCACTCTACTTGGAGGAAATGAACACCGCCCAAATGGCGGAAGTGCTCGGCATCTCGGAAGGCAACGTCCGCGTGAAACTCCATCGGATCAAGAATCAACTGCGGGAAACGTGGGAAAAGGAAAGCTATGAACCTCGATGACTTCAAGAATCGGACCAAGCACGTCACCGCACCTGCGGGCACGCCTTCAAGCGACGCCAGGCTCGGCGGTTTCATCGCCGAGATGCGCGTACGCGATCAACGGGCCCGCCAGCGGTTGCTGGGCATGGCCGTCATCCTGTTCGCCGTCGGCGCGACTTTTATGGCCACGGGGAGAGCAGGTCGTCCGGGCGCCGCCCTTACCGGCTTGGGCATTGTGTTCGTCGCCACGTTTATGGCTTTGAAAGGACACTCGTTCGGTCGCGTGGATTACGCCGCGCCGGCGCAGGAATTCCTGGCGACGGCGGCCAGGCGATATCAGTTCTGGCGCAAGGAAGACACGGTGTTCGCCATTCCCCTGCTGCTGGCGCTGGGCGCAGGCGGCGGACTAACGGTCTGGTTGGCGGCGATCAAATACCTCGGCGACCGTGGCGCCCGTTTTGCCATCTTTGGCTACCTCGTCTTCTTCGTCGGCTTGTGTGTGTTTGGATGGATCGTCAGTCGTAAGGACTGGCGAAAAGAAAACGCCGCCCTGCTCGAAGAAATCCGCCGGCGGCAGTTGGAGCTCGGTGATGGGTGAGAATGGTCACTTGCGGCGACACCGTGGCGGCTTCTAGTGGAAAGCTCACGCGCGTTGGTCAGCGAATCCACCGCGCTGCGCACCGTGGCGCTCCGGTTCAACGCGGCCAGCCGGCGCGCCTTGTCCGGTCCAACCACCTGATTGGCGATGAGAACGTCGCTGACACTTCCGGCTACGAGTTGCTCCGCCTCGGCGAGTTTGGCGCACGTGATCCCAGTGCAACTGCCGGCGGCGAGTTGCCGGCGAGCAAGCTCCACGCTCTTGTGCGACTTGAAGTGAGGCCGGAGTTTGGCAGGACGCGATGCAAAGTAGTCCGCCATGCGGCGCAGGTTTTGTTCGAGCCGATCCAAGTCCACGACGAGCGTGGGCGTGGGGATTGCGTCAATGGGACTGCCAATCATTGCGGCTTCGTTCATAAGCTCGGGGAGGTGGTGTTCGGCGAAAGTCAGGCGTTCTGGACCGAAACCGGCAGTGTAAGACTCACGACGGTGCCCCGACCCCGGCGGGACTTGATTTCGATCTTCCCGCCATGTGCCGCCACCACCCGCTGCACGATGGCCAAACCCAGCCCCGTGCCCTTGCGCTTGGTCGTCTGGAGCACGGAGGAGAAGACCTGCCGCCGTTGCGCCTCGGTCATGCCCTCGCCGGTGTCGGTGAACTCGATCACGATATGCCGAGCCGCTACGGCGACAGAGCGTGCTGCCGGCTTCCAGCCGGCAGATCCATCTTGAGATTCCGGCAGGATGCCGGAAGCACGTTCAGCGGTCACGAGGGCACGCGTGGCGATGGTCAACGTGCCGCCTTGCGGCATGGCTTCGACGGCGTTGAGCGTGAGGTTGAGAAAGGCTTGCTCCAGTTGGGTGGCGTTGCCCGACAGCGCCGGAAGGGCGGGGTCAAGTTTGCGGACGAGTTCCACGTTTTGTTGCTTGAGCTTGTGCCGGACGAGCAAGCCGAGTTCGTCGAGAAGCTGGTTCACGTTCACCGGCTCGGACTTCGGCTCGCCCGAGCGCGCGAGCACGAGGATGCGCTCCACGATGCGGTTCAGATGCTCGATCTTCTGCCCGAGGATTTCGGCGTCCTTCGCGCGCGGGTCACCCACCGGGAAGCGCAGGTCCAGCGAGTGATAAAGCATCTTCATCACGGTGAGCGGATTGCGGATTTCGTGCGCCACCTCCGCCGCCAGCAGGCCGAGCGCGGAAAGTTTTTCGTTCTGGCGCAACTGCTCTTCCACGTCCACCACGCGCTCGTAAAGCCGCGCCCGACCGATGGCCAGCGCGGACAACTCCGCAAACGCCGAGAGGATGCTGACCTCTTCGTTGGAGAAAACGTGCGGTTCGCCTTTGTAAACACTCAGCGCGCCCACGGCTTCGCCGGCCAGCGCCAGCGGCACGCTCAGCAACGCGACCAAGCCTTCCTCGCGCGCCACGGCGACATTCTGATAGCGGCCCGAGGTTTGGACGTTGGCGATCTGGAGCGGTTTGCGCCGGCGCACCACCACGCCCAGCAGGCTTTCGTCCGTGCTCAGGCGCGGTTTGTTCAGGTAAGCCGGGCCGGCGCCGGCGCTCGCACGCAGGTCCAGCCACTCGCGGGTTCCGTCCAACAGCATCAGCGAACACATCTTCGCTTGCATCAGCCCCCGGGCTTCACGGGTAATGACGCGCAGCGCGTCGTCGAGGTTGAGTGCTGAGTGAATGGCCTGACTCACCGAGGCCAGCGTCTCAAAAAGCCGCGCCTTGAGCTGCAACTGCTCGAAGCTCCACGACCGGCGGATCAGCCGCGCGACCTCGTCGGCCAAAGCGAACAGCCACTCTTCCTCCGCGGCGCTGAACGCGGCGACGCGATCCGCCATCACACAGAAGACGCCGCGGGCCTGCTCGCCGACATCCAACGGCACGGCCAGTTCGGCGCGGGTGGACTTGCGGAGCGCGAAGTAGCGGGGGTCCTTCCGCACGTCCTCGACGCGCGCGGGCCGGCCACTGCGTGTCACCCAGCCGGCCACGCCTTCGCTGACCCGCAGCCGGAGTTCGCCCGTCCCAACGGGCAACCCGAACGCGGCTTCCACCTCCAAGTAGCCGGTGTTTGGATTCATCAGCGCGATGAACCCAGCGTCCGCGCGGGTTTCCTTGACAGCAGCCCGCAGCAGGAGGTCGAGCGCGGCGGCTGACGTGGGCGCGTCGCCCGCGGCGCGGCTGAGTTCGCGGAGCAAGATCAACCGCGCGTGCCGCGTTTTCAGTTCTGCCAGTTCGTTGCTCATGCCGCACCCCCGTGACGCCAGTCACCCTGCGTCTCCGAATGAATCCTAGCATGGCGGCGGGTCGGCAGAGCGCCGCCAAAGTTGAGGGGGGGAAGATTGGTCTCCCCGGGCCCCCCCCCCCCCCCCCCGCCGCTACGGTTCAGAGGTCCAAGGTGCGGACCCTTCTGGAAATTCTCTCCATGATCCTCGGATGCCTTCCCGGGATTCCAAGCGTCCAAGAAAAGCTCTCCGACATTCCTTGAACGCTTCGAATTCATGGGGAGCCTCTCTGGGTTCATGGTCCTGAATGCGCAAGGTTCCATCTGGGAGAAGCCTTTCACCGGACCCTAGCGGTGAGCCAGGCCCCGGTGAGGCCGAAGATCAAGTTGGGGGACCAGGCCGCAAACCACGCCGGCAGGTAGCCGCCGGCGCCGAGCGCCAGGCCAAGTTGCAGCATCACAAAATAGGCGAAGCAGATGAACACGCTGCCCGCCACGCCGAAGAAGACGTTGCGCCGGCCCGACGCCGCGCCGAACGGGATGGCGATCAACACGACGACCAGGCAGGTCCAGGGCGCGGCGAGCCGGCCATGCAGCTTGGTATAGAGCCAGTGGGCGTCTTCCACGCGGGCCAGTCGGGGGTGGCGCCGCAGGTAATCGAGCAACTCCACGATCGGGATGTCGGCCTGCCGCGCGCGGCGCAGGCTCAGGCCGTTGCTGATGTTGATTTCGCTGCGAATCTGCTCCGGCGACTCAGTGAACTGCGGCACCGCCAGCGCGGCGGCCTCCCGCGACGGCACCAGCAAGGGATTGACGCGCGGATCGTCCGCGAATTCCCTCACCCCGTAGAAGACCCAAGTGTCGTTGGTGCGCACCGCCCGGGCGGCGAGCAGCCAGCGGAGCGAGCCGTCGGGCAACGTGTATTCCACCTGCGGGCCGAGCATCTCCCGGGTCTTGAGGTTGTAGGCGTCCATGTACCACATCCGGCCTTCGGGCGCGTTGTTGAAGCCGAGGTTGCGCACGAGGGATGGGTTGGCCGCCTGGTTTGCGCTCGCCGCGTGCCGGCGCAGGATGCGCTCGCCCCGTTCCGCGCTTTGCGGGGCGGCGAGTTCGTTGAGGAGAAAGAGCGCCACGGCGCCGGCCAGGCCCACCGCGAAGTACGGCAGCGCCAATCGCCACAAGCCCACGCCCGCCGCGCGGATGGCCGAAATCTCGTGATGACGGGCGTGGTTGGTGAGCGCGTACAGCAGCGCCAGCAGCAACGCCATCGGGAGCACCGTAGCCAGCAATTCCGGGCAGGTCACCACGTAATACTCCAGCACCTCCCAGGCGCGCAGCTTCGCCGCTTGGAAATCCTCGAGTTGCCGCAGCAGGTCCGAGGTGATCCAGAGCAGCAGGAAACCGCCCAGGCAATAGCCAAGCGGGGTGAGCAACTCGCGCAACAGATAGCGATCGAGCAGGCGCATTGGCGCGCAACCTAACCGCCGCCCGCAGTCCTCCGCAAGCTTTCGCAACGCCGCGCCGGAGTTCGGAGTCCCGTCTTCGAGCGGTTGGGGAGTGACCCGGGCTGAAGCCGGGACGCCGAACATACCTGTTCAACAGATTCTCAGTTGTTCCCCTGCGGTGGGCGCTTGGGACGGGCGCGGGCGCTGTGTCGCAGGACAGGCTGCCAGTCTGTCTCCATATTCTGCCCGACCGATCATCGTTCGGTGGCGCGGGGGTTGGTCGCCTGCGCGCGAGCGAAGAAGTCCTCCGCTGAAGTTTCAGACAGGCTGGAAGCTTGTCCCACGGCATCGAGGCGACTCAGGGTTTTCCTGTATGTTCATCGCCGCGCATTCCGCGCATACTGGGCACATGACCCAAAAGGAAAACCTCTCGACTGGCACCGAGCGGTTGCCGCGCCTCCGCGTGCTGGTGGCGGATGACTCGCCGGCCGTGATCAAGTCCCTGTGCGCTTGGCTCGAAACGCAATCCCGCCTGAAAGTCGTCGGCGTGGCGCACAACGGGCAAGAGGCGCTGGACGCCGCCCGCACCATGCGTCCCGACTTGGTGCTCATGGATCTCGAGATGCCGGTGTTGAGCGGCTTGCATGCGACCGAAACGCTCAAGCGCGAGTTTCCGGAGATGAAGGTCGCCATCATCTCCACCCACGCGAGCGAGATGTGGAGTCAGACCAGCCTGAAATGCGGCGCGGTGGCGTTCCTAGCGAAGCAGCGCATCCCGCAAGAACTGCCCCCGCTGCTGGCGCGGCTGTTCCCGCCCCAATAACGGCTCGCGGGCGAACCCTGACGCGAATGAAACACCAATCCTCACGCGAATCGCCCGGCGCAGCCGGCCCGGCGCGTCAAGACCCGCCGGCGGCACCGCCGGGATCGCGCCCGGACGGAACCCCCTTCTCCCAGGAAGCGCTGGTGCGCGCGGTGGAGCATGCCCCGGAAGCCATCATCGTTGCCAACAGCGAGGCGGAGATCCAATACGTGAACCGGGCGTTCGAACGGATTTCGGGTTACGCCCGCGCGGAAGTCCTCGGCCGGAATCCGCGCCTCCTGCAGAGCGGCCGTCACGATGAATGCTTTTACCGGCATCTCTGGAAAACCCTCTGCGCCGGCGACGTGTGGAACGGCGAGTTCATCAACAAGCGCAAGGATGGCCATCTCTATTTCGAGGAAGCCACAATTTCCCCGGTGCGCGATGGCGAAGGGAAGATTGTCAGCTACATCGCGGTCAAGCGGGATGTGACGGGCCGCAAGCGGATGGAAGCCGAGTTGCAGCGCAGCGAGGAGCGCTACCGCGCGCTGTTCGAGGCCACGCCCCATGCGATGTGGGTTTTCGACTTGGAAACGCAGCGCTTCCTGGAGGTCAATGAGGCGGCGGTGCAGGCCTACGGCTGGTCGCGCGAGGAGTTTCTCGGCATGACGCTCCAGGACATCCGCCCGCCGGCCGACGTGCCGGACTTTGTCTTGCGCGCTGTGCGTCCCGCGGCGGACGCCCAGCAAACCGGCGTCTGGCGGCATTGCCGGAAGGACGGCTCGATCGTTCTGGTGCGGCTGACCTCGCGCGAAATCCAATTCGAGGGTCGCCGCGCGGGACTGGTGTTGGCGGAGGACATCACGGACCGCCAGCGAATGGAGGATGCGTTGATCGAGAGCGAGGGCCGTTTCCGCCAGTTGACGGACAACCTCCGCGAAGTGTTCTGGCTGGTGGACCCGCGCCAGCACCGGATGATCTACATCAGCCCGTCCTTTGAAAAGACCTGGGGCATGCCATGCAGCGAGATGTATCGCAATCCCGACGCGTGGCTCGCGGCGGTGCATCCGGACGACCGCGACCGCGTTCTGCAGATGCTGGGATCGCTCCCGCCGTCGGGGGAATACGATGCCTACTACCGGATCGTCTGGCCCGATGGCACCATTCGGTGGATTCACGACCAGTCTTTTTCCCTGCGCGACGAATCCGGCCAGGTGTATCGCATCGCGGGCGTGTCGGAGGACGTGACCGAGCAGCGCGAGTTGGAATCGCAGTTGCGCCAGATGCAGCGGCTCGAAGCCGTCGGCCAATTGACCGCGGGCGTGGCGCATGATTTCAACAACGTGCTGGCGGTCGTGCAGGGCCACGCGGATTTGCTCCTGCTGGATTGCGAACCCGGTTCCTCCACCGAAGAATCGCTCCGCCAGATTTCCCAGGCGGCCCGGCGCGCGGCCAACCTCACGCGGCAATTGCTGGCGTTCAGCCGCAAACAGGTCTTGCAGCCGCGCGACCTGGACCTCAACGAGGTGATCGCCAACATGGCGAAAATGCTCCGGCGCGCGGTGGGCGAGGCCGTACGGGTGGACATCGTTCGCGAAGACCGGCCCGCCCATGTCCACGCGGACGTGAACATGCTGGAGCAAGTCGTGCTCAATCTGGCGGTCAACGCGCGCGACGCGATGCCCAAGGGCGGGCGGCTGCGGTTGGAGACCCGGCATCTGGACTTGGATGGCACGACGAGCCACGGGGATTCGGGCGGCGGCGTGGGTGCGCACATTTGCCTGAGCGTCTCGGACACAGGCTGCGGGATTCCGCCGGAGGTCATGCCGCACATTTTCGAGCCGTTCTTCACCACCAAGGGCATTGGCAAGGGTACCGGGCTGGGCCTGGCCACCGTTTACGGCATCGTGAAGCAACATCGCGGCTGGATTCACGTGGACAGCAAGGTCGGGCAGGGGACGACCTTCGAGATTTACCTGCCGGCCGCCAGCGCGGGCGAAACCGCGTTGGAAGATGGACACGCGCTCCCGCCGGTGCCCGCCGGTGGAGCGACGGCGACGGTGCTGCTGGTCGAGGACGAACTCGGTTTGCGCGATGTGGCCAACCGCGTCTTGCGGCGCGCGGGCTACGAGGTCGTGGAGGCCGGGTCGGGCCCGGCGGCACTCGAAGCCCTGCGGCAACGCGGGCGCAAGGTGGACCTGCTCCTGGCCGACATGATCATGCCCGACGGCATGACGGGGAGCGAACTGGCCGAACAGGTCATGGCGTTGCATCCCGGAACGAAGGTCATCCTGACCAGCGGCTACAGCAACCAACTCGAAGACACCTCCTTCCTGTTGGAGAACGGGATTCTCTTCCTGCCCAAGCCCTACTCGCCCCAGACCCTCTGTGAAGCCATCCGCAAAAGCCTCGGCGGCCTCAGCGCGGCGCAGCCTGCGGACACGCCGCCCCGAGACAGCAATGCTGCATAAGGTTTGAACACTTCCCGTCGGTGGGTAATCTATACGCCGTGAGCCGGCTCACCAAGACTTTCGCGATGCTGACGTTGGCCCTTTACGGGCTTGCGGCCATGCATTGCACCTTGGAGGGCGTGCCGGGGTTTGATTTCCTGAAGACCTGTTGCTTCGTGGAAGCGGAAACCACCGCTCCGCCCGATTGTGAGAGCGATGGCTGCGGCGCGGTGGAAGAGGGGAGTTACCGGCCTGAAGAGCAATCCGCCTTTGCCCCCCAACCGCTTCTTTTCCTCGTTTGGCTGTCTCCCGTTTCTGAAGCTCCGCTGCCCAGGCCGCAGATTGGCGCAGCGGTGGTTGCTTCGGAGTCTCCGCCCGCGCGCTGTCGGCCTTGGCAATTTGTCCATCGCACGGCCCGGCCGCCTCGGGCACCATCCATCGCTTCCTGAGTAGTCCCGTGCGGGACTCCTTCTCCGTCGGGGGGTGTCGGCACACCCCGCACGCTCCTTTGGAGCCAACCACTCGTGAGGTCTACGAGGTGCTTGTCCGCGTTGAGTTTGAAATCTATGAAGCGAAGAACTGTTTCCGGTGTTTTCCGTTCCTTGGTTTGGTCGCTGGCAATCGCTGGCGGCTTCTTCCTCGGATGCGCCGTCCAAGGGGCTGACTCGCCCGCCCCACCACCATCGTCGAGCGTGGCGACAAACGTCCTGACGCTGGAAGGCGCCATCCGCCTCGCGTTGGAAAACAATCCCGAACTGCGGGCTTCAGGCGCGCGGGTGGAGGCTTCCACCGGCCGTGCCTACCAGGCAAAGCAGTGGAGCAATCCGGAATTGGAGTTGAGCGCTGAAGACTGGCCGGTGCGCGGGCGCGGCGGGTTTTCGGACGCCAAGCAGACGGTCGGCATTGCGCAAGCGTTGCCGTATCCGGGCAAGAAGTCGCTGGACAAGCAGATTGCCGGCGCGGGCGTGAAACTGTCGGAGGCGGGACTGACGTTGCGCCGGACGGAAATCACCCGCGACGTGAAGGCGGGTTTCTTCCGCGTGCTGGCTTCCGAGCGAATGGTCGAGGTGTCTTCACAACTGGTGACGGTGGCAGAATCGTCCGCCGCCACGGCGCGGAAGCGGGTGGACGCCGGGGCGGCGGCGTATCAAGAGCAGTTGCGGGCAGAAGTGCAGTTGGAACAGGTGCGGACGGAATGGATGGGTTTCCAGCGCGATTTGGCCAGCGCACGGCAACATCTCGCCTCGCTTCTTGGTCGGCCCGACCTGAGCCGCGCCTCGCTGACGGGCACGCTGGCCGAGGCGCCGGACGCGGGTCTGTTGGAAGAAGCGGGTTTGGAGCGCCTGGCCAATCATCCGAGCCTGAACGCCGCGCAAGCCGGCGTGAACCGCGCGCAACTGGAACTCCGCCGCGCGCGGCTGGAGCCGTATCCCGACGTGAAGGTGGGCGTCGCCGCAGGCCGCATCGGCGCGACGGACGAGTCCATCGTCCAACTGGGCTTCTCGCTGCCGCTGCCGCTGATTGACCGGGGGAAGGGCAAACAGCAAGAGGCGCGGGCCAACGTAAGCGTGGCGGAAGCAGAGTTGCAGGGCGTCCAACAACAATTGCGACGCGACTGGGTCAACGCCCGCGAACGCTATCGCACGGCCGCCGGGCAAGTGGCCAACTACCGCGAGCGAATTCTGCCGAAGGCGGCCGAGGCATTGCGATTGGTCCAAACCGGATTCGAGGAAGGCAAGTTCGGCTTCATGGACTTGGTGGACACGCAGCGCACCACCGCCGAAGCCCGGCTCGCCTACTTGGAAAAACTGCTCGCACTCAACCTGGCCCAAGCGGAGTTGGAAGCGTTGCTCCAACCGCAAGCCGACAAACCTTTAACCAACAAGTTAAGCAATCCATGAAGAATCAAGACCCTCGCCTTCGTAGCGGCGTCTCAGTAGAGCGCCGCCATGATCCGTCTCCGAAACAAGCGCGGCGCGCTACCGAGACGCCGCTACGCTTCATTGAAGGCTTTTCCTGGGCGATTGCCGCAATGCTGCTCTCGACCGGCTGCGGCAAACCGCCCAACCCCGGCGACCACGCGGGCCATGACCATGCCGGCCACGGACACAGTGAAACCAAAGACGGCGTCGCAATGTGCGCTGAACACGGCGTGCCCGAAGCCGAGTGCGCCATCTGCAAACCGGACCTGGCCGCGCATCTCGAAGCCGGCGAAAGCCTCAAGGTGCGCCTGCCCTCGACCAACTCTTTGCGCATCCTCGGCATTCAGACGGTGGCTTCGCAAACCGGAGACATCGCCGATGCGGTCGAGTGTGTCGCCGAAGTCAGCTTCAACCTGAACAAGCTGGCACAGATCGCCGCGCCGGTGGGCGGCATCGTGCAAACCGTGGAAGTGGACCTCGGCGACCGCGTCGAGGAGAAACAACCGGTGGCGAAGATTTGGTCCGCCGCCATTGCCGAGGCGGTCGCCCGCGCGGTGTTGACGCACCAGACGCTGGACCGCGAGCGCCGGCTGCGGGCCGAGCGCGTCACCTCGGAAGCCGCCTTGCAGGAGGCCGAGGCCACGCACCGGGCGGCCTGTCAGCAACTCCGCACGCTCGGCTTCACCGAGGAGCAGATAGACGAACTGGGCGACAAGCCGCAGGAACAGGTGTTGATGGAAGTGCGTGCGCCATTTGCGGGTGAGATCGTGGAACGCATGGCCGTGCGCGGCGCGCTGGTGGAGGCCGGCAAACCGCTCTTCACGGTTGTGGATCGTTCGACCGTCTGGGCGATGCTGCAAGTGCCGGAGTCCGCGTTGGCGCGGGTGAAACCGGGCCAGACCGTGGAGCTGCGTGTGAATTCGCTGCCGGGACGCGTGTTCACCGGCAAGCTGACGTGGGTGAGTCCCGCGGTGGACGATCGCACGCGCCTGGCCCGCGCCCGGGCGGAGTTCGCAAATCCGGAAGGTCTGCTGAAGGACAAAATGTTCGCCACGGCGCGCATCCTGACGCGCGAAGGCCAGGCGTCGCTGCTCGTGCCGCCGGCGGCCATCCAGCGTGTGGAGGGCAGGCCGTTCGTCTTCGTGAAGCTCGCGGCGGACTTGCTCGACGCGCGCGCCGTGACGCTCGGCGCGCGGTTCGACGGGCGGCAGGAAATTCTGGGGGGCTTGCAGCCGCAGGAGGAAGTGGTGGTAAACCACACGTTCGCCCTCAAGTCGGCGATGCTCATGTCGCGCCTCGGCGCGGGCTGCGCGGAGGATTGAACTCAGAACGGCGCAAGCAACGGAATCACATCACGACCATGACGACGATAAAGGCGAAAATGCCGGTCGGTGGTGAAAACCTGACAACGACCGGCCACTTCGGCCATCCGAACCAGGCACGCGTCCGCAAAGCTCATGGGCAGGTCCGCGTACTTGTTCAGCAGCCGTCGCAAGTCGGGCCAATGTTCCTCCGCCGAGAACTGTACCAGCACCGCGCCGCGGTCAATGGCCTCAAACAATGGATCAACCGGCAAGCCATCGCCGTGCAGCAGGAAGACCGCCTCCGAGATCACCGCCTCGCACGTGACCACGGGCTGTTCAATGCGTTGAAACTGCCCCTTGCTCCAGAGGTGGTATTGATCTTCCCGGCACAGAAACGCCACGAGCGGTCCGGTGTCGCACAAAAGCTTAGGACCGGCCATAGCCCTTGAGCGGGCGCGTGCTCAAATCGCGGGATCCCTTCAGCGAACCGCACAAATCATGCAGCTTTTGCCCCAAAGTACCATCATTCGCCGCTTGCTGTCGCTGGGCGATCAACTCGCGCAGGACACTGCCTTTCGACCGGCGCAACGTCTGCGCCTGCGCCTCCAGCCAAGCGTCCTGGTGTTCTTCCAGCTTGATGGTCAATGTTTTCACGCCCATACGGGTAACACCCAAGTGCCATTCCGGCAAGATAGTTCTCCAGCACCACCAACCACTTGCTTTCCATGCTGAACCAACTCATCCACTTCTCCCTCAAGAACCGCCTGCTCGTCTGCGTGCTAGCGGCGGCGCTCGGGGTCGTCGGCACGCGCAGCCTGCTGGTGTTGCCGATTGACGCCTTTCCGGACACCACGCCGGTGCAGGTGCAAATCAACACCACGGCCGCCGCGCTCAACCCCCAGGAAACCGAGGCGCAGATCACCGTGCCAGTCGAACTGGCCATCAGCGGCCTGCCCGGTCTGCAAAACGTGCGCTCCATCTCGAAGTTCGGCCTCTCGCAAGTCGTGGCGACCTTCGACGACCGCACGGATATCTTCCGCGCGCGGCAGCTCATCACCGAGCGCTTGCAGACAGTGGAATTGCCTGCGGGCTTGGAGCGCCCGCAACTCGGGCCGATCGCCACGGGCCTGGGCGAGGTCTTCCATTACATCGTGCGCTCGACCGATACGAACCGCACGCAGACGGAGCTGCGCGTGTTGCAGGATTGGGTGGTGAAACCCGAGTTGCGCAAAGTGCCCGGCGTCGCGGAGGTCAACACGTGGGGCGGCTTCGAGAAGCATTACCACGTCGTTGTGGAAACGGAGCGGCTGATCAAATACCGGCTGACTTTCGAGGACTTGGTGGGCGCGCTGGAGGCGAACAACCACAACGTCGGCGGCGGCCAGATCGTGCGCGGCGGCGAATCCCTGCTCGTGCATGGCGTGGGATTGACCACGAACGTCACGGAGATTGGCAACATCGTCATCAGCAGCCACGACGGCACGCCGGTGCGCGTGCGCGACGTGGCGACCGTGCAGGAGGACCACGAAATCCGGCGCGGCGCGGTGACAGCCGATGGCCGCGGCGAAGCGGTGCTGGGCCTCGGCTTCATGCTCATGGGCGAGAACAGCGCGGTGGTGACACACGCGCTCAAGGCGAAGCTGGCTGAAGTGCAGCAATTCCTCCCGCCCGACGTGAAGCTGGAGGTGCTCTACGACCGCACGGACCTCGTGGACAACGTCATTCGCACCGTCGAACACAACCTGCTGGCGGGCGCGTTGCTGGTGATCGCCATCTTGTTCGCCTTTCTCGGCAACCTGCGGGCGGGCTTGATCGTGGCGGCGGCGATTCCGCTTTCGATGCTGTTCGCGGCCAACTTCATGTTGCAGGCCGGTATCGCGGCGAGTTTGTTAAGCTTGGGCGCGATTGACTTTGGCCTCATCGTGGACGGCGCGGTGGTGATGGTGGAAAACGCCATGCGCCGGCTGGCGGCGAAACAGCGAATCAACTCAACAACACAAGGCGAACACAAGCGCCCCCTCACCCCATCCCTCTCCCCCGGTGGGGGAGAGGGTGTCCTGAGGACGGGTGAGGGGGAAAACGACGTCCCAATCGGATCGCCGCTTGCCGAAAC
>CAZJTM010000098.1:0-20686 GCA_964548925.1 uncultured Verrucomicrobiota bacterium | reverse complement strand
AGGGCAGGGGAGCGTGGGGCGGTGGAGGGCTTGCTGGCAATGATCGGCAGCGACACGAACTTTTACTGGCGCGCGGTCGCGGCGAACATGCTGCGGCCGTGGATCGGAGAGGCGAAGGTTCAAGGCGCGCTGGTCTCGGCGACCCGTGACACGAATGCGATGGTCCGCGTGGCGGCGTTGCGCGCGCTCGAACCACTGGCGCGTGGTGAGGAGGTCGCGGTGCAAAACGCCTTCCGCAAAGGGCTGAGCGATCCAGTGCGCGGCGTGCGGCTGGTGGCGGCGTGGGCGTTGAATGAAACTGTGGCCACGAACTCGACTGCCGGGCGCGAGTTGCTCGCCTACTTGAACTACAACAGCGACCAACCCGCCGGCGAATTGCAGCGCGGCATCTTCCACCTGAACCGAGGCGACCTGCCGACGGCGATGAGTTGCTTCCGGCGCGCAGTGAACTGGGACGGGAATTCGGCGCCGCTTCGTCACGCGTTGGCAGTGGGCTTGAGCATGGAAGGCAAGCCGACGGAGGCGGTGCGCGAACTGGAAGTGGCCTGCCGGCTGGCGGCGCGCGACGCGGAGATGCGCTACAAACTGGGCCTGGCCTACGGCGAGGCCAACCGGCCCAAGGATGCGTTGGCCGCGCTGAAACAGGCGACGGAGCTCGACCCGCAACACTCGCGGGCTTGGTACAATCTTGGTTTGGCTTACGCCGCCGCCGGGGAGGATGCCGCCTCGCTTGAATGTCTCACTCGTGCAGAATCATTGGACAACCGCTCCGCTCAGATTCCCTATGCCCGCGCGACGGTGCTGGTTCGACTCAATCGCCGCGCGGAAGCCCGCGCCGCCGCAGCGCGGGCGCTGGAGTTGCACCCCGGCCATTCGGAGGCCGCACAACTCCTGCAGGTGCTGGGGCGTTGACGGGACGAAGGCGGCGCAACCGTTTCCCTCTCGTAGGACAGGCTTCCAGCCTGTTTCCAACTGAAGCGAATGCTGTCAGCCACTCGTAGCAACAAGCTCGAAAGGTTTCCCACAGTAGTTGCACGAGCGGAATATGGAGACAGGCTGGAAGCCTGTCCTACGCCCGGCGTGCCGGCCTGGTGCTTCAGCGGCAGGACAAGGCTCAGTTCACCAACCCGCTCTTGATGGCGTAGTGGGTGAGTTCGGCGTTGGTCTTCAGGCGCATCTTTTCCAGGATGCGCGCCCGGTAGGTGCTGATCGTTTTGACGCTGAGGCAAAGCTCCTTCGCAATTTGCGAGACCGTCTTGCCCGAGGCGATCAGGCACAGAATCTCGAACTCGCGATCCGACAGCACTTCGTGCGGACGCTCCGACTGGTCGCCGGCAATCGCGCCGATCATCCGGTCGGCCTGGGCCGGGCTGACGTATTTGCCGCCGCCGTGGACCTTGTAGATGGCTTTGACCAGTTCCTCGGGCGCGCTTTCCTTGTTGAGGTAGCCGTCGGCGCCGGCCTTGAGCATGCGGGTGGCGAATTGCTCTTCCGCATGCATGCTCAACACCAGGATCGGCAGGTCGGGCCGGAACTGGCGGATGTCTTTGAGAATGTCCAGGCCGCTGCGCCCGGGCATGGTGATGTCGAGGACAAGGACATCCCAGTCTCGCTGGCGCACCAGCTCCAGGGTTTCGCGGCCATTGGTGGCCTCGCCCGCCACGACGATGTCTTTCGTCTCCGCGAGGATTTGTTTCAAACCGCGCCGCACAATGGCGTGGTCGTCTGCAATCAGGATTTCGATCATAATGGTTTGGGTTCGGCCGCCGGCTGCACGGGCACGCGCACGCGCACGACGGTGCCGCGACCGGGTTCGCCGCAAATATCGCATTCTCCGCCGAGGGCCGCGATCCGTTCGCGCATGCCCAGCAAGCCGAAGGTGCCGCCTTTCCGGACGTCCGCCGGCGCGATGCCACAGCCGTTGTCACTGACCTGCAACGTGACCTTGCCGTCCGCTTCCTCCAGATTTACCAGGACGCGGCTGGCCTTCGCGTGGCGCACGACGTTGGTGAGCGATTCCTGGAGCACGCGGAACAAGGCAGTGGCGGCGGGGCGCGTCAGGGCGTCCTCGCGCAAGTGGCCGGTCACGACCCCGCGCACGCCGGTCCGCTGCTGGAAATCGTTGACCTGCCACTCCACGGCGGCTTCGAGGCCCAGGGTGTCCAGCACGCCCGGCCGCAATTCCGCCGAAATCCGCCGGACCGTCTGCACCATGCTGTGGAGCAGGCTAAACATGGATTGCACCTTCACGAGCAGGGCAAAAGGTTCGCCGGGCTTGGGTTCGCTGAGTTTCTTTTCCAGCCAGGCCAGGTCCATCTTGAAGCCGGTGAGCATCTGCCCAAGTTCGTCGTGAATCTCCCGGGCGATGCGGGTCCGCTCGTCCTCGCGCACGACCTCCAAGTGCCCCGCCAGCGATCGCAACTCGGCCTGCGACTTTTTCAATTCGACCTCGAACCGCTTGCGCTCGGTGATATCGCGGAAGACAAAAACCGCGCCGAGCACGCCGCGGGCTTCGTCGCGAATCGGCGCGACGCTGACCTCAATGGGTAGTTCCCGTTTGTCCGCGGTGAGGAGCGTCCACTCGCGCGGCGGCTCGGGCGCGGTGGCTTCGGCGGTGGCTTGCTTCAACCAGGCGCGCGTCTTCAGGGGCTGCCCTCCGTTGCGCGCTTGAAACACCGCGTCGAGCTTGCGCCCAACCGCGTCCGCCGCTGGCCAACCCGTGCAGCGCTCGGCGGCGACGTTGAGGAAAGTGATGGTGCCTGTCTTGTCCGTGAGGATCACCGCATCGGCAATGCTGCGGATGGCCGCGGAGAAGGAGCGCTCGACCTGGGCAAGTTGCGCCTCACGCTCGTGCCGCAGCAGCGCGAGATTGAGGGCCGCCTTGAGTTCCTCGGCACGAAAGGGCTTGAGCAGATAGCCAAAGGAGCCGGACTTCCGGACGCGTTCCAAGGTGTCTTCATCGCCGCGGCCGGTGAGAAACACGGACGGGATGTCGAAGTCGCGCAGCAACCGCTCGGCGATGGCGAAACCGTCCATCGCGCCGGGCAGTTCGATGTCCAGCAAGGCGAGGGCGGGCGCGTGGGTGGCGGCCAGTTGCAGGGCCGCGTCGCCGTTGTCCACGGCGCCGAGCACCTCGTAGCCCAGCCGCCGGAGGTGGGATTCCAGCACCCGGGCGACTTGGGCCTCATCTTCGACGATCAGAATGCGTTGTGGCGGCATGACGGTGTCGGTCGCGTCGTGCTATGTGAGTAAACCAACGGCGTGGCGAAGCAAGCTCATTTGCCGGACACCCGGCGGTCGGCGCCGCGAGACCGGGGTGGATGGCTCATGTGACGGCGGGCCGGGTCACAAGCGGCAGTTCGAGTGTGAACGTCGCGCCGCGCCCCAACCCCTCACTCTGAACCGAGAGCGATCCATTCATCTCGCGGGCGGCGAGCCAGCCGCTGTGCAATCCGTAACCGTGGCCGCCGGCGCGGGTGGTGAAGCCATGCGAGAAGATGCGCGTCAGATTCCCGGGTTCAATGCCCACGCCAGTGTCGGTCACGACCACTTTCAACCGATCCTCTCCCACGCGTCGGATTTGCAGCGTCAGAGCCGGTTCCGCGACTGTCGCGTCGAGCAGCGCCTGCTGGGCGTTGCGGATGAGGTTGATCAGAATCTGCAGCACCTTGTGGCGGTCCAGGGCGACCGGCGGCAAGTCTTCGTATTGTCGCACGACCTTCACTCCTTGCTTGGCGAGCGTGGCCGCCTGCATTCGCAACGCGTCTTCCACCAGTTCGGCCACGGCTTGGAACTCCACGACACCCAAGGTGCGGGCGTAGCTTTGTTGCATGGCAACAATCTCCTTGATGTGCTCGACGTTGCGCTGGAGATCCTGGGTTTCTGCCTCGATCGTCGTCCGTTCCGCAGCCAGTTGCGACCCGAGCGATTGCAGGTACCGGATCACTTGATCCGCCCGTCCCGGTTGGCTCAGGTATCCCGTCAAATCATAGGCGTGCCCGGCGAGCAGGTTCGCCAGCCGCGTGACGCCGGAGACGGTCGAACTGCGGACGCTTTCGGCGATAAGGCCGGCGGAGGTGTTGACGCTGTTGAGCACGTTGCCGACGTTGTGCAGGACGTTGGTGGCGATCTCGGCCATGCCGGCCCGACGCGAGGCGCTGACAAGCTCCCGGTGCGCCTCAGCCAGCCGGCTTTCGGCTTCTTTGATCGCGGTGATGTCGAACAGCAAACCTTGGCTGCCGAGAATCCGCCCGTCCGAACCGAAGACCGGCGACTTGACCACCCGCAGGTGGGTCTTCCGGCCCTCCGCGCCCGGGTGCTCTTCCTCCAACTCGATTTCGTGACCGGTTCGCAGGATCAACTCATGGTGGTTGGCGTCCTGAGCCGCGAACCGCGTTTCCTGCGGCTCGGTCGAAGGTTCAAGGCCGCGTCGCGCTACTTCGTGGGCCGCCAGTTCGTGCGGAGTCTTGCCCAGCAATTCTTCGGCATTCAGGCCCTTGAGCCGGCAGAACCAGGAGTTGACGAAGACGTAGCGGCCGGACAAGTCCTTCCGGAAGATTCCCGCGGGCAGATGCTCAACGAGCGAGTGGTAGAGCGCCTGCGATTCGAGCAGCGCCTCCTCCGCCCGCTTGCGCTCCGAAACGTCGCGGAAACACCAGACGCGCCCGACGCACTTGTCGCTCAAACGTTGCGGCTGGGAATACCGCTCGAACCGCCGGCCGTCCAGAAAATCGAGCGTGTCGAAACTCTCCGCCTCCGGGTGCGCGTAGAGCTCGCGGACTTTGGCCAGGAAGGCCGGGCCGTCCTTCAATTGCGCCAGCACCAAGCTCAGCAGCCGGTCATCATCCTTGGACTCCAGGACTTCGCGGGGAAGCCCCCACATCTCCGCGAACTTGGTGTTGTAGCTGGTCACCTGACCGTGCTGATCCACCACCAAGATTCCGTCGGCGGTGGATTCGAGGGTGGCATTAAGCAGCGAAAGCGACCGGGCCAGTTCGGCCGTCCGTTCCTCGACCCGTCGTTCCAGTTCCTCGCGGGCGGTTTGCAGGGCGGCGTCTCGTTGCTGAATCTCCGCCAACATTTCGTTGAAGCTGTCCACCAACAACCCCAGTTCGTCCCGGCCCTGTTTGACGGCACGCACGCCGTAGTCCTTGTCCTTGGCCACCTTCCGCGCCACGCTGGCCAACTGCCGGATGGGATCGGAAACCAAACGCTGGAGTTGGCTGGAAAGCCCGAATGCCGCCGCTAGGGCGCCCAGAAAGACCAAAGCGCACACGCCGAGGTAAGCCAGGAGACGGCGGGGCAATTCCTGAAGATCGGACGCGATGTAGATCGTCCCGACGGGCTGCCCGCGCTGCTCGACCGCGCGGAACAAATGGAGCAAGCCGCCTTCAAAGCGCGCCCCGGCGGCCTGCATCCGGGGAGGCACGAACGGGCGGGGCAGTCCCGCGCGTTGATACGTGGCGAAAACCTGCCCGTTGCCATCATAGACGCAGGCGGCGACGATGCCGGATTCCGCCTGGACTCCCGCCAGCGTGGCGGTGGCCTCGACCACGTCTCCAAACTCAATGGCGGCCGTGCAGTTGTTGCCCAACACGACCGCAAGGCTGCCGACGCGTTCCACCAACGACCGCCGGAACTTGAGCACCTCGAAGGTGGTGAAGGCGCCGCAGGCCAGTAGCAGAGCGACCGTGCTGGTCAGCATGATCACCAACATCTGCTTGCGGCGGATGGAGAGATCGCGCAGGGCGCTCAGGAACTTCATTTCGTTCTGCCTTTCACCACGTCAGCCACGCTCAACAGCTTGGAGCTGATGCTCAAGCCCGCCTCTTTTGCGGTGGCCACGTTGATCTCCAATCGAACCTTGTTGTCCTTGCGAACCAGGGTGATGACGGTGCCCTCGGCGCGATCCGCCGGACCATCCACCACCGTCAGCACCGGCTGTCCCAGGTACGCGCGGGATGCGGCTCTGGCCGGCTCAGGCTCCGAGCCGCTGACGAAGAGCACGTGCGGCACAAAGGCCGCCGGCTGGCCCGGTTCCAACCGTCGGCACTCCAGAGGATGTCCCCCGACGACCTTGCCGGCCACCATCTTGCGCAGTTCCTCCTCCAGACTCGCGGGACCCAGCACGGCGAGCACGATGGGACTGTTTGACGAGGCGAAGGCCCGCTCCGGCCACTCCACGTATTTGGGCAGATTCACGACGATCGCCGCCTTGACTTGAAGCTCGGATGGCGGACTGGTCTGGGCCGGGGCGTCGGCCACGCTTAACAGCAGCAGGAGAACCGCCGCCATTCCCCCCAGCGCGCCGCAGCCGCAACTGCGGGTAGGCCGACGGAACGCGGAGACGCAGAGGACACGGAGGAACGCGGAGAAGCCCCGGCTGTGCGGAACTCTGCGTCCTTGGCGTCTCTGCGTTTCATCGCCCGGACAACCCACATCTGCCTGGTGGCAGCACGGGTGCGGCCTTCTGTCCGTGCCCGTGCGAGCCGCCGTGGATCGCGGGGTGGGGTGGGGCGGAGCCGGAGACATCGGTCAGAACCGGTAGGTCAGTTTCACGCGAAAGCTCCGCCCATCCTGCGCAAGGACATCCTGCAAATGCTCGACGGCGCCCGGGTAACCATAATGAACGTCGAACAAGTTATAAACACTGGCGGAGACTTCCAGCCCTTTCCACAACCGCTGGCCGAACAAGGTGACATTCGTTAGCAGGAAGTCATCCGCGTTGTTCCCCGCCAGCGTGCGCATCCGGCTGGTGTACTGCAGTTCCAAGCCCGCGAAGACCTTGTCGCGATGCAGGGGATAGCTGGCGTTCAATTTCGCCAGATGCTGCGGCGAGGCGGAGAGGCGTTCGCTGGTGGTGGTGTCTTCCACTTGCTGGAAGGCGTAACTCGCCCGGGCCGACAGACCGCCATCGAACCTGGCGCTGACCTCGCCTTCCGCGCCCCAGGCCCGCGCCTGCTCCAGATTGCTAAAAGAGACCTCCCCGGGGCCGAGGCCCACCTCCTCGGTGATCAGGCCGTCCACCTCGTAGAAGAAGCCGCCGAGACTGAAGCCGTAATGCTTCGGCAGGTACTGCTCATAGACCAGCTCGTATGTCCGGATGGTTTCCGGTTCCAGCGGGGGTGTCAGGCGGTAGTAATACTGCTCGTAAACCGACGGAGCGCGAAACGCCTCCCCGTAGAGGGCTTTCAAGGTGCCACCCTCCCAAGCATTGTAGATCAGACCGAGCCGGGGATTCCAAGTGCCGCCAAAGCTCTCAAAGAAGTAGTCGTAGCGGAGCCCGGCGTTCAACACCAAGTTCGTCAGCAGCCCGATCTCCGTCTCGGCGTAGAGTCCCAAGTCCCGCGTCGTCCGGTCGTCCAAGCTCCAATAGTAGCGCGGCGTCACGTCATCATAGGAATCTTGGAATTGCCGGAGGTTCTCCCGGAACGCGGCGCCCAGGATGAGCCGATGGCGATCCCACAACCGTGCGGTGTACTGGAGTTCGGCGGTCACCCGGTCCGCCTTCGTGTGGTCCTTGGCCAATACAAAGTCAGGCGGGTCGCCGGGTGCGGCGTAATCGTAAGGCCACAGACCGGAGTAACGGTAGAAGTCGAAACCCACCCGTCCCATCAGCCGCGAGTCATTCTCAAACTCGTGGTCGCACTTCAAGTCCACGAATCCCAACCGGTCGCTCGTGCGTTCCTGTCCGTCGTTGAAAACGGTTTCATACGACGCCGTCGGGATGTCTTTCTCCCGGTCGGTGTAGAACGCCGCCAGGGTGAAGTCGCGCCACTGGAGGCTGCCGTTCAACTTGAACGCGCGTTCGCCGTCCAATCCCTCCGCCACGCCGTTATTCGCCGCGCGGGGTTCGCCGCTGATGCGCGGGTCAAACTCCGGATAGTACAGGTGGTCCACGCCCTCGCTGTGGTACACGGTGCCGGAAAGCAGGAACTGCGCGTCGTCCGTCAGCTTTCGCCCGACGGCGAACCGTCCGCTGTAAGCGTCGTAGCTCCCGGCGGTGGCGGAGACTTCGCCGCCGTTCAATTGCGCGCCTTGCCGGGTAACCACGTTGATGACTCCGAAGAACGCGCTGCTGCCATAGATCGAAGAACTCGGGCCGCGGATCACCTCCACGCGGTCAACCATGTCCACGTCCACGACGGCTTCGTGGCCATAGTAAGCCGAGTCATAGACGCCGTCGTTCAGCGGGTGGCCGTCCACCAGGAGCAGCACCTTCGTGTTGTAATCGCCGGGCCGCAGGAAGCCGCGAAAGCCCACGTAGGAGTAGTTCCGATCGGAGGAGACATACAGGCCGCGCACGCTATTGAGCACGTCCGCCAACGTGCGATGTCCATATTTCTTGATGTCGTTACTGGTGATAACCGAAACGGCCGAGGGCGCCTGGGTGACCTTCTGCTCGTAGCGGGACGCGCCATAGACCGAAGCGACCTCCAAGCTGACCAACTGCTCGATGCTCAGGTCCGCCAAGGCCGGGGCGTTGCCAACCGGAGGAACATCGCCCGCCACCGACCCCGCGCCGGTCACCCATGCGAGGAGAAACAGCGCCCCGGCCGGCCTGCGGGCAATGCGCCTGAAATGCGCCTTGTTTGGCCGTCTTGTCAGCGTATTTGAATTCATCATCGCATTTCTGCCTTCCATCCCTAGGCGCTCCCGCGCACCCGCCACCACCAGAGCCGGTCTGGCTCAACGAAGCCGATTCGCCCGCGCTGGCGATGAGAGTCGGCTCTACTGTTCGGCATCGTCAAGCCCCGACACCTTCTGAATGGGATTTGCCGTCCCAAAGTAATGTCAGCGTTCGTCTGGCAAGCGTCAGCCGGTACCTTGCCACGCGGTTGAGTGGGGACGGGCCGATGCGGAACTGGTTGGGGACGGATGCATTCTCTTCGCCGATTTCATTGACCGGGACACCGGGGTCGCTACGATCACGCTCGTGACCATTCCAAAGTTATCCTTGGCGATTTCTTTTCGCCTGGTTGGACGTTTCCGTAGCCTCGCTGGGCCGCATGCGAGGCGCCCATTGTGCGCGGTTGTACCTTCGGTTTCCGTGGCGGAACAGGTGCGTGACGTTCGCGCCCAGGTCTTGAGGTGGAGCTTGCTCCTGGCCATGACTTTTAGTGTGGTGACGCCCTCGGTTGTGTGGGCCAGTCCGCCTGTGGATGGTTCCGGATCAACTTCGACACGGGCGATGCGGCAGTTTATGAAAGAGACGGACCAGCCCAATCCGCTCGAACGCGCCCGGATCAAGCAGCGTCTCCAAATCCAACAAGCCCGCCGGACATCGCGCACCAAGGACGCGTCCGGGCGCGTGTTTGGCGAGGGTACGGAATTGCTCGGCAAGAGCGGCGCGGATCGCGTTCTCGTGATCCTGGTTGAGTTTGCCGGCACGAACAGCTTCACTTGGACGCCGGGGGTCTCGACTTGGGATCCGTTGGGCCGGTGCGACGAGAGCGAGTTCGACGGTAGCAATCTCGGCAATGCAGCGGCCTCGCAGTTCTTCGCCCAGAAGCACGGCATCACGGGCCCGACGAACTTCACCTACCGCGGTCCGTTGCATAACGAGATCGCCCGTCCGCCCGGCACGAACGACCCGGGCGAGACAATGGTCTGGGTGCCCGATTTCGGGCCGAGCTATTACAGTAACATCATCTTTGGGAACGGCCTGGTTTTCGACTACGCCCGCCAAGACGGCTCGGTCGTGCATGAGGATTACATGGGCCGGTCGGTGCGCGATTACTATGAGGATCTGTCCGGCGGCGCGTACACGCTCACCGGCGCGATCCTCGGCTGGGTGAAGGTGACCAACTCCGTCTGGTATTACGGCGGGGACAGCCTGCCGGGCGCGCGGTCGTGTTCGCAACGGCCCGCCAACCACGGCGCGATCCCCGGCGGCGGCAACGTGCGGACGTTGGTGGTGGATGCGCTCCAAAGCGCGAAGGCCGCTTATCCGGGATTCGATTGGGCGTCCTACGATCAAAACGGCGACGGTTACATTGACCGGCTCTGGATCATTCACGCGGGCTTGGGTGAGGAGGACAATCCGGCGCTGCTGAACCGGACGAGCTATGGCGAGGGTGGCTTGTGGTCGCATTCCTGGAGCCTGGCCTCGCCGTATCAACTCGTGCCAGGCGTGTTCGCTTGGAGTTACATCATGATGCCGGAGAACGCCGGCATCGCCGTGCTGGCCCACGAGTTCGGCCACAACCTCGGCGCGATGGACCTTTACACTTACGGCGACGGGCAGACCTCGGCGGGCTTCTGGACGCTGATGGCGGACAGTTGGGTGGGCTTTCCGCTGGGCTTCCTGCCCCAAGCCATGGACCCGATGCATTTGGATCAATGGGGCTGGCTTCAACCGCTCATCGTGAGTGACCCGACGAAGGTTTATTCCGTGAACCTGGGTCAAGCCAGCCGGTTTCCCGCTTCGACCAACTTGGTGCGCGGGGTGAAGATTGAACTTCCGGATGGCGCGCTCCCGCTGCCGGTGCAACCGCGCGGTCAATCCCAATGGTGGGGTGGAAACGACTTTCTTGCCGACGCTCGCATGACACTCGTTCAGCCACTTTCCATCCCGCCCGCGGGCGCCACACTGGAGTTTCAATCTGCCTATGACACGGAAGCGGGTTACGACTTCTTCTCCGTTGAAGTCTCCGTCAACAGCGGCTCGTCCTGGCAAACCCTCGCTCGATTTGACGGTCGAAGCGGCGCCTATCCGAATTATCAGAGCCAAACCCTCTCGCTGGCGGCGTTCGCCGGTCAGAACCTCCTACTGCGCTTTCGCTACACCACGGATGGATACATCCAGGGGGATGGTCCGTTCGTGGATGACATTGTCGTCCGAACCGGCGCACAGGTGTTGCTGGCGGACGATGCCGAGCAGGCAAACAACCTCTGGACTTACAAATCACCCTGGACGCGGAACAGCGGGCAGACCGGTTCCACCTTCTCCCACCACTACTACCTTCAATGGCGCAACACCAGCGCCTCCGGCGGTTACGACCAGGCGTTGGGCGACGCGCGGTTTCGCTTCGGCCCGGCGAACCCGGGGTTGTTGATCTGGTATCAGAACGATCGCTACGGCGACAACAGCATCGCGGACTATCTCACGGAGCCACCGTCCTTCGGGCCGAAAGGCAAACTGCTGGTCGTCGACGCGCACCCGGAGCCGGACCTGGACCCCTACTGGCTCGCGCGCGGCGTTGCGAACGAACGCGGCATTGTCTTCAGCCGCGGGGCCATGCGTGACGCGCCCTTCAGCCGCTGGCCAACGATGGACTACCATCTCAAGCCGCCGTTCGCCTTTCAGGAGGCGGACTTCGCCGGGCGACCAGCCGCGCCGCAGTTTTCCGACGCGCGGGGCTACTACCCCGGCCTCCAGCAACTCGGCGCCCATCTCTGGCAAACCTGGCAGTGGGACGCCAGCGTGGTCCTGCCCTCCACCCGGCCTTACGGCGTGCTGGGCGATGGCTACGCAGCGGGCACGCCGCTGCAAACGATCATCGCGACGCGCTCCTTCGTGGGCACGAACGAAGTGATTGCGTACCGCACGAACCTGCTGGCGTCCGGCTTGAGCCGGAGCGGCGCCGACGGCAACCCCGGCAGCGCGGAGGGGCACTACGGCTGGTGCGTGCGCGTTGTTCACCAGACGCACTCGCAAGCCGAGGTGGTCATCTGGAACAGCCGCTACGCGCATCTCGACGATGACCAGGACGGAGTTCCGAACTGGCAGGAAGCCATTGCCGGCACCGACTCCAAGGACCCGCAATCGTTCCTCCGTGTTTCGCGCGCCAGTTACTCGGGCGCGGATCAGGGCCTCTTGCTGCAATGGGGCAGCCGGTCGAACCGGATATACCGCGTGCTCAAGAGCGGCTCGCTGGAAGCCGCTTTTCAGCCCGTGGCCACAAACCTGCCCGCCACACCGCCGTTGAACAGCTATCACGATCCGAACCCGGGCCCCTCGCCCGGCGTCTTCTACCGAATTCAAGTCGAGTGAGGCGTGGGGAAGGACTGCGGACCGCCTTGTCTGCGGGTGTTGTCGCAGCGAATCCGCTGACCTGCGCACTCGGCTCTCGGCGTTCCTGTGGCTGGCTTTCTTGAATCCACGTCAGGTATTTGTGAACGCGCGGCGTATTTCATTGTCAGAGCGTTCGTTGGCAGGTATTTCTTTCGGCCCATGATCAAGGCTGTTCTCTTGCTGTTGGAGCCCTTGCGCACGTGGGAGCAAATTGCTCTCGCGCAGCGCAGCGTCAAGGTCATCTTCCTGAGCTACGTGCTCCCGCTGCTCCTGGTGACCTCCGTCGCCGAGGCGTGGGGCATGATGCGCTGGGGCGACTGGCGCGGGGAGGTCGTGGCCATCAAGAAGTTCGATTTGCCCGAGGCGGTGGGCTTCCAGATGGTCCAACTGGCCGTGAACCTGACCCTCCTATTCCTCGGGGCGAAGATGCTGAAGAACCTAGGCGAGACGTTTCACGGGCGACACACCTATCCGCAGGCATTCACGGCGGTGGCTTACGGGTTGGGGCCGTTTTGGACGCTGCGCTTGTTGGACGCCTTCCCGTCGGTAAGCCCGTGGGCCACCTACGCCCTCGGCATCATCCTTACCGCAGTCGTGCTCTACAACGGCATTCCGCGGGTGATGATGCCGGACCCGCCCCAGGCCTTCGGCCTTTACATCATGGGTTCGTTGCTGTTGGCACTGACGGCGGGACTCGGACGTTTCCTGGTCATCTGGCTGCAACAAGGGCGGTTCCAGAACTTTGAGAACCAACTGACCAGTGTGGTTTCCACGCTGTTGCCCGCCGCGTTGCGCCACTGGCCGGCCGGCCAATGAAATCGCTTAGGTCGCCAGTCTTCTGAGCGCGGCGCGGATGTTCCACCTGGATTTCCGCAACGCCGCTTCCGCTTCGGGGTAATCCACGCCGGCCAATTCCCGGACGATCCGCGTGGCGCGATCGCGCAGCTTTGCATTCGAGGCCCGCACGTCCACCATCAGGTTGCTGACCACCTTGCCGGCGCGGACCATGGCCAGGGTGCTGAACATGTTCAGCAGGAGTTTGGTCGCCGTGCCCGCCTTGAGTCTTGTCGAACCGGTGAGAATCTCCGGCCCCACGTTCGGCGCAATCACCACATGCGGCCGGATGGCGCGTGGGATTTGAAAGTAAGGATTGAAACACACCAAAACGGTCTTCGCGCCGCGACCTTGGGCCTCGATCAATCCACCCCACACAAACGGCGTCCGCCCGCTGGCCGCGATGCCCACGACCACGTCGCGTCGCCCCACCCGGCAGGCGCGAATCGCGCTTGCCCCAGCGCGGGCGTCATCCTCCGCGCCCTCGATGCTACGTGACAGCGCCGCCGGTCCGCCGGCAATGATCCCTTGCACCTGCCCGGGCCGGCAACCGAACGTCGGCGGACATTCGCTGGCATCCAGCACTCCAAGCCGGCCGCTCGTGCCCGCACCCAGGTACAGCAAGCGTCCGCCGCCCTTCACCGCGCGTCCGATGAGTTCCACCGCACGCTCGATGTTGCGCCGCTCCGCTCGCAAAGCCCGCAACGTGCGTGTCTCCTCGGCCAGCATCAACGCCACCGCCTCACCGACGGAAAGGCGGTCCAGCTTCAGGGAACGTGGGTTGCGCTGCTCCGTGGGTGACAGACTGGTAGAACGAAGATGCTGCCGGCCCCTGGTCGGGAATCCGGCGGCAGCGGTCGTCCGTGAGGGTGACCGTTTCGTCATGGCGCGGAGTATCTGAGGAACACTGAACGCATTCAAAGTAATTCCCCGAAAGCTGTTTCAAGACCCTATGGCGGTGTGTCGGCACAGCACCTTCAAACGCGGAAGCCACCTGCGTCCTGGCCTGCCTTGGCAGCGGGTTGAACCCAGCAGTTGAGCAGCGGGCTAGGCGGACGTTCTGAGGGCCTTTCAGGCTCATCGGTCGGGGCGGGCTCCTTGCCCCGGTATTTCACACCTCGATTGAATCGCCAACACCTCGCCGAATGAGGTCACCCGGCCTACCGCACGCAAACCCCGGTCCTGTAGGTCGGGTGCCCTCACCCGGCGGTTTGGGTGTGAAACATCCGGGCTAGTCACTCCAGTAGGACCTCAGTGTTGGATCTGTTATGGCGCGCACCTGTCGGGATCGAAATGACCACCGCCGCCAGCACGCCCAGGACGGCGCAGCTCGCCCAATACGCTACCGGATGCAGCGCGAACAGTTTCATTCCAAGCGCCGGACCGAGGATCAGTGCCACGGCCCAGGTCATGCCATTGATGCCCATGTAGCGCCCGCGCATTTGGGGCGGGGCGAGGTCGGCCACGTAGGCGGACGCCATCGGCAGCGCGAACATCTCGCCCAGCGTGAACACCACCATGCAGGCGACCAGCGCCGGCACGGTGTGCGCGAAGTGGTTCGCGGCAAAGCCGAGGCCGATGAGCACGTAGCCGAGCGCCATTACCCGGCGCGGTTGAAAGCGTTGCGTGAAGGCCGTCAGCGGCAGTTCGCAGAAAACGATCAGCGCGCCGTTCAGCGAGATGACCACTCCATACGTGGCGGCGGAGAAGCCCAGTTGCGTCACAAACAGGCCGAAGGTGGAGGCGAACTGCATGAACACGAGCGACACGGCGAAGTTCGCCAGCAGCAGTTGCTGGAAGCACCGGTCGCCGCGGAGCACGGTCAGCACCTCTCTCCAGCTCGCGTCGCCGTTGGCCGAGCGGTGAGCAACCCGCGGCAGCGCGAGCAATGCGATCAACCCGAACAGCGCCGAGGTGAATGCGTCGCCCACGAACAGCCAAATGAAGCCATAAGATGCCAGCAGGCCCGCCGTGGCCGGACCGAACGCAAACCCGGCGTTCAGCGTCACCCGGAGCGCCGCGAAAGCGGTCAGCCGTTGTTCTGGCTGTACCACGTCAGTGAGCAACGCGGCGCTCGCGGGCCGATACGCCTCGCTGGCCAGGCCCGTAATGAACGTGAGCACGACGATCATCGCCAAGCCGTGCGCTTGCGACAGCGCCAGCATCGTCGCTGCTGCCCCAAGCATTGAGAGCACAATAGTCTTCCGCCGGCCCAACCGGTCGGCAAGGTGTCCGCCGACGAGCGAGGCAAACAGGTTGCCGACCCCGTACGCGCTCACGGCCAATCCCGCCGCCGTCACTGAGTAGCCCTGCCCGGTGAGATACAACGTCAGAAACGGCACGACGAACCCGCCGAAGCGGTTGATGAACGTGCCCGCGAACAGCACCCACGCCGGGCGCGGCAGCGTTCGCAGGCTGCCGAACAGCGTCAGCGTGCGCTGGGTCGGGATGGCTTGAATCGCATTCACGGAAACAAAAAACCCTGCTCACCATCGGGCAAGCAGGGTGGGAAGATCAGGTTCGTTATTTCAGCGTCGTTCCCCCTGCCTGCCGCTAGGCAAATAATCCATGGCAAAGTGCCAGGACATGCAGCGATTGCGCGGTACAATGACAACACCCGTGACCGCTCGCGCCAGGAATTGAGTTGTGAGTACTGTGCTCATGAACGCCGTGACAATGCTCCCGCGATCCGCGCGGGTCAAGGGAAAGATCGCATGCGCGACTTGACCCCGGCGCGATGGAGTTGGGGTGTGAGACGGGGCGTCCGGTTTATTTCTGGTCGGCTGGCCTGCAAGTCGGAGGTTTTCAGTGTTTGCCGATGGCGAACAGGGAGGATGCCCATTCCACCACGGCGGTGGTGCGAAGATGCGCCCAGAGCTTGCCTACTTGGGGTGCCGCGTGCAACGCTCCCGGGGATGACGGATGGAATCCAGAGCCGGTGTGGCTTGCAGATGAGTAACAGGCGTCGCGTGGCGCGAGAGGGGGGTGCTTCGGCAACTCCCGCGCCGCTGATTGCGGAGGCGTCGCCGCTGGTGCGTGCCGTGAGGATGCATGCGTTCCCGGCTTGATTTCGCAAGCCCGCCGGCCGGCGTGGGGTTGGACGTGGGAGGGCAGCGGGTTCCGCTCCGGTTGGTCCGCAATCCCCGCGCTCGCCGGTATGTGCTCCGACTTTGCCCGGACGGAGCGGCGCGCGTGACGGTGCCGCGCGGGGGTTCGGTGCCGGAGGCATGGCGATTCGTGAGCCGTCATCTTGCCTGGCTTGAGGAGCAACTGAAGCGACACGCGGTTCGCTCCTCGGTCGCTGCGGAATGGCGGCTGGGCTCGGAAGTGCTGTTCCGCGGTGAACTGGTGAGGCTCGTGGCGGAAACGGGCATCGAGGCCGCAGTCTGCCTCGGTTCCGAGAAGCTCGCCGTGTCAAGTCTTGCATCCGATCTGCGGCCGGTGGTGGAGGGACACCTGCGCCGGTTGGCGGAGCGGGAACTGCCTTTGCGCGTGGCCGAGTGCGCGGTGCTCCACCAATTGACCGTGCGGCGGTTGTCGGTGCGCAATCAGCGCTCCCGCTGGGGTTCGTGTTCCCGCCGCGGAACGATCTCACTGAACTGGCGACTGATCCAAACGCCGCCATTCGTGCGCGACTACATCATCCTCCATGAGTTGATGCATCTCCGGGAAATGAACCACTCCGCGCGCTTCTGGCGGTTGGTCGAGGATGTCTGCCCCGCATACCGGCAGGCCGAGCGATGGCTGAAGCAGCATGCTGCATTGTTGAGGGCTTGATCGGACGTTGGGTGTACGGCAACCCAAGGCTGTCGCTTTATTGGCGAGAACCAAGAGCGAAGTCGCGGGGGGACGTTTCCAACGCTTCCTACGCCGGAAAATAGAAAGGCCCGCAGACTTCTCTGCGGGCCGTGCGGGAAAAGGGGGCGAATCAACTGCGGCGGCGACGGAGCATCCCGCCGATCAAGCCGCCCAAGGCCACCAGCCCAAGGGTGGACGGCTCCGGAATGCTGTAGAGCTGAAACTCCGAAAACTGCATCGAGTTCGCTGCCACTTCATCGCGGACGCTTGTAACCACGAAACGATAGGCATCGTAGCTCTGGTCGTTGTCGAACCAGAAGATGTCTCCCGCCGTCAGGCGAGCTTCGGGGAGGTTGAGCAACCCCGACACAATCAGCGTCCATGCGCCTTCGCCCGTGCTGTTCATCGTGAGAGGGTCAATGCCGCCCCGGATCCCATACAGCGAGAAGCCGGCCGGGTCGCGAGAGGGCTGGTCATTGGCGGTCCAGAGCTGGAGGCCGATCGCGGTGCTGGCACCAGATTGAGGCGCAACCACAAATCCGCTGTTGACCTCTCCGAAATTCAAGTACTTGGTGGCCGTGTTGCCATCCAGCAGGTTGGCGGGGTTTTCTGCGACGGGATGGCGGCTGCTGCCCGCCGCTCCAGTTGCGTCCACTGGAATAATGGGATTTCCCGCGCTCAGAATACTCGACCCGGTGCCATCAGTGCCCGAGTAAAACTGCACGTCCGCGAGTTGCATCAAATCCGTGGTTCCGTATAGCGACGGGAAGAGAAGCTTGTAGGAAGTGTATGCCGTATTGTTGGGAATGTTGATGACGGTGCTTGAATCGAGCCGCGTCGCTGGCAGGGTCAGCGGGCCGCTCGAAATCTTGGTCCATGATTCACCGAGGCCCGTCCCTTGCGCCGTACTGTTGATGGGGTAGTACGTGCCGTATAGCACATAATACGCAGGGTCACGGCTTTGGGCGTCGTTCGCGGTCGTGAAGCGAATGCTATGCACCAAGGACGCGCCTGGCGTGACGATGAAGCCTGACCAGTTGTTTCCCGTGCTCAAGTACTTGGTGCCACTATTTCCATCAATGACATTGACCACGCCTTCGGCCGCCGGGGATGTGGGTGGCACACCCACGTCAAGATCAATGGCATAGATGGTATCGCCGGGTTGCAGAATCGTGCCGGCTTGGATCGAGAAACTGAGGAAGACCCCGCCGACAATCGCCGTTGCTTTGAGCATCAAGTTGGCATTCATAGAGTTGTTTCGTGATGAACGGCGACGAGTTTGTTGCAAAGACAACGTCTCGTCAAGCTGATTCGGAGTCGCCTATTTCGGGAGTTCAGGAGTCATTTGCGTTGTTAACGCATAGTTGCAGGCATTGGCGGCCAAAGCACCAGCCTCGTTCACAACGCCCACGGGGCGCGCTGCGGTTTGGGTTGCAGGAGCGTGTTCGCCTCGTCGTCGCCAATGGCTTTCTCCGCGACCGGATCCCACTTGAGCTTGCGGCCCACGTCCACGGCAGCGAGGGCGAGGTGAGAGAGCGAGGCGTTGCGATGCCCGCCCTCGGCGGTGTACATCGGCGGCTGCCGTGACTTCACAGAATCGAGGAAATCGCGCTTCTCGCTCTTCTTGAGCGGGAAAGTGATGTCGGTTGGGCCGGGTTTCCAGGTGAGCAAGGCTTCGTCACTCGCAGTGATCTCAGTGGGATAGACCACTTGCACCCAGCCTTCCGTGCCTTCAAACCGCATGAGCGGCTTGCCCGTGGTTTGGCACGTCAGGCGTACACCGTTGGCAAACAGGAAGTGTGCCTCGAATTCCTGGATCACGTCCCACAGATTGCCCGCCGGCGGATACTTGCCGGCGGCCTCGATTTCGATCGGGCCGGTGTGCTCGGTGTCGTTGGCCCACATCGCGATGTCGTTCAGGTGCGCGCCCCAGTTGGCGAGCATGCCGTCGGCGTAATCGCGGATCATCAACCAGCCCGGGCGGCCCTTGTCCTCGTGGTGCGGATGAACCCGCTTCTCGGTGTAAGGCTTCTGCGGCGCGGGACCGAGCCACATCTCGTAGTCCAACTCCGCCGGCACGGGCATGTCCGGCTGCGGGCCAATGGTATTGTCCTTGGGCGTGGCGGTGAGGATGCGCTGGAGTTTGCCAATCTTACCGTTGCGGACGAGCGTCACGGCCTGATGACATGCGCGGTTGCAGCGGAACTCGCTGTCGGTTCGGAACACACGCCCGAGCTTCTTCACCGTGTCGGTCAGCAAGCGGCCTTCGGCGATGTTGCGCGTGAGCGGCTTTTCGCACGCCACGTCCTTGCCGGCCTTGAGCGCGGCCATCGCCATGAGGATGTGCCAGTGGTCCGGCGTGGCGATCATCACGGCGTCAATGTCCTTGCGCGCAATCAGGTCGCGCCAGTCGCGGAATGTGGCGCACCCCTTGAATGTGCCAGAACCCTTCTGCTTGGCGTAGAAGTCCTCGACCTGCTTCTTCGCCTTTTCCATGCGCCAGGAGTCCACGTCGCACACCGCGACGATCTGGGCGTCCGGCTCTTGGAGGAAGCCAGGGATGTTGGCGTAAGCCGATTGCCGCCCTGTGCCGACGACGCCAATGGTGATGCGGTTGCTGGGAGATACAGCTCCATCCGCGCCCAACACGTGCGCGGGCACGATCAATGGGCTCGCCGCTGCCGCTCCCACGGCCATCGCCGCGCCTCGCAGAAAGCTCCGACGTGACATTGCAGGATCGTAGCGGCGGCTCGGCAGAGCGCCGCCTTCCACATCGTGGAACAAATGGCAATGCATTGCTGAGCCGCCGCTGCGGGCTGAACCTCGATGGGTCATCATGGTTAGTTCTCCAAGTATTCCCGGATGAGCCGGATGTTCTCCGGCGGAGTTTCCAGCGGGAGCGCGCCGGTGCCCATGACGCAGTTGGTCCGGTCGCCCACGATTTCCAGCACGCGGTCAATGCCGCGGTAGATGCGCTCGGGTTCGGAGCACGCCACGACGCCAGGATCGAGATTCACCCGGAGCTTCACATACGGATGCGTCTCCCAGACGCGCGCCACAAAGGCCGCTTGGTTCGTCTCCACGTTGCAGGCCAGATAGCTCGTGCCCGTGGAAAGCAGATCATCAAGGATTGGAAACGTGTTCCCGCCCATGATGCACGGCACGGGGTGGCCCACGCATTCGGCGGCGACTTCCAGGATGCGCTTCAGGGCCGGCAATTCGACTTCGCGAAACTGGCGCGGCGAAAGAATCGGCGGCGCGGCGGCGGACTCGAAAAACGCCACCTCGAGACCTGCCGCGGCAATCGCACGGCACAACACCGCTTGGTTCTCCGCCAGCCGCATCAGCATCTTCGCCGTGTCCTCGGGCCGGGTGATGGCATCCTCGCAGAGATTCGAGATGCCGCGCAGGTTGAACGCGATGGAGAACGGCCCGGCCACGGGGATGCGCACGTCCGCGTCGGGAAACGCGCGCTTCAACCGCTGCCCCACGCTCAAGAGCATGGCGATCCGCCCGTCGCGTGCGGGGTCAAACGGCTTGAGCACAAGACCGTCTTCCAACGACGAGAGCAGCGGTTCGTGGATGGCGGGGATGGCGTTGCCCTCGCAGCGCTCGACCCTTGCCCCGTAGGCTTCCGCTTCCAGGTTGTAGATGTCAATCCCCACCGCAATGACCTGGTGGTGATATTCCAAGTAGGCCCGCCGATGCCCCTCGAACATCAACTCTGCGTCGCGGGATACCTCCCACGGCGTGCGCCCGACAAACCGGGCGGCGTGTTCGTACACAACAGGCGTAAAGGCGATCTTCATGCCGAAGGCTTGGCAGGCGGCGTAGTCGGGTGGCGAATGCTCATGTCGGCGCAGTGTGGCAAGGCGGAGCTTGCGGGGCAAGCCGCGCACGATGGGCAACCAGCAATTCTGACTATGGAGCAGATAGGGTCGCCGGGTGAGGGCACCCGGCCTACATCCGCACAAAACCGCCCAATTGTAGGCCGGGTGCCCTCACCCGGCGAAGATTGACATCGTCAAAATGAGAATT
>CAZJTM010000097.1:0-20904 GCA_964548925.1 uncultured Verrucomicrobiota bacterium | reverse complement strand
GTCAAGCGGCTGAAGGCGGTGGCGTCCCGGGCCGAGCGGGCCGGGGTCGTGCTCGGGATCGAAAGCTGGCTCAGCGCCGCCGAGCATCTGGACATTCTGGAGCGGGTCGGCTCGAAGGCGGTGCAGGTCTATTACGACTTGTGCAACTCGAACGATCGCGGTTACGACATTTACCATGAAATCCGCCAACTCGGACGCGAGCGCATCTGCGAGATGCACTTCAAGGAAAACGGCGCGCTGCTGGGCCAGGGCAAGGTGGATTTCAAGCAGGTGCGCGCGGCGCTGGACGACATCGGCTATCGCGGCTGGATTCAGATTGAAGGGGCCGTGCCGCCGGGCGCGCCGATGCTCGAAAGCTACCAAGCGAACTGCAAGTTCGTGCGCGGCGTGCTGGGCTGAGTCCGGACTGGCAGGATTGGTTGAAGCGTCCCACCGCGTCCCGCGGGGCGCCCTTGGAATTCGCTTTCCCGTCAGGCCGCATTCGCGTTACGGTGTCGCCCGCCTCGACGCGCAGCGGTTCGGAGTTGATGCGAGCAGTCACTGGCATCGCGCCGGGCGGGGCTTGGAGTCCCGCCTCCAGGCGGCGCAGCCATGAAACCGGCTGTAGCCGGGACTCCAAACCGGCCGGCTCACACCGGCTCTCGGGACGAATCGCTGCCAGGAAAGGCCAGGAAAGGTTGCATGAAGCTGCTGGTTTTTGCGCACACGCCGCCGCCGCACCATGGGCAAAGCTACATGGTGCAACTGCTCCTGCATGGCCTCGGGGGCGACCGGCGGCGCGGGAAGGCAAAGGCCGCGTCTCCGTTCGGCGTCGAGTGCTACCACGTCAACGCCCGGGTTTCCAAGCAACTGGAAGACATCGGAGACTTCCGGCCCGCGAAGCTGCTCCTGCTCCTGTGGTACTGCCTCGAAGCCATCTACGTCCGTTTCCGGCATGGCGTGGAGAACTTCTATTACGTGCCCGCGCCGGGCAAAAAGTCGGCGCTTTACCGTGACTGGCTGGTGATGTTTCTGTGCCGTCCGTTCTTCAAGCGAACCATCCTACATTGGCACGCCTCCGGGCTCGCCAAGTGGCTGGAGACTTCAGTTCAAATCCGCACCCGCGCAGTCACTTACAACGCTGCCCGGCAGGCCGATTTGAGCATCGTGCTCTCGGACTACGGGCGGGCGGACGCGGAAAAACTCTTCCCGCGGCGCATTGCGGTGGTGGGAAACGGGATTCCCGATCCGTGCCCGACGTTTCCAACTGAAGTGCTCCCGCGCCGGCGGGCGCGTCTCGCGGTGCGGCGGTTGTTGGACTCGGCGCAACCCGTCCCGGCAGAATTGCGCGCGGCAGCGGGAGCTGACCCGCAAGTGTTGAGGCTGCTATTCATGGCGCATTGCACGCGGGAAAAGGGTTTGTTTGAAGCCGTGCAGGGGGCTATCCGGGCCGGCGAGCGCCTGGCGGCCCGCCGCTCGCCCATCTCCCTCCGCCTCCAAGTGGCTGGCCAGTTCATGCACCGCGACGAGGAGGAGTCCTTCCGACGGTTGAGCAGCGCGACCGGAAGCCGCGTGGTGGAGTATGTGGGCTTCGTCAGCGGGGATCGCAAGCGGCAGTTGCTCGTGGAGGCGGATGTTTTCTGCTTCCCCAGCCATCTCGAGAGCTTCGGACTGGTGTTGGCGGAGGCGATGGCTTTCGGTCTGCCGATCGTGACCAGCCGCTGCGGCGCGCTTCCGGAGGTGATGTCGGACGATTACCCGGGACTCGTGGACGTGCGCGCGCCCGAGCAAGTTGCCGACGCGGTGCTGCGCATGATGTCGGAGGAGCCCTTCGAGCGTCTGCGGCAGCGGTTCGAGGCGCTGTTCACGGTGGATTCCCATTTGAGCCGGCTTGCCGAAGCCCTGCGCTCCGTGGAGAGCGACACGCCGCCTCCGGCGGCAACTGAGCCGTAGTCATGCCGTAGGACTGGCTTCCAGCCTATCTCAAACTTCAGCGGAACAACGCCTTTGCTCGCGTATGCGAGACCGGCCTCAAGCCGCCCAACGGCGAACGACCAGGCGGAATATGGAGACAGGCTGGAAGCCTGTCCTACGGGCAACGCATGCGCCGGCCCATTATCCACCCGCATGGTTACGGTTCAGCCACCTTGGCAGCGGCTCACGAGTTCGACGTAGCGCGGGATTTGCGTTTCCGAAGACCAAAACCGGATCTTCTCGGTGTTGCAGGTCAGGGCATCAGCGCGATAGCGTTTCCACAGTTCCTGAAGCGCCGCCGCGCCGCCGGTGACGTCGAATTCGTCGCGCGTGAATTCCGCCATGCCGGCCTGCTCCAGGACTTGGCGCATCTCGGATTCTCGGGGAACAAACGCCAAGATTGGACGGCGGGCGCCGAAGTAATCCACAATCTTGCTCGGCATGAACAGATTGTGCGCCGAGGCGACCACCAGCAACAAGATGGGGCTTTGCTTGAGTTGCTGAAGGTACTGCTCGTAGCCGACGGCGGGCTGGATGGAAACGACGTCGCGCAAGTTGAGTTCCTCGATGAAGCGGTTGTGATCGGCCAGCCAGGTGCCGTGAAACCGAAACCGGATGTGTGGGCGTGCCTCGGGCGTGTGCTGAAGGAACTGCGCGAGCGAGCGCAGAAACGTCTCCGGACTGCGGGCGCCCCGCCAATCGAACATGCCAAAATAGACGATCTCGAAATCCGGGCGGACGGTTTCCGCGGAAGCGAACGCGGGCGCATCGAAGAAATATGGCACGTGGGCGGTCGCCGGCTCCGGCACCAGCCCTTCGCGGATGTAGGTCTGCCGATTCGTGTTCGCGGTGAAGACCACCCGCCCCGCCTTGTGCAACGTCGTCCGCTCCAGAGCCACCGTGCGCGGGAACAGGGCGCGTTGCAGCGGCGAGCGGCGCAGCACCCGGCGCTGCTGCGGTGTGACGGATTCCTGGTAGTCGAAGGTCCAAGAGCGGTCGGCCATCCCTTCGGCACGGCCGCTCAACAGTACCGACGCGGGCAGCACGAACGCCAACGCCCGGTCATACGCGGGTTGCCGGCGCACTTCGCGGAGGACTCTTCGCATCCACCATACGTAAGGGTCCGGCCACATCAATCCGGTCGTGGCAAAAACCGCCATCCGAAAGAGCGCCGGATTCCCCCGGCACTTGCGCAACCAGCGATCCACCGGGTCCGGCAGCCGGAAGATGCGGAGCGCCGAATGCGTCACGGACTCGGCAGCCCCGTCATCCATACCCAGCGGGTTCGTGAAGACCTCCACGTGCCAACCGGCGTCGAGGAAACCCTTGACCAGGTAATGCGGTCGCTTGGCGTTGCTGTGGCGACTGGGCGGGAACGTATGCGTGATGACCAGCAGTCGCATGTTCGCAAAACGCCGCCGCGGTCGCTCAGTATTTCTGCCACACGCGCCGGTTTACGTAATCCGTGTATCCGAGAATGATCTTGGCGACCTTCCAGGAAACCTGATCGGCTTGATAGTCCACCGGTGTGCGGCACGGCCCCCATTGCTTGAACTGGCTCTTCGTCAACGCGACGGCTTGCAGGATGCGCTTGGGATCGAGCCCGGTCATGACGACCGCGCCTTCGTCCATGCCCTCGGGCCGCTCGTGCGCCTCGCGAACGGTCACCGCTGGAAACCCAAGGATGGAAGACTCTTCGGCAATCGTACCACTGTCGGACAACGTGCAAAACGCGTGTTGCTGCAGCGCGACGTAATCGAAGAAGCCCAAGGGCGGCATGGCACGCACCAGTTTGTGCAACCGATGCCGGCCCGCTTCGAGCCGCTTCCGCGTGCGCGGATGCACGGAGAACACAAGCGGAAGGCGGTACTTTCTGGCGAGCGCGTCGAGCGCTTCGACGAGACTGCGGAGATGCGCGGCGTCATCCACGTTTTCCTCCCGGTGAATGCTGACGGTGAAATAGCGGCCCTTCTCCAGTCCCAACCGCTCATGCACCTGCGACGCGGCGATGGACGCGCGGTGGTAGTCGAGCACTTCCTTCATCGGCGAGCCGGTCTTCATCACGCGATCCGGTGGCAGCCCTTCCGCCAGGAGGTAGCGGCGGCCATGCTCGGTGTAGCAGAGATTGACGTCGCTGACATGGTCCACGATGCGGCGGTTGATTTCCTCCGGCACGCGCATGTCGAAGCACCGGTTGCCGGCCTCCATGTGGAAGACGGGGATTTTGCGGCGCTTGGCGGGGATGACCGCAAGGCAGCTATTCGTGTCGCCCAACACCAGCACCGCTTCGGGTTGCTCTTTCTCCAAGACACGGTCCACGCGGGCGATGGTCTTGCCAATAGTTTCAGCGGCGTTGCGTCCGGCAGCGTTCAGGAAGTGCTTCGGCTTCCGAATGCCGAGTTCCTTGAAGAAGATGCCGTTCAACTCGTAGTCGTAATTCTGGCCGGTGTGCACCAGCACGTGGTCGGTCACTTCGTCCAGCACGGCGAGCGTCCGCGAGAGCCGGATGATCTCCGGCCGCGTGCCCACGATGGTCATGACTTTGATTTTCGCGCTCATGGCAAGTTACGGAGAAAGGAGAGCGAAGAGAGAAGAGAGGAGGCTGCTCAGTCTCGTCTTGCGGGATTCGGTGGAGCGGATGAGGCCGCCCAAGAGTTTGGCGGCCTCGACCGATTTTGCGCGTAACCCCAAACTCGCCGCGGCCAGCGTCGGATAGTTGTCCTCGATGACGTAGGTCAGGGAACGAACCTCGCCGCAGGATCCGTGCGCGACATTGTAAAACTGGAGCTTCTCCGGCATATGCGTTCGTTCAAATCCTTCGGCGATGTTGGACATGAGCGAAACCCCGGCCCGTTGAATCTGGTTGCAGAGGCCGAAGTCCTTTGCAATTTCGCCGTGCCGTGTCAGGGAATAGACCTCGCGCGTGAGTTCCCGCGCCCGCTGCCAGCTTTCCAAATCTTCAAATGTCATAATCCGCTTCTGCTATTGCCTTCTGCCCTCTTCGCTCTTCCCTCTCCCTTCTCCAACCTTTTCGAAATAGGTTTCTGGCCGCTGCGGGTCGAAGATCTCGTTTGCCCAGAACAGCGTGATCATGTCCGCGGCTCCGGTGTTCTCGATCGAATGCGTGTAGCCGGGCGGGATGTCCACCACTTGGATGGCGCGATCGTTCACCGGATACTCGACGACCTCGTCACCGAGCACGTGGCGGAAGCGAATGACACCTTCGCCCTGGATCACGCAAAACTTCTCGATCTTCGTGTCGTGGTAGTGATTCCCGCGCGTGATGCCGGGCTTCGTGCGGGACACGAAGATCTGGCCGGCGTGCGGAGACTTGATCAACTCGAAAAGCCAGCCGCGTTCGTCGGTCTTCAGGTCCACCGGATAGGCGAAGTCCTTGGTGTCGTAAAACGAAACGAAGGTGGAATAAAGGTAGCGAACGAACGGGTTCGCCAAGTCGGGCAACACGCCCTGCCTCCGCCGGGCGGCAAACCCAGAGAGGAGCTCGTGCAACTCACCAAGCGTAACGGTGAACACCTCCTTCGGCTCGGGTCGCGCAGCAATGGGCTCATGCTCCGTCCGGCGGGCAATTTCCAGAAACGCCCGCACGATGTCGTCCACGTAAATGAACCGGATGACGTTGGCCGGATTGCTGACCTGGACCGGAATCCCGCGGCTGAGGTTGTGGCAAAAGGTGGCAACCACCGTGTTGTAATTCGGGCGGCTCCATTTTCCAAAGACATTCGGGAAGCGGTAGAGATAGACCGGCGCTTGGGTGGCTGCGTGATAGCGCAGCACCGTTTCCTCCGCCTCGCGCTTGCTTTCGCCGTAGGGATTGTCCAGCTCCGCCTGAGTTGAGGAGCTGAGGACCAACGGCGCGCGGCGGCCCGCGGCGGCCAGCGCGTCGCAAAGGCGCTGCGTCAAATCCACATTGCCCGTGCGGAACTCGCCCACGTCCTTGGGACGGTTGACGCCGGCCAGGTGGAACACCACCTCGGCACGCCGGGCCAATTCGGGCAACTCGTCGGCGGAGTTGGCCACGTCGAAGCCCAGCACCGTGAACTCGCCCGTGCGCCGCAGCGCCAGGCAGAGGTTCTTCCCAATGAAACCTTCCGAACCGGTTACGAGAATCGTGCGCATGAGTCAGAAACGGCGACGCGACTTGGACAGGCGCGGTTCATCCCTTCAGTTCCTGTTGGATGTAATCCAGCTTGAGCAGCATGTCGCGCAACTCGTCATCCGAGAGCGCGTGCGTGTTGGCCGAGGTATAGTCTTGGACCTCCGCCATCTTGCGCTCGCCCTTCTCGAAATAGAGCGCATAGTTCAGATCGCGCGTGTCCGAGCGGATGCGATAATAGCCCTCCAGGTCCTCGGCCCGGACCCGCTCCTCGCGGTTGAGCAACGTTTCGTGCTGCTTCTCGCCGTGCCGCGTGCCGATCACGCGTACTTCGTTCCCGGCCTTGAACAGCTTTTGCAGCACCCGCGCCAACTGCCCGATGGTCGCCGCCGGCGCTTTCTGGATGAACGTGTCCCCGGCCCGTCCATGCCGGAACGCGAACAACACCAACTCCACCGCGTCCTCCAGTGACATCATGAACCGCGTCATGTCCGGGTCGGTGATCGTGATCGGTTTGTTGGCTTTGATCTGGCTGATGAACAGCGGAATCACGGAGCCGCGCGACGCCATGACATTGCCATACCGGGTCACGCAGATGGTCGTCTCGCCTTCTGTCAGGCTGCGCGACTTGGCGATGGCGACTTTCTCCATGAGCGCCTTGGACATCCCCATGGCGTTGATCGGATAGACCGCTTTGTCGGTGCTGAGGACGATGACGTTCTTCACCCGGTTGGCGACGGCGGCGTTGAGCGTGTTCTCGGTCCCAATGACGTTGGTGTAAACCGCCTCCAGCGGATAGAACTCGCAGGACGGCACCTGTTTGAGCGCCGCGGCGCTGAAGACGTAATCCACACCGCGCATCGCGTTGTTGATGCTCTCGAAATTGCGCACGTCGCCGATGTAGAACTTGAGCTTGGGACTGCGCAGTTCGTGCCGCATGTCGTCCTGCTTCTTCTCGTCGCGGCTAAAGATGCGGATTTCGCGGATGTCGGAGGTGAGAAACCGGCGGGCGACGGCATTGCCAAACGAGCCTGTGCCGCCGGTCACCAACAGTGTTTTGTCTTTGAACATTTGAGAGGTTGCTTCCGGGGGTATTTCAGCCAAGTCGGAATCCGAAGGGCCCGAGCAGCGCGCTGCGAACGGCATCAACCGGCCGGTCATCCCCGGTTTTGGGCGATCTCCAACGTGCTTCCGGCGTCCTGGCCGGAAGTTCCGTCCCGCAGCCAGGCCTCCTATGGTTCTGTCTGCAGGATGCCGGCAGCACGTCGAGACAACCCCGATCGGCCCGGTTTTGAGTTGGCTTTGAATGAACTTGCATGCAAGCTGCGCTCCACAATTCTCGAATGACACAACGGTGAGTAGCAAGCAGAAAGGCTCGCCCAGGAAGAGACGCTGCGTGAAACAGATTCCCCGAACAGAGCAGACCGATCCACTGGCGGCGGCGCGGTCCAACGGCGCGCTGGCCACGGATCACTTGCGCCTCTGTGGACGACCGTGCCACCCCGGTCGCGGAGCGTTGGAATGACGCCACCCCTTGCCACGTCCCCCGCTCCGCGAGACCTGGGCGCACTCGTGACGGCCGTGTTTGAACGGTGGCGAAGCAGCGGCGTCGCGTTTCTCATCCTGCGCAACTACGAAGGGTTGCCGCAGGCCACGACCAACGACATTGACGCGCTGGTGTCGCCTGCGCAACTCGCACTGGCGGAGCGAGAGTTGGTTGCCGCCGCGCAACAAGCCGGCTACCTCCTGCACAATCGGGCGGAGTTCTCGCCGGTGTCGCTGTTCTTCCATCACCCCGTCTCGCAACGGCAAATCCAGTTCGACCTGTTTCACAGCTTGAAGTGGCGCGGGTTCACGCTGCTTGCAACGCGCGACGTGCTGGCCCGGCGGATCGAGCGCGGGCTGTTCGCCATCCCCCATCCCGCGCACGAAGCCGTGCTGAATCTCATCACCCGCCAGTTGTATCACGGCTACGTGCGCGAGAAGTACAAACCCCAGATTCTTGCTGGCGTGCGGCAGGATCCGGCAGCAGCCAAAGCGGCGCTGGCGGAGATGTTCGGCGCGGCGGTAGCGAAGACGCTGACCCGCGGAGTTCTTGAGGAGCGCTGGGCGGATGTGGAGCAACAGACCAGCGCGATGCGGCGGCAACTGATCGTGCGGCGGGTCACGCGTCAGCCCATGACCACGCTTGGTTCCCTCCTGCTTGACTTGGGGCGCTTCGTCCGGCGGCTGCGGCGTCCGCCGGGAATCCTGATCGTGTTGCTCGGCGCGGATGGCAGCGGCAAGTCCACCGTGGGCGCGCAACTCGTCGAGGCCCTGCACAGCAGCTTCAATCGGGAAAAGACGCTGCGGGGGCATTGGAAGCCCGCGCTGATTCGCCGCCGGGGACGGGGCGAGGCTTCCGTGGTGACGAATCCGCATGGCCGCGCGCCCCGCGGACGCTGGGGCTCGCTGCTGGCGCTGGGTTGTCACTGGCTGGAGTATCTCATGGGCGGCGGCGTGCAATTCCTGCCGGTGCTGTTTCGCAACGGCATGGTGCTCATGGACCGCTATCACTACGACTTCGCGGTGGACCCGCGGCGGTATCGGCTGCAAGTTGCCTCCGAAACGGTGCGCGCTTGGTTTCGCTGGCTCCCGGCGCCGGACTTGGTGTTCGTGCTCGACGCGCCGACGGACGTGCTGCGCTCGCGAAAGCAGGAAGTCGCAGCCGAGGAAACCGAGCGCCAGCGCGAGGCGTATCGGGCGCTGGCCCGCAGTCTCCCAAATGCGCGGATCGTGGATTGCGCCCAGCCGCTGGACGCCGTGGTCCGCACCATCGTCGGCGAGGTCCTGCTCCATCTGCGCGAGCGGCAGGCGAGGCGAATGAATTGATGCCCGCGAACGCCACCACCCCTTGGGGAGCTTTGTTCCCCGCGCCACACCGCGCTGAAGACTCCGCGGAACTGCGGTTTCGCATGGTGCGCAAGCACGGCCAACCGCTGCTGTTGTTGCCCCGGAATGGCGCCGTCATTGGCGAGGCGCTCGCGCTGTACCCGGCGCAAACCCTCAAGGCGAAGCTGGCCCGGACTTTTCTCGGGGTCTGCCTTCGCGCGGGCCTTCCGTTTCGGACAGAAGCCGTGACGTTGCGGGCAGATCGGCAGACGGCGTTCTGGCGGTTTCTCTTTTCCCCGGACGCTCCGCCCGGCGAGGCCTGTTTCGCGCTGCTTTGTGGTAATCTCCTCGTCCCGGGCTGGCGTTGCATCATCTTGGTCTTTGACCGATACGGGCAGCCGGCGAAACTCGTGAAGGCGGGCGTGGGCGAGGCGGCGGCCAGGCGCACGCGGGCGGAGGCCGCGTTTTTGAAATCCGTGCGCCCAGAAATCGTAAGCGCGCCCGCCGTCCTCGGCGAGTTCCGCGAAGGCACCACCGAAGCTCTGGCGCTGGCGTACGCGCCCGGCCGCAATCCTGATCCGCGAGAAAACGGCACCTTGGCCAAGCTCCTGGAATCCTGGCTGCACACGGACCAGAACGTGCGGGTGACCGACCTGCCCGCCTGGCAACGGTTGGCCGCCGCCGCGCACGCTACGCCCCAATTCCGGGCGCTCCAAGCCGCGCTCGAACCCGTGCGCTGTCATCCCGCAATCTTTCACGGCGACTTCGCCCCGTGGAACGTGCGCGTCAACCCCACGACCCAACGGTGGACCGTGTTGGACTGGGAGCGCGGCGAAGTCGCGGGCCCGCCCGGCTGGGATTGGTTTCATTTCTTCATTCAGACCGAGACCCTTGTGCGGCGCGCCCGGCCGGAGACGGTCCTTGCCCGAGCGGAGGCGCTCTCGGCCGGCGACGCGTTTCGCGATTACGCGGACAAAGCCGGGATTGGCGTCTGCGCCCGACCGTTGTTTGTGGCCTATCTGTGGTACTGCGCGGAGGTCATGCCGCCGGCCGAGGGGGCGCAACCCGCGCGCGACTTGTTGAACACATTTGCTCGACGATGGCTACCCGGTTGAAAGTCCTGATGTCCGCCTACGCGTGCGAGCCGGGCCGCGGGTCCGAACCCGAGGTCGGCTGGCAGTGGGCGCTGCAAATGGCGCGTTTCCACGGCGTGACGGTCGTGACGCGCGCCAACAACCGCGCCATCCTCGAAGCGGCGCGGGCCCGGCATTTGGGCACGCGCCCCGAGTTTGTTTACTACGATCTCCCGCCCTGGGTGCTCTGGCTCAAGCGCCGGGGCCTGCCGGTCGCGCTTTACTACTTCCTCTGGCAAGTCGGCGTGCGCCGTTACCTGGGACCGCGTCTGGCGGAGTTCGATCTCATTCATCACATCACGTTCAATTCGTTTCGACAGCCAGGGTTCTGGTGGTTCTGCCGCAAGCCCGTCGTGTTGGGGCCGCTCGGTGGCGGGCAGGTCTGCCCGTGGCGTTTCCTGCCGTCGTTCGGCTGGGAGATGGTTCCAGAGGCGCTCCGTTCGCTCAGCGTCATCGGCAGCCGGCTGTTGCCGCATGTTTACATCTGTTTTCACTTTGCCACGCGGATCCTGGTCGCCAACCAGGACACGCTCCGCCGCATCCCCAAACGCTTTCGGCCCAAGACCACGTTACTTCTCGAAACCGGGATCCCCTCCAGCCAGATTCAGCCCCCGCGAAATCCGCGCGCCGAAGGTCCGGTGAGATTTATCTGGGTCAGCCGGCTGGAGAAGATCAAAGCCTGCGCGCTGGTCGTCGAGGCGTTCAGCCGGGCAATCAAGGCTGAGCCCACCCTGCGCCTGAGCCTCGTGGGGGATGGCCCGGACGCCGCTTTTGCAAGGAACACCGCCGCCCGCCTGGGCGTGGGCGACAAGATTCAATGGCACGGGCGCGTGGCCAAAGACAACATCCCGCGGCTCTTGCGGGAGCATGACGCTTTCGTGTTTACCAGCGTGCGCGACACTTCGGGCAACGTGTTACTGGAAGGCATGGCGGCGGGGTTGCCCGCGATCACGTTGCGCCATCACGGCGCCGCGGAGATCGCGACCGACGAAACCGCGATCCGCATTCCGCCCACAGGCTTTCATGAAACCGCCGCTGCGATCGGGGAAGCGATGCTGAGACTGGCGCGTTCGCCGGAGCAGCGCGCCCGGCTCGGCGAGGCCGGCCGCCAGCGCATTCTCGAAGTCTATGCCTGGGATCGCCAGGGCGAGCAGATGGATGCAATCTACCGCGCCGCCGTCGGGCGGGCGTGACCGATCCACGTGGATGGGGTTGCGGCGATTCCCTGTCAGGAAACCGTCCGTCTGGGTTGAATCCGCCTGATCCGTTTCCCCTGCTTCCGACTGCGGAATCAGGGTTCGACGCGTCTGCGGATGTCGGGAACCGAATTCCTGAACACTGTGAATTCGCGGGGGAAGTCCCAGCGGAGAGCAGGCCACATGGTTGCCGCCCGCTACGGGCGAACGCGGGCCAGGCACTCCTGATAGAACATCTTCACCGGCGCGCCCCCCATGGCGATGGCGCACCAGGCCGCCTCGTCCAGTTCCGCCGGCGTGATCCCCAGTTTGCGCGCCGTTTCGTAATGCGCGTCAAAGCAGGGCTGGCAGCGGCTTTGCAGGACCAAGCTGAAGAGGATCAGTTCCTTGGCCTTTGCATCCAGCGCCCCGGCAGCTTGCACGGAACGCATCAACGCGCCAAACGCCTTCTGTGATTCCGCCGTCGTGCTCGTTGCGGCCGGGCCGCCAAACAGGTCCGCGCAACAACCGGGCGCATGGGCTTCCGGGGGCGGGATGGGTTTCATCATCTCGCTTTGAGTGGCGTCGCCGGCGGGCTTCGCGGAGCCGGGCTCAAGGCCTGCGGCGCAGCACGCTGGGAAGTCCGCGCTGTGGCCCAGGACAATTCGCCCGCTGGAGTTGCCAACCAGCCGGCCAATCACAAAGCCGCAAGCCCCGCGCGCGGCGAGGCTGCGCTGAAGGGTCTCCAATCGCTCCGGCGCGATGGCGATCAACAAGCCGCCCGAAGTCTGGGCGTCGAACCCCAGATTCGCCCATGCGGCGTCCACCGTCGGCTCCATCTCCAGGTCCGCCCCCACAAACTCGCGGTTTCGCTCCAGCGCGCCCGGGATCACATCGTGGCGCAGCGCGTCCAGCACGCCGTCGAACGCGGGGAGCGCTTCCGCAACGACCCGCGCGGTGAGGCGGTGTTGGCGCAGCAGGCGGATGAGATGCCCGAACAAACCGAAGCCGGTGATGTCGGTGCAGGCGGAAGCCCCGGCCTCGCGCATCGCGGCGGCGGCGGCGTGGTTGAGCGTCGCCATGGATTCGGCGGCGGCGGCCCACCCGGCGGCATGACCCCGCCCGACCTGTTGCGCGAAGGCCAGCACGCCGGTGCCGAGCGGTTTGGTCAACACCAGCACGTCGTCCACCCGCGGACGGTCCAACGCCTCGGCGAGCGCCGGGTCAATGACGCCCGTGATGGCAAAGCCCAGTTTGATTTCGTTGTCCTTGATGCTGTGCCCGCCGATCAGGGCCACGCCCGCTTGGGCCAGCGTCTCCATCGCGCCAGCCAGCATCCGATACATCACCTCGCCGGGCATCGTTTCGGAGGGGAAGGCCACGATGCTCAACGCCGTCCGCGGTTCGCCGCCCATCGCATAGACATCCGAAAGACAGTTCGCCGCGCAGATCCGGCCAAACAGATGCGGGTCATCCACGCATGGCGTGAAGACGTCCACTGTTTGCGCCAGGCAAAGACCGTCGGCAAGCCGGTAGATCGCGGCGTCGTCCGCTGCGGCCAGGCCGGAAAGGACGGCGGGATCCTGGACGGTGGGCAGCCGCTTAAGCACGGCCTCCAGGTCGGCGGGCGCGATCTTTGAGGCGCACCCGGCATTCCGGACCAACGCCGTGAGCCGAATCTGCGAAACGTCCACCGGATCGGGCCGCTCGCCGGCGCACGGGCAAATCCCCTGCTCGCGAAACACGTCACACGGACACGGACGTTGGGGTTCGCAAATGCAGTGACCGAGCCGCATGGAGCGCTCCATCACTTCCCGGCGCTTGGCGAGGTTGATTTTCATGGAAGGCGGCTAGGCGGTGACAACTCGGTCGGAATTTAGTGCCAAGACGCCAGGCAAATCGCGCGCAATCCGCACCAGGCGGGTGGCGGCTTGGGCTCACCAAACGGCGAAGCGCAAGGCCAACGGCAGAGTCTCCCCCAACCTTTTGCGCCTTTGCGCCTTTCCGTCTTCGCGTTAATTGTCTTCTGCATGGTATGGCGAAGACGGATGGCTCAGGACCGCACCGTGCGCCGCCCTGAAGCGGCGCGTCCAATCCCGGAGCGCGAGGAACTGACCAGCGCCAGCCGAAAGCCCAAGGTTTCACAGCGGGAGTTGGCGCGCGGGTTCGGTGTCTTCACGGGTTCATAACTACCCGTTGGCCGCTCCGGACTCAAGGACCAAGCAACGGCCTCCACGCATCGTGGCCGCAACTGGCCGGGCAACGCAACTCCCCATCGAGGAATTTGCGCCGGCACGTCAACTCGCGCTCCCGTTTCCGCCATCATGCCTCCCCTCTCGTAGCTGCGTTCGTGAGAATGCAGTCCCCATGCCCCGCCTCACCGATCCAGCGGACTCCGCACCCCCAGCCCCGGCTTCTGCGGCACGTGCAGATAGATCTGTGTCGTCGCCATGCTCCGGTGGCCCAACAAATCCTGCACCGTCCGGATATCCGTTCCGCCCTCCAGCAAGTGCGTGGTGAACGAATGCCGCAAGGTGTGCGGCGTCGCCCGCTTGTTCACCTGCGCCCGCTGGCCATTGGCTGCGTCAACGGAGCAAGAATCTGGAAGTCGGCGACGGCCACGTTGCGTAGTGTTCACGCGTTCGGGAGCAAGGGTTGCCCCGACGCATGAAACTGAAAGCGAACGCATGAAAACTGACAGGTGTCCGGTGTGTGACTGGGAAATCAAAGACGGCGGCAAGAAGGTCCAACTCGACGACCGCGTGATCGTGATCGTTTGCTGCGACGACTGCGCCGGGAAGGTGAAAGCCGATCCGGCGAAATACACCAAAGGAAAATAGCCTGACCTCCGCGACCGGCTGTATCGTTGCGTGCGCGAACTCGAACGCGCGCGACAGACAAAATGTGGTATGTTGCGGCGGCGACGGAGCTTAAGGTTTCAGCAGACCTCCCAGCCTGCAGCCAGTTCAACAGTCGCCGTGGCGATTGTAAGGCGCAGGTGTGATGCCTGCGCCATCTTGTTGCAGCGTGGCTTGTAGGACAGGCTTCCAGCCTGACTCCATATTCCAGCAACGCTGTCGGCAAAGCACGAAGAGCGCGTTTCCCGTCGCTGGAGCGGCGGCGGGCTCTTCCCGAGGAAGTGAGCGACAGGCTGGAAGCCTGTCCTACGCTATTCGGCGCGGATCCACACCTGCGAATTGCCGGCGCGACTGTCACGCTGACGCCGCCCTGTTCCTTCGTTTCCAGTCGGGGCGTTTGTTGTGGCCACGGCAGGCTGCGCCGCGCCCGTGCTTGCGCCGGGCGCGTAATTGACCGCAGGACTGCCCGCTCCGATGGTTTCGGTGGCGATCTCGCTGCGGTTGTTGCGCGCGTAGTTCGGGATGGCCAGCAGCGGCGAACCGTCGGCCCACTGCCCCTTGAGACAGAGCACGCCGTCGAGCAAATCTCCCCGCCACTCGGTCGCCAGCGCGGCGGGGCCGATCGGTTTCTCGATGTCCGGCTGATCGGCTTGCTCGACGTTGTAGATCATCGGCCCGTAGCGCAACGCCACGCGACCACGATCGGCTTCGATGCGCTGGTCCGCTGTGATGCGCTGCGGCGCCAGTGGCACTTCGAGTTCCACTTTGTCGCCCTTCGCCCACCGCCGGGTGATGACGGCGTAGCCGTTCTTGATGTCGGGCGTCACCGCCTTGCCATTCACCGCTAACGATTTCAGTCCTTTGACCGTCGGTTGGTTTGTGTAGAGCACGCTGGTGTCGCGATTCGGCACGCGCACGCGGAGCGTGAATTCCTTCGCCTCCTTCGGATTCACCGTGATCGCGACCTTGCCGCTCCACGGGTAATCCGTCTGTTGCACCAGCTCGACGTCCGTGCCTGCGACGCGCTCGACGTTGATCGTGCTGCCGATGAACAGGTTCACGTAGAGGCCGTCCGCGCCCTTCACGTAAGTCCAGGTCGGAATCATCAGCAACGTGCGCGGGATGTTGCCGACGCAGCACGGGCACACGTGCCACGGATAGCGCGGGCGATTGCCGACGAGCGGGTTGTCGTAGTAGAAGTTTTTCCCCGCGAGGTCCATCGAGCCGAGCAGCGCGTTATACATCGTCTCCTCGTAGAGGTCGGCGTACTTCGCGTCGTGGTAGGCGAGGTTCATTTTGTATTGGAAGAAAATCAGGCCGCAACTGGAGCACGCCTCGCAGTAGGCGTGATTGCGCAACGAGTAGTTTGGCCCGAAGCCCTCGGAGGTCTCGCCGCTGCCAATACCGCCGGTGACGTAATACTTCTTGTTGACCCTGTTGTCCCAAAGCGACATCACGGCGCTCTGGTAATCCACGTCGTGCGTCTCCGCGGCCACGTCGGCCATCGCGGAGTAGTTGTAGGTCGCACGCACGGCGTGACCGACGGCCTCGTATTGTTTGATCGGCAACTGGTGGCTTTGATCGTACTCCGCACCGCCGCGCCGCGAATCGAGGAGGAAACGCGCCAGCTTCACGTAGGCATCGCCGCGACCGCCGCCCTCCATGTCGTTCACGAACCGACCGAACCGCACCAGCGCCTGCTCCATCTCCTGGTGGCCGTCGTACCAATCCTTCTTGCCCGGACCGATGTTGGCCACCCAGCAATCCGCCAGCTTCTTCGCGGCGTCGTAGAGCCGTTTGTCTTTGCCCTCGGTCAGCGTGTAATGATTGATCGCCGACTCGATGAAGTAGCCGGCCACGTAGCCTTCGTGATCGCCGCGATGCTCGGGCGACCAGCGCTCGGGCCACTGACTCCGATCCGCCAGCGTGTAGGCCGTCTGCAAGTAGCCGTCCGGCTCCTGCGCGGCGAGAATCTTCGGAATCCAATCCTCCATCGTCGCGCGGAGTTGCGCCTGCGCCTGGATGATCTCGGCGTCGCCCTGCGGGTCCACCATCAGCGCGAGGCAGATGGACTCGATGGTCTGATGCACCCACGCGTTGGCGAAGACGTAACCCTTGTGGCGTCCGTGCGGTTCGCCGCGCAGCGCCTTGGCCGCTTCGATGAAATTATCAATGCCACCCTCGCCCTGCGTCAGGTTGGTGCGATTGATGTAATCCACGCAGTGCGGAATCCAATTCACGATGAGCGCCTTGGCCCGTGCGCTCCAGAACGGGCTGTTGATCGTGTAACGCTTCGTGTAAACAACATCCAGGCGATCCGCCGGCGGCGGGATGCAAACGCGCACCTTCAACGTGGAAGCGGAACTCAGTGCGCCTTCGGTCGCTGTGAGCTTGAGCGTGTAATCGCCGGGGGCGGAGAACGTCGCGGTTGTTTCGAGCGCCTTCGGATTGGCAAACGTCACGTCACCCGGCCCTGCGGCCTTGGTCCACGCCAGTCTGGTCACTGTCGGATCAGCCTGGAGCGATCTCACCGCGCCGGAGAGATACGTTTTGCCATTCAGCATCACGCTGCGGTCCACGCCCGCCACCACGCCGGGCGGGAAGGCGGGCGACTTGCCGGAATCGAGCACGCGCCATTCGAGCACGCCAGTGGAGAACTCGCCGTCCGAATCCATCTCGAGCCGCAGCCGGGTCGTCGTCACCTCGTCGAACGTCGTCACGTTAAACTTGTCCCCCGCGACGCCGAGGCCGCTGGCATTCGCGACGGCGACGAGTTCCTTGCCGTCCCAATACTTCACCCGGCAGGCTTTCGGCAGCCGCACGCCGCGACGATCGTCCCACCAATAGACTTCGATCTGCTTGGTGCTGATGGGCTGTGTCCACTCGTATTGGACCCACTGCGTGCCGCGGCGCGGCCAGTTGCCATAGGAGCGATGGCTGTCGTCGAGCGAGCGCGCTGGCGTGAAGCCGTCGTTCAACGCGTCCACCGTCGTGTCGCCCGAGGTGTGGGAACTGGAAGGTGTGGCCACGGCGGCGAGGTTGGCGCCGGTGGCCGCGGAAGCGCGGGGTTGCGTGAGGGCGAAACTCGCGAGCAGCAGCAGCCCGCCCATGGCCGATCCTGTGATTCTCATGTTTACAGCCAAGCAGCCCCGGGTTCGCCCGCCCATGCGCAAGATGCACCGGGGGCTATTCGATTCCCCCATCCATTGAAACGCGGCTCAGGAACCGGAGGTTGAGGGTTTCGTGCTTGAAGCCGTTGGCGCAGCCATTGCGGACGTTAGTGCGCTCGTGGGGTTGGGCGTTGAGGGCGCGGGTGCGGGCACGCGGCATGGTGTTACCGACGAGGAGGCAGAGGCCATCAACGAGGTCGTTGGGGACTTGTTCCGTGATGAATTGGAGGACCATGTTTACGAGTTCAGACTGGTCTTGTGGGGCGCTGCGCTCCCCCCTTCGCTTCCCCTCACCTCGGAGGGGGCAAGGAGGATGGATGGAAGACAATGCGCTGAAAGCGTCTTGCCTCCCGGGCTGGCACGCGTGGCGGGACTATGAACGAACGCCAGGCGCAACGAATGCCTATTGGACTTTACTCTGAACCAAAATCCGCAGCACGCCCTGAATTCAACTGCGGTGGTGTTGCGGGCGACGCCCGCAACCGTCGGCGAAGCAACACACTGCCAATCGAGGCTGTTTTGACTGCGAGATCCAAGTTGCTCCGAAAGTCCTGTGCAAGTTGTTGGGAAATCTTGGCGGCGCCCTCATGCGGAGCGGTGGCACGAAGGGCTGGTACGCGTCCAGGCAGTTTTTTGTGGTTCATAGACAATCCCTGCTCCTATGGTTACGCAGCCCGCCTGGGCTTTCTTTCAACGGACTTCAAGGAAGACCGGTGATCTCTGGGGCGGACAGGCCTGACAGAAGCCTGCGCCCCCATTGCGCAAGATGCACCGGGAGTTATTCGATTCCCCCTCGACACACACCGAGGTTGCCTTGTCCCGGATCAGTGCTGCGTCGGGAAACCCTGAAGGCAGAAGCGTGGCTCTGTCATTCGGCGCGGAAGGCGCCGTGCTCCGCAGGATATTTGGAACCGCCCACGCGCTGGGGGAGGTGCGGACAATTCCGAAGCAGGACCCTGTCGGAGTCTCCTCGCAACCGCCGTTGCGAGGAGACTCCCGCCCAGAAGTCTTGCCTACCGGCGCGTTTCAAGGTCCACCGCAACCGTGCCCAATTCCAACCGCGTGGCATTGTCCACCACCGTCACCGTCGAACGATACAATCGCGCCGGGCTGGCGAGGGTGTTCGGATCCTCGAAGTTCGAGGTGTCGAGGTTGAATTGGAAATGGCCGTCGGTGAACACCATGATCCCGTCCGAAGTCACGGTGCCGTCGGCGCCGATGCCATTGGCATCCTCGATCACGTCCTGGAACACCTCCCCCGTGGCGGCATCAATGCCCTGCACCGTTAGTTTGACCGTGACGCCGCTGACGACCGGGCAGCCGGCGCAATCCAGCAACGCAACCTTGTGCGGCAGGACCTGGCCGCGCCGAATCTTGTTCCCGACGGGTTGCGCGCTCAATGGGGGCAACAGGCTGGCCGTCACAGACCTCAACACGGTCACGGTCTGGCTGGCGGTGCGTTCATTGCCCGTCGCGTCGCGCGCCGTCCAAGTCACCACTGTCTCGCCCACGGAGAAAGCTGCGGGGGCATTGTTGGCCACGCTTGCGACCCCGCAATTGTCGGACGTGGCCGGCCAACCCAAAGTCACGCCCGTAGCCACGCACGAGCCGGCATCTGACACCACCCGCACATCCGTCGGCGCAATAATCGCGGGGATTTCACTGTCAACCACCGTGACGGTTTGGACGGCCGTGCTTTGATTGCCCGAGCTATCGGTCACTGTCCAGGTCACCAGCGTTTCACCCTTCGAGAACACAGGCGGCGCGTTGTTGACCACACTGGCCACGCCGCAATTGTCGGAAGTGATGGGCGTGCCTAACATCACGCCGCTCGCACTGCACAAGCCGGGATCGGTGTTGACCACCACGGCGGGCGGGGCGGTGATGGCTGGAGGCTCGGTGTCGCGCAGGATCGCCACCTCGAACGTGCAACTGTCCGTGGCGATGCCATCGCTGACTTCAATCGTCATGGCGTGCGTCCCGGGCGACAGGAGCAACGGCGCAAACTCGGCCAACCCGTCGGCAACGGGTGAAGCCAACGTCAACGACGCCAATGCGGCGCTCCCGTCCTTGAGCGTGATCGCCAAGGTCCCGGTGTCTGGATCCGTCAGCCGCGCCGAAATTGTGACCCATTTGCCATCATTCCCGGCGCAGTCCACCACGGTGGACGCGGGGCACAGAACGGCAGGCGACGTGTTGTTGTCGCCCAGGTCGCCCCAATCGGCGTCGCCCATGCTGGCCATCTGCACCAAGGTTTCGGTCGCGCCCGAACCGAGATTCCGCAGCACCAGCCGCCCATCCCCCAGGCTCACCAGCAGTGATCCATCATCCGGCGAGGTCGCCTGCGGCACCGCCACCACTCCGGCATACGGCCAGACCCACGCATCGAATTGGCTGGTGGGCAGACTGGAATTCAACGCCCGGCGAACGATCCCGAAGTTGTGGTTCACCCCACCCGTTGACGGACGACTCCAGAAGACTGTCTGCCCATCCCGCGACCAGATCGGATGCCGGTCCATGGTGTTGTCGTCGGAATCCGCGAAGAACACCCGCGGATTCGACCCGTCTGCGTTGGCCAAATAGACATCGTAGGTCGGCGACCAGGAACCCGCCTGCGCCACGAAGACAATCTGGTTGGCCTCAATCGAAGCTCGCGGATCAACCCCCACATTGTTGTTTCCCAACAGGGGGTTGTTCACCAGCACTCGGTTGTTCGAGCCGTTCAAGTCCACCGCCCGCAACCGTCCCGTGCCTGCCGCCGGCCCCGAGTAGTAGATCAGGGTGTTGTTCCCCAGCCAGTTGCCCAACGCCGGCCCATACGGCTCGGTCGCGACCGCCAGCTTCGTCTTGCCGCTCCCATCGGCGTTCATCACCCACATCCCGTTGCCGCCCTGATTGCTGGTGAACGCGATGTGCTGACCGTCCGGGGAAATGCGCGGACTCCACGCCGGCCCGTCAAAGTCCGCCGTCAGGCTTTCCCGCCCGCTGCCGTCCGGGTTCATCACGAAGATGTCCGTCTGCCCCCCGGCCGTGGCCGTTGCGCTGAAGACGATCTTGCCCGCCGTGGAGTTCTGAGCGAGGACGGGCTGAGCCGACAGCAGCGATGCCAGACAAAGGACCGCCGCGAAAAGGAAAAGCCTGCGGCTTGGGTAAGAATTGGTGTTGAGATCCGAGCCTCGCCCGAAGCGCAAGGCGTTGGAGAGTTTAGAGAGTTTTGGATTTTTCATAGTGTTGCTGTCTTTTCCATGGATACGGAGTATGGCTGCCGGTTCTATCAAGAATCCTCAGAAGACTCTTCAATCGAAAAGTGGCAGTTGAGCCGCGAAGACCCGAAATGGACAGAAAAGGGTCTGGCGGCAAAGTCGTCCGCGCGTCAGCTTTACCCACCGGGTGAAGCTTGCCCAGTATTCCAACTCCTTCGGCTTCGCGCCTTGTCACCTTCCCTGTTCGTTCCAACGGCGGGATTTGGGTTCACCCGCCCCGAGGACCATTCCCGGCCCGGGTGTTGATTTGCACGAAAACCGGTATCCTCAAGCTGCGCTCGAGGGCGGAGCGGACGGGGATGGAAACACTAAGGAAACGCTGATTTAATCCGCATGGATTTCTTTTGAACGAGGGGGCGGTCTTTCT
>CAZJTM010000096.1:7024-20921 GCA_964548925.1 uncultured Verrucomicrobiota bacterium | reverse complement strand
CGCGAGATAGTGAAAACCGCAAAAACGAACTAGAGGGACGGGGATATGCAGATGCAGTTGTTATTCCCGCCCAGCCCTGCGTGCCCGGCGCGCTGCAACAATCATCGCAGCGCCGTCCGTTCCACCCCCGGCCGGGACGACAAAGAATCGGATCATGCCAGTGTGAGTCTGGTTGGAGGCAAGCCTCGAGAAACCGTCCCCCTTACAAATTACGAGAGATCAACGGCCATCGTTCACGCGGTGCGGGGACCGGCATTTCAGGGTCGGACCTGCGCGAGGCCGTTGCTGCCGGAGGCGGTGCCGACGATTTGCGCGCGCCGGGCCGCGCCGGCTCACCTTGACGGCGACTTCTGCGGGGCAGTCCACCCCAGCACCTGTTTGTCGGCCAACAGGCGAGCGCGGAGCTTGCCGTAGCTCACTTTCTGCACCGGGACATTGTCCTCCAGGGCAAAGACCGCCGCCGTAGCGGCGGATTGACCCAGAATCATGAAGACCGGTTCCATGCGAATCGAGCCGTAGGCAATGTGCGTCGCCGAAATGCAGATCGGCACCAGCAGGTTTTCGCACTCGGACGCTCTCGGAACGAGGGAGCGATAGGAAATCGGGTAGGGCGGGAACCCGCCGACCTGGACGTCGCCCTCGTTCTCAGCGCGACCGTTCTTGGCGAGCCGCTGGCAGTTGTGCGAGTCCATCGTGTAGGCGGCGAGGCCAACCGGATCTTCGACCGTGACCGTGCCGCGGCAATGGTGCTCGGTCATTACATGGTCGGACACCATGCGCCGGGCCTCGCGGACATACAACTGGTGCGGCCAGCCGCCGGTGTCCGGGAACTCATCCTTCGCCGGCCCCCATTCCTGCATCTCCTGCCGCAGGGGCTCCGGCACGCGCGGGCTGGTGGCCAGGAAATAGACGAAGCCGCGGATGTAATCCTCGTGCGCCTTCCAAATCTGCGCCCGGCGCGCGTAGTCGGCGTTCGGGTAATCGTAGTTCGCCCCGATGAAGTCGGTGGAGAACCCGCCGTTGTTGTTAATGTCCGTCTTTTGGTTCGGCATCCAAATCGGATTCCAAAACTGGGCAAGTTGCGGGTTCTTGCCGGCGGCCACGAGCGCCTCCAAGTAGCGGGCGAGCAACTCGTATTGCGCGGGGTCATACGGCTCCGGTTTGATGTGCGGCAGACGATTCGCCGGGTTTTTCGTGTAGCAGAGGCGGAAGTTGTAGGCTTGAACGCAACGGTCGCCTTCGCCGGGCTTGCCGCCATCGCCGGGCTGGATGAACGGCAACAAGCCGCTGCCCGGGTCACCGGGCTTCAGGTAGGGATCCACCGCCACAGTGAACTGGTGCTTCGGGGTTTCGGCGCGCACGCCGTTGAGCGTCTCCTGATACTGCGCGTTGGCCTCGCGGCCCACCGTGAAACTCACGCCAGCCTTGGCCAGGAGATCGCCCTCGTAGGTCGCGTCAATGAACATCTTCGCCCGAAAGACCTTGCCGTTCTCCATCGTGATCTCGGTGATGCGCGCCCCGTCCTTCTTGACCGACGCGAGGCGCTGCTGGAAATAGACTGGCACTTTTGCCTCGTTGACCATCTGGAAGAGGAGGTTCTCCGCAACGTGGGGCTCGAAGGTCCACATGGTGGCTTCCGGGCCGTCCAGCGAACTCGCCCCGGCCTGCCCTGAGCGGTGGCGGGCGAAGTAATCCTGCGCCGTTTCGCGCGTCCACGCGTTGGGGTTGGCGTAGTGCCGCGCCACCCGCTGGTAAAACTCACGCGAGAGGCCGCCTATGGCCGCCTTGTTGCCAATGTCCGTTGCGCCCAACCCGCCGGAGGTCAACCCGCCCAGGTGGTAACCAAACTCGGCGAGCAGGACCCGCTTGCCCATGCGCGCGGCCTGCACGCCCGCCGCCACCCCTCCCGCCGTGCCGCCATACACACAGATATCCGCATCCAAGATTTCGGCGCCCCGTGCCAACTGACCAACCGAACCAGCCACGAACACCAGCGCGATTCGCAGCAAGGTCGCAGCTCTCGGTGCCAGTTTCAAAGCCTGACGACCGCAGCCGAGCCTCGGCAGAACGCCACATGCTTCGACGTGATTGAGAATGCCGGCGCTCGTCCGAAAAGCCGCTGACGGAGCATGAATGAACCGCTTCATGTCGGATTACTGGCGAGGTGGAATGGTCGCGGGTTTTGCCCGCATGGCAGCGAAGTTCCCGGCCTCGCAACACGAGACAAAGCCTTCGGTGACCGACTTCAAATCCTCCCACCGGCTGCGGATGCTGGCGGCCTCACGGGGTGTGATTTGGTTGTCGGCGGCGGCAAAGGCGATGACCGACAGCAGGTCGGCAAACTCCTGCACGATCTCGTTGGTCGCCGGAATCAGGTAATCCGGATGGGGCTTGTTGAGCTTCGGGTTGAGGATGAAAAAGCCCCCGGCGTGTTGGCAAATCCACTGGGCGATGCGCGTGTCCCCCGTGCTGCGCAGCAGGGCCTCAATGCGATCCAACGGGTTGACCTGGCCGCTGCCGTCGCCCTCGTCCGGTTCGGCCCATTTGTAAATCGTGGAGAGCGATAACCCGAGATCGGCCGCGACCTGCTTGGCGCTGGTCTGCTGCAAGACTTCACGCAGGAGTTCGTGCGATTGCATGCCGGCACGATGGGCAAGCCCGCGGAGGTTGGCAAGCCCGGAAGCCGCATGGCCGGACGAGAGGGGAAGTTGGCGGGTATTGCTCACTGTGTGGCGGCGTGAGCACCCAAACCGATTTCCCAGGGATTCAAAGCGTTCAGGGATTTGAGCGAAGCTATCCTTGGACGCTTTGAAACCGTGGGAGGACATCCCTGGCTCATGGAGAACGCAAACGATCATTCCGTTCGCGTGGACACCGTGGACCAAGCGGCGCAGAACGCCCTTGTTTTCAGGGCTGCCCCGGCCCATGCTGCCCGTGGCAGAACTGGAAACCAATGGGCATCACGCCGCGCTTGCAAAGTTTGCGCCGATTCCGGTCGCAGCCAGCGCCGGGCATCGCGGGATTGCGCCTCGCGCGTGCCGCACGTTTTGCCCCGCAGTCTTGCCCCCACGCACCATGAAACGCACGTCCTTTTGGCAACGCTTGAACGCCACCACCCTCCTGCTGGTGATCTTCCTCGTCGCGGGCGTGGGGTTTGTCCTCTGGGCCGAGCGCCGCCAAACCGACGCCCAGCACCGCAATGAGACGCTAGACAGCCTGAAGCATCGCATTCACAAGGACCTCATCCAAATGAGCGACGCCCTGCGTGGGGTGTTGCTGGACCCCAACAACCGGGGGGAGCGGAACGTGCGTGCCACTGCCGAGGCCGATCTCCTGTCCGCGTTGCGGCTGGTTCAGGGCCAATTCGATGAGCGCGCCGAATTGCGTCACGCGGCCGCCGCACTGCACAATCTGGTCGCCAGCAACCTCGGCCCGTTTCATGCCCAGGTCCTGGCGCTGTTGGAAACCGATCCCGCCAAGGCCCAGGCGTTCTACACGGGCCACTATGAAGCCGCCGCCGCGTCCCGCGACGCGCGGGTCCGCGCCTTCGCCACGGAGGTGGACCAGGCGAAATCGGCGGAATCAGCCGAGGCCAAGCGCATGATCTTTCTTGCGCTGCTCGGATTGGGGTTGATGTTCGTCGGCACGATCTTCGCGTTCTGGCGGCAGTCGGCGGACATCGGCCGCCTCCTGGGCGAACTGGTGACCACCTTGGACAACATGCGGCAGGGTGATTTCCGCCATCGCATCCGATGGCAGCGCGAGGATGAATTTGGCGTTCTCGGTTCCGGGCTGGACCGGCTCGCGGATGACCTTTCCGGCCTGGTGGGGCAAGTGCAGCGCTCGGGCATCCAGGTCAACACCTGCGCCACTGAAATCGCGGCCACCGCCCGGCAGCAGCAGACCACCGCCGCTGCCATCGCGGCCACCACCGCCGAGATCGGCGCGACCTCCAAGGAAATCTCCGCCACTTCCAAGGAACTCGTCAAAACCATGAACGAGGTCAGCGCGGTCGCCCAAGAGACCACCACGGTGGCCAATGAAGGGCAGACTTCGATCGCCCAGATGGAAGCCACCATGCGTCAGATCATGGAAGCGGCGGGCGGCATCACCGCCAAGCTGGCGGTCATGAGCGAAAAGACGGCAAACATCAACTCCGTCGTCACCACCATCACCAAGGTGGCCGACCAGACCAACCTGCTCTCGCTCAACGCCGCCATTGAGGCCGAAAAGGCCGGCGAGTACGGGCTGGGTTTCGCGGTCGTGGCGATGGAAATCCGCCGCCTGGCCGATCAGACGGCCGTGGCCACGTATGACATTGAAAAGATGGTGAAGGAAATGCAGTCCGCCGTGACCGCCGGCGTCATGGGCATGGACAAATTCTCCGAGGAAGTGCGCCGGGGCGCCGCGGAAATCCGGCAGGTCAGCGCGCAACTCGGGCAAATCATCCACGAGGTCCAGACGCTGACACCGCGTTTCCAAATCGTCAACGAAGGCATGCAAGCGCAGGCCACCGGCGCGGAGCAGATCAGCGAAACGCTTTCGCATCTGGGTGAATCCGCCCACGAAACCGCGCACTCGCTGCGCCAGTCGAACGCCGCCATCGAACAGTTGAACGACGCCGCGCGCCTGTTGCAGACCAGCGTGGCCCGGTTCAAACTGCAGGCGCACTAGCCCATGTTGTTTCTCCTCTTCCAGCTCGGCAACGACCGTTATGCGCTGGATGCCAGCCGCGTGGTGGAGGTGTTACCGCTGGTGGAACTGCGCTCGCTCCCGGAAGCGCCGCGCGGGGTGGCCGGCATTCTCAACTACCGCGGCCAGCCCGTCCCGGTGGTGGACCTCTGCTTGCTCACCTTGCAGCGGCCCGCCCGGGAATGCCTCAGCACGCGCATCTTCGTGGTCCAATGCGCCCACGCCGGCGCGCCGCCACAGTTGCTTGGGCTGATCGCCGAACAAGCGACCGGGATGCTGCGCCGGGAGTGCCGGGATTTTGTGAGCCTGGGAATGCAACTGGAGAAGGCCCCGTATCTGGGACCGGTAACCACGGACGCCCAAGGGATGATTCAATGGCTTCACGAAGACCGACTGCTGCCGGATGACGTTCGCGATGTCCTCTTCAACCGGCCCCTACTTGCCGCCCATGAAGGGAATTGAACAACTGCTCCGCCAACGGATCGGGCTCGACGCCGGCACGCTCGGGCCCTCGGTCCTCGAACGCATCGTGCGCCTGCGCACCCACGCGCTCAAACTGGACCACGTTGACGACTACCGCGCCTTGTTGGCCACCTCTTCCGCGGAGTGGGAGATGTTCGTGGAATCGGTCGTGGTGGCGGAAACCTGGTTCTTCCGCGACCGCCAGCCCTTCCTCGAGTTGGCGCGCCTGGCCCATGTCCCCTCGTTGCCTTCGCCCTTGCGGCTGCTCAGCGTGCCCTGCGCTTCCGGCGAAGAGCCCTACTCGATGGTGATGGCGCTGCTGGACGCCGGGCTGCCTCCGGAACGATTCCGGGTGGATGCCATGGACATCAGTTCACACGCGCTCGCCCTGGCGCGCCGCGCCAGTTATGGCCGCAATTCCTTTCGGGGGGACAACCTGGATTTTCGCGAGCGCCACTTTCGCGCGGTGAAGGACCGTTACGTCCTGAACGCCGCCGTTCGGGAGCGGGTTCGATTCGTGCGTGGCAACATCCTTGAGGCGGGAACACTCGCGGGCGCGGCGCCTTACGATTTCATTTTCTGCCGGAACTTGCTCATTTACTTCGACCACGCCGCGCAACGGCGTGCGCTCAACCAATTGGGGCGATGGTTGAGCGAGCGCGGCTATTTGTTCGTCGGACCGGCGGAGATGCCGCTCGCGGTCAAACACGGGTTTGTCTCCGCCAACCTGCCCATGGCGTTTGCTTGCCGCAAGGCCAGTCCCGTCCGCAGCCTCCCAACCACTGCCGCGCGTTGCTCCCCTGCCCCCTCCACAACTGCGGCAAAACTCCGTGCGCGGCCGGCGATCCCCGCCCCCGCCCATCGCGCCACAGCGGAAGAGCCGGACACGCTGCGGCTGGCGCGCCGGCTGGCGGACGCTGGCCAACTGCAGGAGGCAGCCCTGATGTGCCACAAACATCTCCAGCGGCAGAAAGACTCGGCGGAAGCTTACTATGTGCTCGGGTTGCTGGCCGACGCCCAAGGGTTGGCCAGCGCGGCGGAGTTCTATCGCAAGGCGCTTTATCTCGATCCCCATCACTGCGAGGCGCTGCAACAGATGGCGTTGCTCTGCGCCAAACAGGGCGACCACGACCGCGCGCGCGTGTTCAGCCGTCGCGCCGAACGCGCCCAGAAACACGACTGGCTCGCATGACGTCCAGCGATCTCATCTCCACCGATTCAGGCCCGATCACCGGTTCGGTCACCAGAGCACTCGCCCCCTCCAACGAATCGCTGGACGCTTGCTGGAGCCGCGTGGGCGTGACGGGCGATGCGTCGTGTCCTGAATTGACAACCCACATTCACTGCCGCAACTGTCCGGCCTACGCCCGCGCCGGCGCGATGCTGCTGAATCGCCCCTTGCCCGCGGAGTACCGCCGCGAGTGGACCGCGCACGTGGCCGGATTGAAGCAGCGAGCAGTGGCCGCCGACAGTTCCGCCACCCTGTTCCGTATCGGTGCCGAATGGCTCGCGCTCGACACGGCGCTTGTCCAGGAAGTCGTCGAGCATCGCCCCATGCATTCGCTGCCGCATCGCCGCCTGGGCATCGTGCTCGGTTTGGTGAATGTCCGGGGCGAACTGGTGATCTGCGTGTCCCTCGCGCGCCTGCTGCAGCTCGACCAGGACGTGCGCCGCGACCGCGCGCGCCGGTCCTACCACCGCCTGATCGTGTTCAATCCGGAAACCGGACGCTTCGCGTTTCCCGTGGATGAAGTGCAAGGGGTGCATCGTTTCAACCGGACGGAGCTGCAGCCGCCGCCGGCGACCGTGGCCCGGGATCAACGCACCTTGACGCTCGGCCTCTTGACCTGGCGGGCGCAGCCCGTCGGCTACCTGGACGGGGCGGCGCTGGGCCAAAGCTTGAACGAACACTGCTCGTGAAACCGCGCCCGCCAACCGATCTGAGCCAACTCTCCATGCTGGAGTTGTTCCGGCTGGAGGCGGAGGAGCAAACGGCGATCCTGACCAACGGACTGCTCGAACTTGAGCACGGCCCGGCCACCGCGCCGCAGCTTGAGGCCCTCATGCGCGCCGCCCACTCGCTCAAAGGCGCGGCGCGGCTCGTGGACCTCGACCCCGCCGTGTGGATTGCCCACGCGATGGAGGACTGCTTTGTCGCCGCGCAAAAGGGGGAGTTGCCTCTGGCACGCCCGGTGGTTGATGTCTTGTTTCGCGGCGTGGATCTGCTCCAGAGCATTGGCCGCCAGCGGGAAGACGACCTCGGCAATTGGGCGGAAGAACACCGAAACGAAATCCGGCAGTTCCTTGACGCGCTCGCGCACCTCTTGGGCGCAGCCGCCGCAAGCAAGCCCGCCGCTCCTCGGACCGAGGCGAGCGCGGCAAGTGGCGGCATCGGTGCATTGCCTCCGTCCGTGTCCGCCAGTCAGGTCGCCGCCTCACCCGCGATGGATCAAGCCGCGCTCGGAGTCGCCACTCCAGCCAGCTCGGCGGCTGGACCGGCCAAGGGTGAAACTCCGAACCGAGAGGACCACGTCGAACTGCCCGAAGTGGGGACCACGGGCCGCGACGCACCCGCCGGCGATGCCCCCTTCGACCGCGCGATGCCGAATCCGGAGGCGCGGGAGCGCGTGTTGCGTCTTTCGGCGGACAACTTGAACCGCCTGCTCGGCTTGGCTGGCGAGGCGCAGGTGGAGTCTCACTGGCTCCATCCGTTCACCGAGAACCTGCAACGCCTGAAACGCCTCCACGGCGAACTGCATTCGGCCTTCAACCGTTTGCGCGGCGCCCTGAGCGAACAGGCCCTCCCCGTTCGCGCCGAGCAGCCGCTTCTGGACCTGGCCGACCAACTCAACGACTGCCGCCGCTTCCTGCACGAACGCCTGGATGAACTGGACCGGTTCGACCGCCGGTCGGCGCAATTGTCCCAGCGGCTCTATCTCGAAGTCCTGCGCACGCGGATGCGGCCCTTCAGCGAAGGCGTGCGCCGGCTGCCGCGCCTGGTGCGGGATTTGGCGCAGCGGCTGGGAAAGGAAGTCCGCCTCGAGATCGTGGGGCAGAACACGCCGGTGGACCGCGACATTCTGGAACAACTCGAAACGCCGCTCGCTCACCTGCTGCGCAATGCCGTGGATCACGGCTGCGAACCGCCGGACGCGCGCCGCACAGTTGGCAAGCCGCTGCCGGCGCTCATCCGCCTGGAAGCCCGGCACAGCGCCGGCACATTGCTCATCAGTGTCTCGGACGACGGAGCAGGCGTCTCGCCCGACCGGCTGCGCGAGCGCATCCTCGCAACGGGCCGCGCCACGCCGGAGCTGGTCCAGAACCTGACCCACGCCGAACTGTTGGAGTTTCTGTTCCTGCCGGGGTTTACCTTGACGGATCGCGTCACGGAAATCTCGGGCCGCGGCGTCGGATTGGATGCGGTGAAGACCGCGGTGAAAGCGGTTCGCGGAAGTCTTCAAGTCAATTCCCAGCCGGGTGTCGGGACCTGCTTTCAACTCCAATTGCCGCTGACCTTGTCGGTATTGCGCACCCTGTTGGTCGAGATCGGCGACGAGCCATACGCCCTGCCCTTGGGGCAAATCAGCCGCGCTCTGCAGTTGCCGCGCGCGCAGATTCGCACCCTGGAAGGGCGCCAACATTTCAGCCTTCGGAACGAATCCATCGCGTTGCTGGCGGCGCATCAGGTGTTCGGCTGCGAACCGCCGAAGACCCCGAAGGAGACCTTTCATGTGGTGATCATTGGGGACCGCGCGTCGCGCTACGGCTTGGTGGTGGATCGTTTCCTGGGCGAGCGAGAGTTGGTGGTGCAACCGCTGGATCCCCGGCTGGGCAAAGTGCAGGACATCAGCGCGGCCGCCACGATGGAGGATGGCATGCCCGTGCTGATCGTGGACGTGGACGACGTGCTGCGCTCCGCCGAGCGGTTGATTGCCGATGGCCGCGTCGTCCAAGTCAGCGATGCTGCCGAACCCCTGAAGTTGCCCCGCCGCAAGCGCGTGCTCGTGGTGGAGGATTCGCTCACCGTGCGTGAACTCGAACGCAAGCTGCTGCTCGCCCGGGACCTCGACGTGGACGTGGCCGTGGATGGCATGGACGGATGGAACACGGTCCGCGCGGGCCAATACGACCTCGTCATCACCGATGTGGACATGCCCCGCATGGACGGGATCGAGCTCACCCAGTTGATCAAGCGCGACTCCCGGCTTGCCAGGGTGCCGGTCTTGATCGTGACGTACAAGGACCGCGAGCAGGATCGCATGCGCGGGCTCCAGGCCGGCGCCGATTACTACTTGACGAAAGGGAGCTTCCACGACGAGACGCTGCTGCAAGCGGTGGAGGATCTGATCGGGAGGGCCGGAGAATGAGGCTGGCGATCGTTCACTCCTCGCCCGTCGTCGCCAAGGCCCTGCGGCAATGCGTGCTGGCCACGAATGAACACACCGTTCTTTGGGTGGCGCATGACGGCGTCTCCGCCGTCCGCCTTTGCGCGCAGACGCGCCCCGAGTTGCTGCTGATGGATGTGCTCCTGCCCGCGCTGGATGGTGTGCAAGCGACCCGCCAGATCATGGCGGCGACCCCCTGCCCCATCGTGGTGGTCACCGCCGATGTCAACCGGAGTTCCGACCGGGTTTTCGAGGCGATGGGCGCCGGAGCGTTGGATGCGGCCAGTCTGACCGTCAAAGATCACACCCTCACACCGGAGGCCGCCGCCGTCTTGCTCGCGAAGATTGACACGATCCGCCGGTTGACCGGCCACCCTCCGCCGGTGGCCTCGAAGCATTCGGTCACAACCCACCCCGCGTCGGTCACCGCCACACGCGATCGGCTGGTGGCCATTGGCGCGTCGGCCGGTGGTCCGGCGGCGTTGGCGCGCATTCTGAGTCAATGGCCGGCGAAGTTTCCGGCGGCGGTTGTGGCCGTGCAGCACGTGGACGCACACTTTGCCTCGGGCCTGGCCGACTGGCTGGCATCCCACACGCCGTTGGGCGTGCGAGTGGCCGCGCCGGGCGAATCGCCCCGTCCCGGCACTGTCCTGCTGGCCGGGGCGGCGGATCATTTGGTCCTGACGTCCCAGGGCCGGCTCGCGTACACGCGGCGTCCGAGCGGTCTCTCGTTTCGTCCGTCGGTGGATGTTTTCTTCAAGAGCCTGGTCGAACATTGGCGGGGCGAACTTGTGGCGGTGCTGCTCACCGGCATGGGCCGGGACGGCGCCGCCGGTTTGAAGTTGCTGCGGGACGCCGGGCACCACACAATCGCGCAGGATGAGGCAAGCAGTGCGGTTTATGGAATGCCGAAGGCGGCCGCGGAACTCCGGGCGGCCTGCGAAACCCTGCCCCTCGACAGCATCGCCCCCCGAATCTCAATGATCCTGGCCCAGCCCTTTCACAAGTGATGTCTCTTTCTTCCGCGAATCTCCCCACGTCCAGCGGGACGCCGGTTTCCCCGCCGGACGAATACCACGTCATGGTGCTGCTGGTGGATGACCAAGCCATGGTGTGCGAAGCTGTCCGCCGCGCGCTAGCCAGCGAGCCGGGGATTGATTTCCACTACTGCGCGGACCCGCGCGAGGCGATCCACATCGCCAGCCACATTCAACCGACCGTGATCTTGGTGGACCTGGTCATGCCCGGCCTGGATGGATTGAAGCTGCTCGGCCAACTCCGCGCGCACCCGAAGACCCGGGACATTCCAGTGATTGTGCTCTCGACGAACGAGAATCCGCAGGCCAAGGGGGATGCGTTCGCCGCCGGCGCGAGTGATTATCTGGTGAAACTGCCGGACAAGATCGAACTCGTCGCGCGCATTCGCCATCACTCCCGCGCTTATCTGAACCAGGTCCAGCGCGACGCCGCCTATCGGGCGCTGCGCGAGAGCCAGCAGCAACTCGTGGAAAGCAATGCCTCCCTCCTGGCGCTCAACCAGAAACTCGAGGAAGCCACCCTCGCCAAGTCTCAGTTCCTCGCGAATATGAGCCACGAGATTCGGACGCCCATGAACGGCGTCATCGGCATGACCAGCCTGTTGCTCGGCACCGAGTTGACCGACGAACAACGCGAGTACGTGGAAGCCACCCGCGGCAGCGCCGATGCCTTGCTCACGATCATCAACGACATCCTCGACTTCTCAAAAATCGAGTCCGGCAAGCTGGACTTGGAGCAGTGTCCGTTCGAACTGCACACCTGCGTCGAAGAGGCGCTTGAAATTCTCGCCCCCAAGGCGGCGGAGAAGAACCTCGACCTTGCCTACAGCGTGGATGACCACATCCCCAAGATCCTCGTGAGCGACGTGACCCGGTTGCGCCAGATCCTGGTAAACCTGGTGGGCAACGCGGTGAAATTCACGCCCAGCGGCGAGGTCGTGGTGGAGGTGGCCGCCGCCGCCCACGGCCCGCGCCAGACGGAGGCGGGCCACAAAATGGACACCGATTTCATCCGGCATCCCGAGGATTGGCTGCTGCATTTCGCGGTCCGCGACACGGGCATCGGCATCCCGCTCGACAAACAGAACCGGCTGTTCAAATCCTTTCAACAGGTGGACGCCTCCACCACCCGTCACTACGGCGGCACCGGCCTGGGGCTGGCGATCTGCCGCCGGCTGACCGAACTCATGGGAGGCAAGATCTGGGTCGAAAGCGACGCGGGCAAAGGCGCCACGTTCCACTTCACCATCCACGCGAAAGCCGCCGCCACCAGCACCCCGCCTCCGTGGCAAACCGCCCAGCCGCTCTTGGCCCACAAGCGCCTGCTCGTGGTCGAGGACAACGCCACCAACCAACATCTGATCCAGCACCGGGCCGTGCAGTGGGGCATGGAGGTCACCGCCGCCACCACGGCGACGGAGGCGCTGCAATTGCTCCAGCAGGGGCCGCGTTTCCATGTGGCGCTGCTGGACCTCCAATTACCCTCGCTCGATGGTTTTGCCCTGGCTGCGGAAATGCGGCAGCAGCCCGGCGGACGATCCCTGCCGATTGTGCTTCTGACCTCCGTGCGCCCGCGCAACGATGATCCGCGCGCCGCGGCGGCCGGACTCACGCACTTCGTTCACAAACCCATCCGCCCGGCGCAACTGCTCGACTCGCTTTGCCGCGCCATCGGCGTTCAAATCCAGCGCGAAAAGCGGGCGCCCGCCAAGCCGGCTTTGGATGCGAAACTCGCTCTGCGCTTGCCGCTGCGCGTGCTCATGGCAGATGACAACCCCATCAACGTCAAGGTGGGCCTGAGCATCCTCCGCAAACTGGGTTACTCCGCCGACGTCGCCACCAACGGGCTGGAAGTCCTCCACGCCCTCGAACGCCAGCCCTATGACATTCTGTTCCTCGATGTGCAGATGCCGGAAATGGACGGGCTCGAAACCACGCGGCGCATTTGCGCCCAGTACCCTGCCGAGAAGCGCCCGCGCATTGTGGCCATGACCGGCGCCGCGCTGGTGGGCGACCGGGAGAAATGCCTCGCCGCCGGCATGGACGACTACATCTCGAAACCCGTGCGCACGGAAGAGCTTCAGGCGGCACTGGAGCGCTGGGGCCCCACGCGGCTGCGCGGCTTTGACACCACCACGTTCTTTGCCCGGCAGGCCGGCGTCGCTCCCGAGGCGTTGCTGGACGATTCAATCTTGGATGAATTGCGCGGAATCCAAGCCACCGAAAGGGTTTCCATGCTCCAGGAACTGATTGATCTCTATTTGGAAACCGCTCCGGATCACTTCACGCAAATTCGCGAGTCGCTGAACGAGCCGGGCCGGCTGAGATTTCACGCGCATTCGTTCAAAAGCATGAGCATGAACCTTGGCGCCCGGAAGGTGGTCGAGCTCTGCCAGAAGCTGGAGGACTTGGGCCGCGCCGGCAAGACCGAGGGTGCTCTGGATCTGCTCGCCGAAATGGAATCCTGCTTTGCCAAGACCAAAGATGCGCTCCTGGCCCGGCGTAATCGCTGACTCCGCCCGGCCACCGCGCCGCCCCGCTTCATGCCCACCCTGCCACCTCGTCTGCAACCCGGCGATACCCTTGGCATCCTCGCCCCCGCCAGCGCGCCGCCGGACCCCAACAGCCTCGACCGTGCCGTGGCCGCCCTCGAAAAGCTCGGCTTCCGAATCCGGCTCGCCCCCAACGTCCGCAAGCGCCGGGGTTTCCTCGCCGGTGGCGACCGCGAGCGCGCCTCCGACTTGATGCGCTTGTTCGCTGACCCGAAGGTGAACGCGATCCTCTGCGTGCGCGGCGGTTATGGCACGGCCCGACTGCTGCCGTTGCTCGACTACGCCGTCCTCCGCTCGCACCCAAAGATCTTCGTCGGCTACAGCGACATCACCTCGTTGCACTGCGCGTTTTTGACGCGGGCAAATCTCGTCTCGTTCCACGGACCCATGCTGAACTCGGATTTCGTGAATGACGACATGCCGCGGTTCACGGTGAACAGTTTCCTCCGGTTGCTGGGGGAAACGGTGGCTTACGGAAGCATCGCGCAAGGCTATCGCCGGCGGACGGTGGAGATTCTGCGACGCGGCACGGCCCGCGGCCCGCTCATCGGCGGCAACCTCACACTCCTTTGCACCACGGTCGGCACGCCTTGGCAGCCTGAGTTCAGGGGGAAGATTCTGTTCCTGGAGGACCTCGCGGAAGAACCCTACCGCATGGACCGCATGCTGACCCATCTGTTGAACGCGGGCCTGCTCCAGCAAGTCGCCGGCATCGCGATTGGCATCAACAAGGATTGCGTGGACCCGAAAGCGAAGCGGGCAAAGGAGT
>CAZJTM010000096.1:0-7014 GCA_964548925.1 uncultured Verrucomicrobiota bacterium | reverse complement strand
CTCGAAGACGTTTTTCGCGACCGCTTGTGGCCGTTGAAAATCCCGGTGGTCATCGGACTCCCCTTCGGCCATGTCCCGCAGAACGCGACCCTGCCCGTCGGCGGCGAAGCCCTGCTGGATGCGAACCGAGGCGAACTCGTAATCACCCAGCCCGCGGTCCGCTGAGAGCCGCGGAGATTTCCGGGCTCGGACGGCCCTTGATCGGATTGGGTCGGCCCTGCGGTTTTCATTTGAGCTTTGGGGCGGGCTTGGATTTAATGCGGTCCCGGAACGGCGGAGCAACTCACAGCGATCAATAACGGCGATTTGGAAACCCACCAACGACTATGACGACCAACCCGGACGATGCAGCTTCCCGCCAGCCGCCCGAAGCCACACCGTCTCCTGGCGGCGGCGCCAGCCGGGGCGCTGAGACACGCGAACGGCGGGGTGGCTTGGGGGCGCTGGGATGGGGATTCATCGGCATGCTGTGGGGATACGCCATCTACCGGCTGGGCGTGTTTTGGCATCGGTATGACGACTACAGCTTTGGCTGGTTCGTTCCCCCGCTCTGCCTCTGCCTGTTCTGGCTGCGCTGGAACGACCGTCCTCACCGGGATCCGGTTCGGGCGGGTTCCGGCACGTTTCTGGTGCTGGGTCTTTGCGCGTTCACCCTGCTGCCAGCGGTCCTGTTCTCCGTCGTGATGCCGCACGACCGGTTTGCGGCGTGGCTCTTTGCCGTCCCGGTCGTCGCCATCACCGTCATCGCGTTGTATTTCATCGGCGGCCGAAGTTATGCCCGGCATTTCCTTGTCCCCGCGCTGTTCCTCCTGCTGGCGGTGCCGTGGCCCCTGAAGGTGGAAACGCCGCTGACCGTGAGAATGGCCAAACTAAACGCCGCCGTCAGCACCCGGGTGGTCAATCACCTCGGCACCCCCGCCGTGCGAAACGGAGTCCTCATCGAAACCGGCGCCGGTCCAATTGGGCGAGACACGGCTTGCAGTGGCGTCCGTTCTTTTCAGGCCGGAGTGATGATCAGCCTCTTCTTGGGCGAGTTGTTTCAACTTGGCTTTTTCCGGAGGGCGCTGCTCTTGCTGGGCGGCCTGGGTATCACGTTTCTCTGCAACGTGGTGCGCACAACCCTCCTGGTGCGCGCTTCCGATCTGAAGGGAATGGACGCGGTGAACCTGTATTACGACCCGGCGGGGTTCATCATCTTGGGGATCACGACCGCGAGTCTGCTGCTGCTCGCCTGGATGCTCAGTCTGAAGGCTAGAGCTGGCGAGGTGAGGAAAGAAGAAGGAGCGGAGAGAGGAGAGGGAAGAGCGGAGAGCGAGCCGTCCGAAGGCGATAATCCGCCAGCGACAGACGAGACCACTCCCGTCGCGCCGATCGGCTGGCTGCAAACGGCGCTGATTGCGGTGGTCGCGTGGGTGACCGCCGTCGAAGCCGGGGCGGTGTTGTGGTTTGGCCCCGTCGGCAAGACTTCCGGCTTGCAGCCAGTTTGGGCCCTCAATCTGCCAAGCCAGAGCCCGGAGTTCCGCCTGCTCCCGATCAGCAAGAGCGTTGGTGGTGATCTTCAGTTTGACGAGGGAAAATCCGCGGAATGGCGCGACGCCGGAGGCCGAACGTGGAAGCTCTCCTATCTGCGTTGGCTTCCGTCGGCCAGCGGCTATGGGGCGACGCCTCCTCCGGCGCGGCAGTTGGAGGCGGGTGCGGTTGGCTTGCTCGGCGCGGGCATGGTTCTCCAGACCAACCTCGGGGTGCAATCCCTTGTCGTCAACGGAGTGGGCATCGAGGTTGGGACACGCCGATTCCTCTCCGGCGGACGCCTCGTTCACGTTTGTCGCGGCTACTGGAAAGCGGGCCAATCCCACGCCGACTTGCCGCCGGAGCGCGCTTCGGAGTCGGACTTCGGTCAAGTCTTTCGCGCGCTCAAAGCGCGGGAGCGAGGCCTGCGGGAGCAACGTTTGATCGAATTGGCGGTCTGGGGCATGGAGACGGACGGGGAAGCTCAGGCAGCTTTTCAGGATTACTTGGCGGGGATGATAGGCCAGGCAGGGAAACGGAACGCGGGGACGGAGGGCGCAACGCCGAGGTGAAAGCGCGGCGTTCGGAGCGAACCAAAGCCACCGGTCGGTGGGCCTGGTGAAAAGGAGAACTTCCGCTGCCCCGTAGCGGCGCCTCCGCAGAGCGCCGCCATTCTGGAAGTCCAGAGCGCAAGTATGCGGCGCCCTGCCGAGCCGCCGCTACGACCGCCAGTTCTTGCCTTGCAAGCTGTTTGCACTTCCGCGGACGCCCGTGCCTGCTAACTTTGCCTTCATGCACCGAGTCTCAGTTCTGTTCGGCGTGGCCAGCCTCGTTATCTTCGCCGGTTGCCGGCTGCCACACGAAACCGCGACGCTGCCGTTTTTTCCAATTGGCATTTACGCGGTGCCGTCCACGAATGACTTCCGGATCATCAAAGAAGCCGGCTTCAATCTCGTCGCCGGCAGGGCGGAGCGGTCCTACCTGGACGCGGCAGACGGCGCGGGCTTGGGAGTGCTGGCCAGTCCATACACTTCAGCCGGGCCTGATTTCAACGCCGCCGCTGCCCGTCAGGCCGTGAAGGACTGGGATCGCCACCCCGCCTTGTGGGCGTGGTATCTCGTGGATGAACCCGATCTCAACGTGGTCCCACCAGCGCAGGTCATCGAGGCCCAGCGATGCGTGAAAGCCGCCGGCGCCCGCAAACCCACCGCCCTCGTGCTGTTCCAAGGTTACGAAGCGCTGCACTTCGCGAACCTCGCGGATATCACGATGATTGACCGCTATCCGATTCCGTGGCTGCCTCTGGCCAATTTCGGGCAGCACGTCACCCTGGCGCGACTGGCGGTTGCAAAGGGCAGACCGCTGATCGCTGTCATACAGGCATTCGACTGGAGTTACGTTCCCGAACTCCTGCCCGGCGAACAGAACCTGCGCCCGCCGACCGGGGCGGAGTTGCGCTGCATGACCTACGAGGCGCTGGCCCGCGGCGCGAACGGCTTGTTTTACTACGCTTTCGACGACGGACGATGGAGAATGCGGGAGCATCCCGAAACGTGGGCCGCGCTCCAGTCGGTAGTCCGCGAGGTCAACGACCGACTGCCGCTCTTCCAAGCGGAGCCGGTCTGGTGGCCCAAGCGCCATGCCTTCGGGGACCGAACCCGTCGCTTCAACGCCGCCCTGGAGAGCAGCATCACCTCCTGCCTGCTGCGCGTGCGCGCGGGGAACGCAACGATCCCTGCGGGCGATTACGTGCTCGCGGTGAACAACACCGAATGGACGCAGACTTACAGCTTCAACTTGCCGCCGCAGAACGAGACGATGGGAGAGAAGAGAGGGAAGACCGACGGGGAAGGAAGGAGGGAGAGAGGAGAGAAGTGGGAGGGGACATCGAATACTCGAGCTTCAGCCTTCAACACTCAACCGCGACAAACAGGGCGGTTGAAAGAAACGAAGGCCGGAATACTGAAAGCTCAGAGCAGCGAGGGGGAGGCGACGGAACGGAGGCCAGCGTCCGAGGTTCAAACCGGCGTTCCCGTGCTCGGCGAGCACCGCTCACTGCTGCCGCGCGACAACCGGTTGACCGACGAGTTTGGACCTTACGCGGTGCATGTGTACGGGCCGTTGCTGCATCACGCGGGGGAACCATGACCTGGGCGAAATCCCTGCGGGGCCCAAAACACTCAGGGATTCGAGCCATGTCATCTGGAGACGCCTCGAACGTCTGGGAGAGTCGGGGCACTCAACGGCTCCCTTGCCACTGCGGAACACCGGGCGGCGGCTAACGGATGGGCTCTGCTGGAATCGGGTGATCGGGAAAAAGCTCCGGTGGGGGCGCCGCCGGGCGGCGCAACCAGAGACTCAGCCCCCACAGCGAGAGGAAGCAGGACACCAGCAAGGCCACCCCGGTCGAATCATGCCACTTGTTCATCACCTCCAGACCGGAGTGGGACGCGATGCAAACAAGCGCAAAGGTCCGGATGAGATTGAAGAACACAGCCAGCCCGAACCCGGCGATCACCAAACCGAGCCGCTTGCCAAGGCCCATCTGATACATCTGTCCCAAGAACAGCGAGATCATGAAACATGCCCGCAGTGACCGGATGCCGCTGCAGGCCTCGTCCATTCCCACCGTGCCGAAGGCTGTGGACACCAGGTGTCCGCTCTGGATCGCGGGGATCCCCACGAGATTCAACAACTCGACATCCACCGCGGCGAGAAATCGCTGCAAGGCGCTCACCACAGGAGTGCCGATCAGCGAAGGAATCGGCATGGCCACCAAGAGAAACGCGAACGCGAACCCGAATTGCCGCAACCCGGGCCATCCCCAGATGAAACTCAAATTGGAAACCACGACCAACAGGTATCCCAAGCTCAGCCCGCTCATGCTGGCCGGAGTCAACCCGTAGGCGGCTTGGTAAAGTTGGGTGATGAACAACAACCCGCAGCCCAACAACCCCGCGAGGATGTTCCCGCCATGCCACTTGAGGCGAACCTCGGGCCGTTTGACCCACGCCCGCGCGAACAGGTAAACGCACAACGCCAGAACCGCCCACCCAAACTCCAGTTCCGGATCGTGCGACCAAAACCAGCTCGCCTTGGTCGCCAGCCAGGCGAAAACCAGCCAGGACGGGGCCAACAATACGATGAGCGTCAAGAAGGGCACGGGAATCGAGGAGGACTATTTCAACCCATCCTGCTCGCCACGAGATCGGGTTGAGTCGAACGGCGAGGCTTGGCCTCGGGACTGGTGCCGAGAGCAGGCGTCGCGCTGGACCCAAGATCCGGCGTGTATTCCGGCAGGTGCTGTTGAATGAGTTGCTTCAGCCGGCACGAATCGGCCCGGTGCAATTCATCGCCCAGTTGTTCCAAGGCTGCGCTGATTTTGCTCCAGTCTTCCGGCGCGGTCACAAACCGCATGATTCGCGGATGCTGCGTCGGCCGATAGGCTTCGCCCCGACAGTTGATTTCCTCGAACAGCTTCTCGCCGGGCCGCAGGCCGACAAATTCGATCTCGATATCCTCTCCGGGTTTCAAGCCGGACAACTCAATCATCTGCCGCGCCAGGTCCGCAATCTTGACCGGCTGCCCCATGTCGAGAACAAAGGTTTCCCCGCCCTGCCCTTGCGCGCAGCTTTGCAGCACCAACCCCACCGCCTCGGGGATGGTCATAAAGTACCTCACCATGTCCGGATGCGTCACGGTCACCGGTCCGCCTGCGGCAATCTGCCGGGTGAACAACGGCACGACGCTGCCCGACGAGCCAAGCACATTCCCAAACCGGACGGCAATGAACTTGGTCTTGGCCGGGTTCCTGGCGAAAAGCGCTTGCAGGTACACCTCCGCTAGGCGCTTCGTGGCCCCCATCGCGCTGGTGGGATTCACCGCCTTGTCCGTGGAAACCATGACGAAACGCCCCACGCCGTACTCCAGGGCCAGGTCCGCCAGGCGAGCGGTGCCGATGGAATTGTTCTTGATGGCCTCGCCGGGTTGGCGCTCCATCATCGGGACATGCTTGTGAGCGGCGGCGTGGAACAGAACGGCCGGCCGGTGCTCCAACAAGATGGCCCGCATCCGCGGCGCGTCGAGAATATCGGCGATTAGGGGAACAATGAACCCGCCGTAGCCAAGGCCGATCAGTTCCTGTTCGATGGCGTACAACTGCACCTCGGATTGTTCCACCAACAACAGCCGTTCCGGCCCAAATGCGGCAATCTGACGGCAAAGCTCGCTGCCGATGCTCCCGCCCGCGCCGGTCACCAAAACGGTGCGTCCGGCCAAGGTCGCACGAATGTTGCCGGTTTCGAGATTGACCGGCGTGCGCCCGAGGAGATCCTGGATTTCGACCGCCCGCAATTGCGAAACCTTGACCTGCCCGGTGGCGAGCTGATCCATCGCCGGCACCGTGGCGAACTTGAGCCGGCTTTGCTGGAGCAACTTGACGATCTCGCCGATACGCTTGGCCGGCGCGGAGGGCATGGCGATGATCACCTGCTCCAATTGCAGAGCCTCGTTCTGCTTGAGAATCACCTCTGGCGCGCCCACGACCGTCACCCCATGAATGCGCGAACCCCACTTCTTGGGATCATCATCAAAGAACGCAACCGGAAGCAGGCCCAACCCGCGCTTCGTGAACAAGTCGTTTGCCAGGCTGGCGCCCACGTCGCCCGCGCCGACAATTCCGACTCGGCGAGCCAAGGGGTTATGACGACTATGTGGTGCCAAGTAACGCTCCCGCAGCAAGCGAAATCCCAGTCGGGTGACCGCCAACCCGAGGAACGAAATGAAGAAGTCACTCAACAGGACTCCCCGCGGCGGCGCATAGGCGCCTCCGGACACCAGCCAGACACCCAGGGCAATCGCAAACGCGAGCGCTGTGGCCTGAAACAAGCGATTCAGGTCGGGCAGACTGAAGTAGCTGAGCAAGCCTTCAAACTGGCCAAAGAGGTAGAGCAACACCAGCTTCAGCGCGACGATCCACGGCAAGTAACGCAGCAGTTGCTCGCGATAAGCCCCTTCCATCGCGAAGTCGAAGCGCAGCTCATAGGCAAGGAGAAAGCTAAATGCGAGCCCGCCGGAGTACAAGACCAACAAAAGCGCCTTCCGGATCCATGGGTGCCGCGACCAGACCGGCACGATGCGCGTCATCTTCGGAGGGCTTCGCATCTGATCGCCGGATTTCATATCAACACTCCCGGCCACCGCCCGGCGAAAGCCGGACCCGGCGTTGTTCGTCTGTGCTTCAATGTTGTCTTCCAAGTCCTTGCCAAGGGTTCACATGGGTGGGAAGGTTGAAGGTAATTGGTCGCAGGAGCAAGGAGGATTTTGAAGCCAAGAACTGCTGAAGTGGAGAGGGAAGAGCGAAGCAGGAAGGATGGGAACTGGTCCAAACAAGCAAAAACGCCCGCGCTCTTGCGAGACGGGGCGATACGAGGCTACACAGCAAAGCAGTAATGAGTGTCTGGCCGGAAACGACTGTTTTTGGAAACGGCGTGCGACGTTGATGGC
>CAZJTM010000095.1:0-20960 GCA_964548925.1 uncultured Verrucomicrobiota bacterium | reverse complement strand
ATGTTTACACCTTCGGCCCGACGTTTCGCGCCGAGAATTCCAACACAGCCCGCCACGCCGCCGAGTTTTGGATGATCGAGCCGGAGATGGCGTTCTGCGATTTGCAGGGCGACATGGACCTGGGTGAGGAATTCATCAAGGCGATGGCGAAATACACCTTGGAACATTGCGCCGAGGACCTCGCCTTGTTCGCCAAGTTCGTGGACAAGGGCCTCCACGAGCGGCTGAAATTCGTCGTCGAGCGTCCGTTCGTGCGCGTGCCCTACATCGAGGCGGTGGAGATCCTCAAGAAGTCGGGCAAGCAATTCGAGTTTCCGGTGGACTACGGCCAAAACCTCCAATCCGAACACGAACGCTTCCTGACCGAGGAGCATTTCAAATCGCCGACGACCGTCTTCAACTACCCGCGCGAGATCAAACCGTTCTACATGCGCCTGAACGACGACGCCAAGACCGTGACCGCGATGGACGTGCTCGTGCCGGGCATCGGCGAAGTCATCGGCGGCGCCCAACGCGAGGAGCGACTGGAGCAGCTTCGCGAGAACATGAAGTTCCACAAGCTGAACGAGGCGGATTACTGGTGGTACACGGACCTGCGAAAATACGGCACCGTGCCGCATGCCGGCTTCGGCCTGGGCTTCGAACGCCTGCTGATGTTCCTCACCGGCGTCTCGAACATCCGCGACGTGATCCCGTTCGCCCGCACGCCGGGGAACGCGGAGTTTTGACAGCCATCCAAGTTTACACCGAACTACTGAGCGAATCAGGGCCGGCGACCAAGCGAACCGGGTGCGTCCGCCCAGAGCAGAAACAAGCTGCCCCCGCAAGGCAGAAACTTGGTTCTGGAAGGGCTGTAAGCCGAATTCTGTCTGCCCCGGATGGCTCCGGAGGAGAGGATCATTTGTCTTTGCAGCCAGTACCCGGGACTCGTCCCGCTCGCGCGGGAACGGAAGCGGGCCGCTTCAAAGTCCCCTATTTGGCCTTGCACCCGATGGGGTTTTCCGTGCCTCGTCGCTCGCGCGCCGAGCGGTGGGCTCTTACCCCACCTTTTCACCCTTACCGCTTTGCGATCTCAACTCGGAGATTTGCGATCTCAAGGCGGCGGTCTGTTTTCTGTGGCACTGTCCGTCGGCGGGGCCTCCCGGCCTCGCCGCCCGCGTTTATCCTTGGCTTGCGCGAACTCGCGTTCGCGGCCTCCGGTTACGCGGCATCGCGCCCTGTGGTGTTCGGACTTTCCTCCCCCGTGCCGCTCGCGCAACCCGGGAGCGATCCTCCGCCCTTCCAGAACCAAGCGCAACATACGCGGGGAAACCCTCTCCAACAAGTCACGAACACCCTGCTCCCGTTACCGGGGTGACAGCCGGCGGAACGATCCGGCGGGCCCCTCACTCCGCCACGGCCATGTCCATGTCGCGGGTGTGATACAGAATGCGGCCGCAATTCGTGCAAGTGACGAGTTCCTGCTCAGCGCGGCAGGTGACGATGATCTGCGCGGGCAACCGCATGTGGCAGCCCCCGCAAACGCCGTGTTCAATGCCCACAACGATGTTGTCGCCGCGGGTCTTGATCAGGCGTTCGTAACGGGACCGCGCGGCCGCCTCCACCGCCGCAGCCAACTCCTCACGGTTGGTTTTGAGTTGCTCCCGTTCGGCCGTGAGGCTGGCCTCGCGAGCGTCCAAGGCGGCGATCTGGCCGTCAGTGAACTCCTTGGCTTTCTTCGCTTCCTCAGTGGCCCGGGCAACCTCCTTCAGGGCGGCCTCGCCTTGTTCCATCAACTCCAACTCGCGATCCTCGATCTGGCGGATGCTTTCCTTGCACTCCTCGATTTCGTGGGCCAGGGCCCGGTATTCCTCGTTCTTGCGGGTTTGGAGTTGCTGGTTGGCGTAACGCTCGATGAGTTGTTTCTTGCCTTCCACTTCCATTTCGAGCTGCTTGCGTTCGCTTTCGAGTTGTTTGACCCGCAGCCGGGCGGACTCCAGCGCGGTCTGGGCGGCGCCGGTGCGGGCGCGGAGCGCCTCCCGCTCGGGGCCAATGCGTCCCAGTTCCGACTCCACGCGTCGAATGTGGCGGTCGCGGTCCTGGAGAATCAGCAGTTTTTCGATGGCTTCAAGCATGGCGGCTCAATTTTGTGAGCCGATGCTACCGGTCCGGGCACCGCAAGTCAATGAAGGCCCCGGCGCGGCACGAGGTTCGCCGACGCTCGAAGTCTGCAGTAAACACCATTGTCTCGCCACACACTGACGGTGCCGCGCGGCCAATCGAACCTTGCGCTTGCGGCGGCTTTGCGAAATCCTCAGCCCGCCGCTGAGTGGGAACGGTCCTGGGCCTTGTGGGTTGCACGGGTGACGAACCTGCCAGCGAAGCCAATTGTCATCATGTTTTGGGACCAGCAGACCGAAACCCTCGACCGCGACGCGTTGGAGCGCCTGCAGCTTCAGCGCCTCCGAGACACCGTCCGCCGGGTGGCCGCGCGCGTGCCGTTCTACCAGCAGAAGTTGGCCGCGTCCGGCGTGAGGCCGGAGGACATCCGCTCGCTGGCCGACCTGCGCCGGCTGCCGTTTACGACCAGTGCGGACCTGCGCGCAAATTATCCCACCGGACTGTTGGCGGTTTCCTATGACGAGACGCTGCGCCTGCACACCTCCAGCGGCACGACAGGCAAACCCAAGGCGCTGTTCTTCTCGCGGCAGGACGTGAACAACGCCGCCGAACTCTGCGCCCGCTCGTTCGTGGCCACCGGCGTCACGCGGAGTGACGTCTTCCAGAACATGATGACCTACGGCATGTTCACCGGCGCGCTGGTCACGCATTACGGCGCGGAGAAGATCGGCTGTCTCGTCATCCCCGCCGGCCCCGGCAATTCCGAGCGGCAGGTGATGTTGATGCGGGATTTTGGAAGTACGCTCATCCACGTCACCCCAAGCTACGCGCTTTACCTCGCCACCTTCCTGGAGAAACACGGCATCGAGCCGCGCCGCGACCTCAAACTCCGCAAGGCGTTCGTCGGCGCCGAGCCCTACACCGAGGAAACCCGCCGCAAGATTGAGCAGGGTCTGGGCCTGGACGTTTACAACTCCTACGGGCTTTCAGAGATGAACGGACCGGGCGTGGCTTTCGAGTGCGAGCGGAAGCAGGGCATGCATGTGTGGGAGGACCATTTTCTGATCGAGATCATCGACCCGGAGAGCGGCGAGGCGCTGCCGGACGGCCAATCCGGCGAACTGGTCATGACCACGCTGTGCCGCGAGGCCTTGCCGCTCCTCCGCTACCGCACGCGCGATGTCACGTCCCTCATCGCCCAGCCGTGCGCCTGCGGACGCACCCACCGCCGGCTGAACCGCATCACCGGCCGCTCGGACGACATGCTGATCGTGCGCGGCGTCAACATCTACCCGCAACAGATCGAGCGCGTGCTGATGGCCCAGCCCGGGGTCGGGCGCAACTATCTCATTCAACTCGAGGGCCTTGACGAGATGATCGTGAAGGTGGAGTTGGCGGAAACCGGTTTCAGCGGCCAGGTGGAACAGCTCATTGCACTGCAGCAGCAACTCGCCGAAAAGCTGCGCGCCGACATTCTCGTCAAGCCCACCGTCCAACTCGTGCCCCCCGGCTCGCTGCCGGTCAGCGAGGGCAAGGCCAAACGGGTGGTGGACAACCGCAAACTCTAAAAGCCCCGGAGCATGCCATGAACGCTGTGAAACTAGTCGCGGTCTTTGCCGAAAACAAGCCCGGCCAGACGGCCCGGCTCACAAAGATCCTCGCCGACGCCAACATCAATATCCGCTGGGTGACCGTGGCCAGCATCGGCGCGTTCGGCGTGATGAAGTTTCTCGTGAACGATTCGGACCTGGCTTACCAGGCGTTGAAGCACGAAGGCTACGTCGCCACGCTCGTCGAGGTGCTGGCCGTGGAGGTGCCCGACCAACCCGGCTCGCTGCACGCGGTGGCGAATTGCCTGGCGGAGCACAAGATCAACCTGGACAACACCTCCGGCTTTGTGGCCGGCAACCGCGCCGTGCTCATCATCGAGGTGCAAAACGTGGCGGAGGCCCGAGTGGCGTTGCAGGCCCAAAAATTCCGGGCGTTGACGCAGAAAGAACTGCTGAGCCTTTGACAGGTGGGCAACCTCGGCTGCCACCCCGGCCGCCCGCCGCCTTATGCGACAAGGGAGTCGGGGCTCACTTCGCCCAAGCCTCGCCTTCGGGTGTGCGCCGCCAGGCGAAGTACGCGTCGAGCACCTTCAGCGATTCGGCGCTGGGCACCGGACCGGGATAGGGCTTCTGGTTGAAGTACATCACGACCGGGTTCGCGTTGCTGAAGGCGGGCCAAGCGGGGACCCCTTCGCCGTTGGGATCTCCGCGCTTGGCAAAGTTCACCCAGTAGGTGGACATCGCGTCTGAAATCTCCAAGTCGGCTTTGGTCGTCTGCGGGTTGTTTGGGTTGAGATGCTGGAAGACATAGGCAACATCCACGCCGTGCGGAGCACCGTGGCCGGCTCGGGGCGAGCCTTCCGGATGTTCCGGGTGCTGATCGAAGTAGTAATAGAACACCTTGGACTTTCCCGTCTGCGCCTGCAGCCGCGCCCAAGTCCACGTGTGCCAGCCGAAGGCCGCGTCACGCATCAGGTCCCGCGCGGTTTTCGGCACGGAGTTCGTGCCGACGGGATACGCTTTGAGGAGATCGTCCGCGAACTTGCCGTAGCGCGTCCTAACGCCGGCGATGTGCTCCTCCGGCGTCTTCGCCCCGGAAAAGCTCGCGCCCTCGTCGGAGTTGTAGCCCACGAGGACCGGCATGTCGTTGTACTTGCCCGCCGCGTAGAGCTTGTATTGATCATCGGGAATCACCCAGCCATCAATGATCGGCCAGGACATGCCCAAGCCGCGCCCGCCCGGGAGTTGGTCGGGCGGCAACTTGCGGAGTTCGGCGATGGATGAAACGCCGGCGCTCCTGGCGTAAGCCTCCCCGGCGCGCTCGGCCTCGGGAAGACGTTTGAGGTTCTCGCCCGGAAACGTCGTGGGCCGGGGCGGGCCGAACGAACCTCCGCTCTGGGAGATTGCGCCGTGAAACAACCCCTTGGCCAGCGGCGACGCGCACAACATGCTGACGGCGATGCCTCCGGCGGACTCGCCGAAGATCGTCACTTTGTCGGGATCGCCGCCGAACGCGGCGATGTTCTTCCGCACCCATTCCAAGCCGGCGATCATGTCCAGCAAGCCGTAATTGCCCGAGACGCGATTCGTCGTTTCGGCGCTCAATTCCGGATGCGCCAGGAAGCCAAGCTGACCAACGCGGTAGGCAATGCTGACCAGCACCACCCCTTTCCGGGCGAGCTTCTCGCCGTTGTGGACCGGCTCGGAGGTCGAGCCCCCGGCGAATCCGCCGCCGTAGATCCAGACCAGCACGGGGATGCGATCGTCCGCGGATTTCGCGGGCGTCCAGACATTCAAATACAAGCAGTCCTCGCTCATGTCGGGCGCGTTGCGGGAACCTTGGATCGGTTTCGGGGCGAACTTGGCGGCCGGCCGCACGCCGTCCCATTTCGCGGCGGGCTGCGGCGCGCGCCAGCGGAGGTCGCCGACCGGCGGCGCGGCGAAGGGGATGCCACGATACACAGCCAATCCGTCCTCCGCCATTCCCTGCACAAGTCCTTGCTCGACCCGCACGGGCGCGGGCTGCTGCGCCAGCGCAAGCCCGGCGCTCAGGATGGACACGGCACTCGTCAACACTTTCATTTCGTTCATCGGTATGGTTTCCACGTGAGGGGATCAGTTCTTCCGCCAGAGATTCGGCAGAAATCGGGCATGAAGCAGGTGTCGCCACGTCGCCCAATCGTGCCCGCCATGTCCGCCGACGTAATACTCGTGCTTGATGCCGTGGCGCTCAAGCGCCTGGTGCAGGACCACACAGCGTTCGCCCATGCGGCCCGCCGCTTCCTCCGTGCCCTGCCCCACAAACAGGTAGTCAATCTTCCGGTTGACGTCCGGATCATTGAGAAACTTTGCGAGCGACTTCTCGCTGTCCACGTCCCCCGCGCTGAGCACGCCGAAGGACGCGAACAGGTCGAGGGAGTTGAATCCCACGAACATTGTATGCCGCCCGCCCATGGACAGGCCGGAAAGCGCGCGGCCCCTGGGATCGCGGCGGACGCTGTATTCCCGCTCCACCAGCGGGAGCACGTGCTGGCGCAACTCGGCTTCAAACAACTTGAAGGTCAGCTCGGTGTGCTTCGGGTGGTTGCGGTGCAGGACCTGGTTGTTCGGGATGACCATCACCATCGGCACGGCTTTTTTCTCCGCGAGCAGATTGTCCAGAATGAAGTTCGCGCGCCCGTCGTAAATCCAGTTCGAGGGCAACTCGCCGCTGCCGCCGACGAGATACAGCACGGGGTAGGTCTTGGCGCGGTCATAGCCCGGCGGCACGTAAACGTACAGCTCGCGCTCGCCGCGGGTCACCTCGGAGTGATAAACGTGGCGCGTTACCGTGCCGTGCGGCACGTCGCGGGCGTCGTAGTAGGCCGGGCCGTCGCCATGCACGATGAGTTCGCTGTAGGGTGGCATGGCGGTGAACGCGGCGCAGGTGTTGTTCGGATCGGCCATCTGCACGCCGTCCACGTTCAGATGGTAGGCGTACATGTCCGGCCGCAGCGGGCCAACGGTCAAAGTCCAAATGCCATCGTCGCCTTTCGTGAAGGGCACGGGCTGGTTGGCGCGTCCGAGCGCGGTCAAGATGGCGACGCCCGTCAGCCGCACTTCCTTCGCGGCCGGCGCCTTCAGCCGGAACGTCACCGTCCGGTCGTCATGCACGTCGGGCGAATTGAGCGCGGCGCTGAACGGGATGAGGTTCTCCGTGTTCTTCTGCGGGTTGTAGTCGAGGTTGACATTGGCCTGCTGCGACCGGACCGCGGCCGGAGCCAGCAGGCACATGACGGCGAGAAGCGGACGAAGGTTCATGCTTACTTGGGAGACCAGATGCGAAACTCGCCGCTGCAATGCAGCAGCGACATCATATAGAGCAACCCCTCGTAGTATCGCTCCAGTCCGTCCGGCGTGGGGGTGTCCCAGAGTTCCTGGACGAACTGCTTCGCGCGGGGATGCGTCGCCGCGAGACTGGCCACGGCGTTGACGGCGACCAAACCCTGCGCGTGGCGTGTCTCGAGCACCTTGCCGTCGAGCGTGAACACGCAGCCGTAGTTCGTGCCCTGCGCTTCAAAGAAGGCTTGGAGTCTGTCGCTCAATTCGCGTTGCCGGGGATCCTTGCCCCACCACGACCAGTCCACCGCCCAGTTGCCCGCGGTGCGAAAGGCGTCGTAGCTGAAGTTGGTGCTGTAGTTCCCGGGTTGTGGGACAAGCGAGGCGTCGAAGTTCGCGTAACACGGGTTCAGACCGGTGACGGGGTGCGCGACCTTGACGAGGAAATCGCGGCTCACGCCGGCGGCCTCCCGCCAGAAATCGGTGTCCGCCCTCGGTCCCCAGCGCGACCACAGTTCATAGAACCCCGGCAAGTGATAGGAAGGATCGGTGAACTGGCGACGTTCCGAACTGGGGGAGAAGAGGACCATCTTGTGCTCGGGATGAAAGAGCGGCCCGGCGGTGACGGATCGGTTCGTCCCCCGCCACGGCATGGGCACGACGCCGGTGATGCTCTCCCGATGCACCATGCGCGAGAGCAACTCATCCGCCTGCGCTTTGTAGTCGTAAATCCCTTTTCCGTTCCCCCACCGATGCGCGGCGAAATACAGCGCCATCACGTAATACTCCTCGCCGTCGGGCGCCACGAACTGGCTCATGCGCACGCCATTGGTCCGCGCCTGCCACGCGAAAAAGCCGTACGACGGGTGGTTCGTCTCCGTGACGTAGAGATACGTCTTGGACCAGTTCCAGATCGCGTCGAACTCGGCTTTCTTGTCCAACTGCACGGCGATCATCATGCCGTAGGACAACCCTTCCGAGCGCACGTCGCGATGCTTGATGTCCGTGACAAACGCGAGCGGGCCGTTGGAATTGCCGCCCGCCTCGTAATACACCGCCTGCGTGGCGGAATCGCCGTGAAACAACTGCTGAAACGCGGCGTCAATCTTTTGCCGGATGGCTTGCGGCGATTTGCCGAGTTCGGCGAACAGGTTCCGGTACTTCCCGGTGGCGTAGGCGCCGTTGCCGTCCGCGCTGGCGGAAGACTCCGCTCCGCACGCATTCCACAGCAACGTCAGGGAAGCCAGCCCCAACCCGAGCCAACCGGGCCGCAGACGGCGTGTCATGCTCATCGTGCTCTTGTTCATGGCGAATCCTTGTCAGTTCGCATGCAGTTCATAAATGTTCACGCTGAATCTCGGAACACTGAGAGTCTCGGGAATTGCGTTCACCGGCGAATCGCTGAGGTTCGGATTCTGTCCGCCGGCTTCCGTGGAGGCGAGCCTCCAGAGCGTGCCTTTGCCGCTCAACGCCGCGCCAGCGATGGCGAGCTTGAGCGATTGCTCGGTGTCCGTGGGGTTCAACACGGCGACGGTCAGCGCGCGACGGTCCGCGGTCCACGCGGCCACCACGTCCAGCGGGAAGGTGTCGCTGCCGGCGTTCACGGCCGGCTGTTCGCCGCCGAACGGCTCGGTGGGTTTGGGCTGAGGCGAGTTGCCGGAAACCGCGACCGGAATGCGGCCGAAGTGATTGCCGTAGATTTTGAAGAGCAGGCCGTTGGCGTTGAGCGACGCGGTCGCGCCCTCGCGCGCCAGCAACGACGTGCCGAAAGTGTAGTTCGCCATCTGAATGAGGCCCGAGTGCCGGAACATCTCGTGGAAGACCCACGCGTAGGCCGGATAGGTGGGATAGCGGCCCCCCATGTAGCCCCATTCGCTGATGGCGATGGGCTTGGGTTGGGCGGCCAGTTGCGGCAAGAGCCGCTCGTAGTCCTGGTAGTGCTCATACTTGATCCGAACGTGATTGGCGGCGCGGCGCATCCAATCGGTGACCGGTTCATTCGGGTCGTTTGGCACCTGCCTGCCTTCGGCCAGGCTGAAGTGCGTGTTGCCGTAGTTGTAGTAGTGCTCGCTGATGAGGTCGAAATTGCTGAAGCAGTTCGAAAGTAGCGTGCCGGTCCAGTCGGCGGGCGAGAAGTAAGCGGGCACCTGGTTCGTGTCGAAGCTCAAGGATTCCTTCGAGCCAATCATCGTGTCGGGCATCGCGCCGCTGGCCAACAGCGTGATCGTGGGGTCCACCTTCCGCATGGCTTTGGCGAACAGGTTGTGCTTGAACGCAAACTGATTGGGTTTCATCGCGCCGTATTGGTAGGTGTTCCCCCACATTTCATTGCCAATGCCCCAGAACTTCACGCGATATGGCTCCGGGTGGCCATTCGCCGCGCGCAACCGGCCCATGGGCGTGCCGGCGTCGCCGTTCGCATACTCGACATACTGTGCCGCGGAGTGCGCGTCGCCAAGGCCGGCGTTGACGGTGATGTAGGGCTCGACTTCGAGGAGCCTGCACAACGTCATGAACTCGTCTGTGCCGATGTCGTTGGGCTGAACGGTGCGCCAGACCGGATCCCAGGTGGGCGGGCGCTTGTCCGGGTCGCCGATGGCATCGCGCCACTCGTGGGCGGAGACGAAATTGCCGCCGGGGAAGCGATAAACGCCGGAGCGCAGGCTCTTGAGCGCCGCCACCGCGTCCGGTTTGAATCCATTCAGGCTCCCTGCGGGCATGAGCGAAACCGCCCCCACGCGGAACGAGCCCTCGCCGGTGCCGACGATCTCAAACTGGGCGGAGCCGGAGTTCTCCGCCTTGAAGGAGAACGTGAGTTTCTTGAAATCGCCCGCCAAGGCGCCGAGCGGCACCACCTGACGCGCCGCTCCGGCGTTTGTGCCCCACACAATGTTGACAGCGACTTTGGCCGTGGCGTCGCCCGCGAGTTGCACCCGGCCTTCGTAGGTTTGACCCTGGACGAAGCTGAGTCCGGTTTGGCGAATGCCTCGCGGCTCGGCTCCAGCCAATTTGACCCGCGGCGTGTGGTCGCCCACGAACGGCTGGTTTGTATCCATCAAGACGGATTCCACCGGCCCGATGGGATTCCACCGTCCCGGGGGCAAACCCCGCCGCCGGCCTGGCCCGCCCGGGCCGCGTTGTGGTGGGGCGGGGTCCTCCGGAGGCTTGGGTTGCACGGCGTAGTAGAACTTCCGGTCGTCGAGCATTTCGCTCCACAGGCCGCTGTAGATGATCCCGCCCGCGTGTTCGATGAACTGGCCGTACAGATAAGGCGAGATCGGCGGGCCGGTTTTGGAGGCGTCCACGGTCGCCACGACCGTCGGACCGCCCGGGGGTGTCTGAGTGAAGGCGGAACAGACGGTCAGGCAGAGGAGTGAGCAGCAGAGGGTTTTCATAGGGTTCGGCGCATGGGTTGGTTCAGGGGAGCGACCACAGGGTTGGCGCGTGCCGGGTCACTTGGCGGCGGCGGCACTGACACCCATCACAGCGAGCATCTTTTCGGCATATCGCTTTCCCAGCTCGCGGTAGCCGGCCGGCGTGAAATGCAGGCGGTCCGGCCGGCCGGCGCAACCCGCCGAGCCAATGACGTGTGCCGTGGGAATCGTCTTGGGCAACTCTCCAATGATCCGGTTCATGCTCGCGCACGCGCCCTTTTGATCCGCGCCCACGAGTTCGCCAGCCAGCAGCGGCACATGCTCCGCCTGGAGGTTCAGGTCCTGGAGCAGATGGGTGTAAACGCCCAGGACTTTGTTCGGCCATTCGCGGTCGTTCGTGTTGGATTCGCCCTGATGCAGCAAGATGCCTTTGATGACGCCGTCCTTCTGCGCCCGCCGCGCCATCTCGACGAGGTGTTGATAAGGGTTGCCGCCGTACGTGGCGATGATGTTGGTCATCCAGTTCGGCGCGGTCGTCACATACGATTGAAAGGTGTCTTTCTCGAACAACTCGATCTTGCAGCCGCCGATGGAGACGTTGACGACGCCCACCCTGACGTGCGGCGGCAGGTTCGAAACGAGCGTCCGCCCAAAGTAATCCGCCGGCCCCAGCCCCGCGGAGGGACGGCACAACGGCGGGGTCGCCGGATACCAATTCCCCTTCGTGCGGCCCAGCTTGGGGAAATCCACCGCCGCCAGCACTTGGAAGCGATCATCCACCGGGCCCTTGTCCTGTTCTTCAATTCCCGGAAAGCCTTCCATGTTCGACTGGCCGAAGCACAGGAAGACGAAGAAGTTCGTGTCCTGGCAGGCGCCGTTCACGCTGGCCCAGAGCAGTCCGGCCAACACAAGCAATCGTGGTTTCAGTTTCATCGTAGTGGGATCTGGAGCGAACCTCAGAGCGTCCTGATCCGGAGGTTCCGGAAGCGGATGCGCAATTCGTCGCCGGCGTGGAGTTGCAGCGCGAAGTGGCCGGCGCGGCCGACGTTGTGGCGGGTGTGGTTCGCGTTGTCCAGCACTCCGGCGCCGTCCCAATCGGTTCGCACCACGCCGTTGAGGATGGTCTTCACGTGGTTGCCCCGGCAGATCAGGCTGAGGTCGTTCCAGCCGTCGCCGTCGTCGGCGTACTTGAAGACAAAAGACTCCGGCTTGAATCGGGCCTCCATGTTCCAGTCTTTCAGGCTGGGGAAAATCCAACGTTTCTCTTCGCGCGTTTCGTCGTAAATGAGGCCCGTGCGCCAATTCATCGGGGCCGGCGGATGGATGTCCACTTGCGGGCCGTCCAGCCAGCCGCCGTTGGCTTCGGCGTCAAACCGGCTGCGGAACTGAAGCCCGCTGTTGCCGGGGGAATCCCTGTAAGCTTGGAACTGAAGCCGCAACTCGAAGTCGGCGAATTCCTTTTCGGTGAGCAGCCACACGTAGTTGTGGTCCTTGCGACCCATCGAGTCGCACACGATCGAGCCATCCGCAACCGTCCAGAAGACCTTGCCCGCGTCCTGCGGCTGGCATTTGATTGTCCAGCCCGAAAGGTCTCTGCCATTGAACAGCGCGGTCCACCCCGCAGCGGCAGCCGGACCGGTTCGGCAGCTCGTGGCGGAAAGGACCAGGAGCAGCCCAAAGATGCCGTTGGCGTGGCGAGCCGCCGTTCGCGGCACGCTTCGAGCAGACGCGTTCACAGTGAAGTTCATCGGATCAAGCCGGCGGACACAGTCCCTGAATCCTAAAACGCGCAGTAACCACGCCGAAGTCCTGCGGCCATCGGGCGAGACATGAATTCCTCGAATTGACACGAACCGCGTTAACTTCGTGTCCGCTTGTGGAATTCGCGTCCGGTTCTGAGGCCCTGCCTCGTTAGCGCACATCCTTCGTCTCGCTGGCGACGCGGATGACCGCGTCGAAGGCCGGCTTGGGTTGATTGTTGCCGTCGAACAGCAGGGGGCGACCTTGAGCGCGCCAGGACACCGCGTCATTCGCGCCCCAGAACGTGACCACCTTCACCGCGTCCCGGTGCTTGAGGAACGCCCGGAAAATGCCCGCGTAGGCCTCGGCCTGACGCCGGTCCGCGTCGCTGACCAAGCCGCCCTGCGTCGTCGCCGCGTTCGCGGAGATGTCCGCGCCGGTGCTGCGCTGACCGCCCTGCGCGCTGTTGACATCGAGCTCGGTGATGTGGATGGGCAGACCGAGCGTCTTCATCTCCGTGAGCGCCTGATCCATCGTCTCGAAGCTCGTCGAGACGTTGACATGCGCTTGCGAGCCGATGGCGTGGACCGGGACTCCCTGTTCCTGGAGCGACTTGATCAACGCGATGAGTTTTTTCCGTTTGGCCGGGTTCTCCAGCCCGTAATCGTTGTAGCGCAGGATCGCGTCCGGGTCCGCTTCGTGGGCGTATTGAAACGCCTTGGCGATAAAATCCGGCCCGATGATTTCCGACCAGAGCGAGCTCCGCAGGATGTTCGTGCCTCCGTCGGCGATGGCCTCGTTCACCACGTCCCACGCCTTGATCTTGCCCTTGTAGCGGCCCACGACGGTGTGAATGTGATCGCGCATCCGTTCCAACAACTCCTCGCGCGACGCGCGCGGGCCGTTGTAACCCCAGCGCCCGAAACCACCGCCAAAGCCGGGACCAAATCGGCCGGGCCCGGGCGCGTTCGTTCCGGGCGCGTTCGTACTGGCGAGAGCAGCGGGTGGGGCATCGGTCCTTGCCGGGGGCGGATTCGTGCCGGCGAACACCCAGTTGGGCGTCTGCGAGTGCCAGACCAGCGTGTGTCCCACGAGGTACATATTGTTGCTCAAGCCGAAATTCACGAAGGCATCCGCGGGCGCGAAGTCATAGCCATCCGGGCCGGGCCGGGGATGGATGAGCGCCCACTTCAAGTCGTTCTCCGGCGAAATCTGGTTGAACTGCGCCTTCACGAGGGCGATGTCTTGTTCGACCTGCTCCTGGGTGCGGCGGACATTGTCGGCCCGGACGGCCGCGTTCATGGCAATGGTCCGGTTGATGGCCGCGCCCACATGGAAATGGTCCCGGAAGGCGTCTTTGAGGGTGGGCGTGTCAGCCGAACGCGACATGATCCCGAGGCCGAGAAGGGCCGACGCCAAAAGGCAGGTGCGAATGTTGGAGTGCAGTATGGGTGTTTTCATGGATGTACTTTTTACTGGGGCATCAGTCGGCAAACAGCAGCGGCGCGAATTCACGCAGACTGCGCCGCCACGTCAGGAACTCGTGAGCCGTGCCCTCCGACACATAGGCGGTGTTCTTGATGCCAATGCTGTTGAGGGCTTCGTGATTGGCGCGGATACCGGACGCGTTTTCGCGGCTGCCACAACTGCAGAACACGACCTTGACCTTCTCCCGGAACCCGGGCGTGTTGTTGACGTCGTTCGTCGTGATCGTGCCGCCACTGAACAGGCCGATGTGCGAGAACTTGTCGAGATTCTTCAGGGTGATGATCTTCGTCTCCGCCCCGCCCATGGAAAGCCCGGCCATGGCACGATGCGGCTGATCGGAGAGCGTGCGGAAGTTGGCGTCAATGTAAGGAATGAGTTCGCCGACCAAAACCTTCTCGAAGGCTTCGGCGGCGGCGGCGAACACTCCGCCCGGTCCGCGAGCCGGAGCGTTGGTTGTTCCACTGCCCGGCGGCGCATTCGTCCCCGCGCCCGCGCCCGGCGGACGGCGTCCGCCTGGACCCGGGCCTTCGTTGGTCAAACCGTAGGTCATTACGATGAGGAAGGGCTTGCACTTCCCGTCGGCGAGCAGGTTGTCCATGATCAGATTGGCGCGGCCTTGATTCCACCAGGCGTATTCGTTTTCACCCCAGCCGTGCTGGAGATACAGCACCGGGTAACGTTTCGCGGTGTCCTTATCGTAATCCGGTGGCGTATAGACGTAGGCCGGGCGCGCAAGGATGCTGTTGGTGATCTTCGAGGGAAAGAGCACCATCTGGATGCGGCCGTGCGGAACGTCCTTCAAGGCATAGAAATCTTGATCGTGCGCGGGAATCTCGATCCCGCTCTCCCAGCGGGTAGAACCGTAAAAGTTCAACGTACCAGGGTCGTTGACGGTCCCGCCATCCACGGTGAGATGGTAGTAGTGGAAGCCCTCATCCAGCGGCCCTTCTGTCGTGCCGGTCCACACACCATCATCGCCTTTTGTGAGGGTTGTGCCGCCGCGCCCGCCCAAACCCAGGCTCACGCGGACGCTTTGGGCCTGGGGCGCGACGATGCGGAACCGGGCGTAGCGTTGGGAGTTGACTTGCGGATAAAGTTGACCGGGCTGGTTCAAGGTCGAGGGCTTGAAGTCCTCCAACACAGCCGCCGGTGGATTTGTTTGCGCCCCGGCTGGCAGACCAGCCAGAAGCGAGAGGCTCAGGATCGCGGTTTTCATTCGACGTTCAGTTTGATGATATGATTTCAGTGCCGCTCAACGGATGTTTTTCTTCTCGACTTTCCAACCCGCCATTTGGGCCACGCCGCAAGGCTCGCCTTCAAACATTCGGGCGGCTTGTTTGTCACCCTTGAGCTGCCACTGGAGCCAAGCCGTGGCGACTTTCGCGAAATCGCCGCCATGCGGACGGGCGTAAGTGCCGCCGTGTCCGACGTTCAGGTTTGCCGCGAACACCGACACATGGTTGATCCGGCGAAAATCGTCCATGCCGTTGTTGTAAGCGATGTCCTTCTCGCCGCCCAGAATGTAAATCACCGGCGTGCGCAATTTCGTCAAATGCTCCTTTGTCAACTTGGGCATTCCCCCCATGCCGCGGCCCGGGTCGCCCAAAATCCCGCTGTTGCAGATCATCGCCGTGGTCACGCGTGGATCGGGCGCAATCTCCAGTGCCTGCAGGCCGCCGCAGGACATCCCCGCGACAGCGATCTTCGTAACGTCAAGTTTGCCGTAATACTGGCTGGACTTGTTGGTGTTCTGAGCCACGGCCCAGTTGATTGCGTCGGTCAGCAGCGCCGCTTTCGTTGGTCCGCCGGGTCCGCCCCGCTGGCCCTCCGCCGGCATCGGGCCAATCGCGATTACGAGGAAGCCGTGCGAGGCCACTTCGGACAAGAAGTTCACGTGTTCCCAAGGCGAGTTCGCGCAAGCGCCATTTCCCCACGCGACGATGGGAAGTTTCACCTTGCGACCAAAAGCGGTCAGGTCGGTTGGCCGGAAGATGGTGTGCGTTGCGAGCGTGCCGTCCGAGGCCATGACCGCCTTGAACGGCCCGGTCCCGCCATCCTCGACGGTGCGGGTGGCGGTTTCGGTTGAGACCGCTTGCCTCGGCCCATGCGTGTCAGCGCTCCGGCATCCGCCAAGGGCTAACGCCACAGCAACCACGCCGCCCAATACCCAAGTTCTGGTGTGTTTCATGTCGTTGTTCAATGGGCTGCCGCCACATGTACCGAGCCGGCTTCCGCACGTTACTTCGATTTCAGTTTCAACACGGAAACAGAATAGGCCGGGAATTCGCGGGTGAAGTTGGCGCTCAAGCCGTCCAGCTTCTCCGTGCGTGGCACGACGTTGTTTGGCTCGGTGATCGAGTTGGTGTCGTCCAGTTTGCCGGCCGCCAGGACCACCGCCTCGCCTTTGGTGGCGATCTTCCTCGCGCCGTTGATCTGGACGTTGATCCGCTGCGACGTGCCGGCGGTGTTCACCACTTTGAGATAGATGACTCCGCTCTTGCTGTCGCGCGTGGCGTTGAAGAACACCTCGCGCAATTGCTGCGACTGACCGGCGGCGCCGCCGCGCCCCCGCCGCTGCCACTCGCGCGTTGGAATGTTCTGCGAATCCGTGGCGAGGATCTCGTCGCCATGCAGCGTGCTGAACATCCGTTGCGCGTGGTACGCGGGCGAGCCGTAGCTGGTCAGGGCGTCGTAGCCGATCAAGTCTGAACTCCACTGCATGGAGCGCCCGTTGCCGGTCAGTTGGCTCACGTTGACGAAGAGCGGCGCGTAGCAGGACAGCAGCACGATGTCGGAGTTGCGTTCCATGCAGGTCATCCACGCGCCGTCGCCGAGCGCGCCGGACATGTTCGGCGTGGGCGAGCCGACGCGGGTGGCCCATTCGCCGACAAAAATCCGGGTCGGATTCGTCCGCGAGTACGTGTCGTAGCGGAACGCCTGCGCCATCATCTCCTCCATATTGCGATAGAAGTGCTCGTCCACGAGGTCCGGGGTGCGGCTCTTCACCCACAGGTTCTGGGGCTGCTCATAGCCGATCGAGGAAATGACCTGAAGGTGAGGATACTTCGCCTTGATGGCGTCGTAGAACTGGGCGAAGCGGCCATCGTAGCTGCCGCTGCGGTCGAAGAAGTCCTCGTTGCCGATCTCAACGTAGGACAACTTGAAGGGCTTGGGATGGCCATCCAGCGCGCGGCGCGCGCCCCATTTCGTGGTTTTGGCGTCGCCGATGAGATACTCGATTTCCTCGAGGGCTTCCTGCACGTACGGTTCGAGCGCCGGGCCTGTCGGAATCACGCCGCCCCGGCCCAGGCAATAGCCGGCGAACACACCGAGGATTGGCTCCATGTTCAAGTCTTCGCACCACTCGGCGAACTCCAGCAACCCCAGACCATCCGTGGACCAGTAGCCCCAGCAACTGGGATGGCCGGGACGCTGCTCGACCGGCCCGATGGTTTCCTTCCAGTTGAACCGCTGGTTGAAGGCGTTGCCCTCGAGATAATTCCCGCCGGGGAAGCGGAGGAACTTGGGCTTCATGGCCGCCAGCAGTTCCATGATGTCAGCGCGATTGCCATTCTTGCGATTCTTGTACGTGGGCGGGAAGAGTGAGACGTTTTGCAGCCAAAGCGTGCCAGGGCTCGTCGTGGTGAGCTTGAACACGTTGTCCTTCGACGCGGTCACCGCCTTCGTCGCCAGCTTCGTTTCAAACTTCTTCCATTCACCGGTCAGGCCCGAGATGTTTTTGCTGGCAAAGACGGTTTTTCCGTCGGCGCTTTCGAGGCTAACGGTCACTGTGCCACTGAAACCAGGAGCCGCCTTGGCGAAGAAGGAAACGGTGTAGGGGGTCTTGGGTTTGACGGGAATGCCCCAGTAACCGGCGTTGGCCACACCGGCGGGAGAGGCTGCCGAGGCGGAGGAGGCGTCGAGCTTGAGGCTCACGTTGAGGAATTCGTTCAACGGGGTGTTTGTGTCGAGCACCATCGAGGCACCGCCGACGGCAGTCCAGAACCTCGGTTGCGTGTCGGGCTTGAAAGTGACCGGAAGATACTTCCCAACTTCATACGTCTCGGGGGTAACGGACGGGACAATCGCGTCGGCCTTGAACGAGCGGTTGCGGATCAACTCGGCGTAAAGCCCGCCCTCGTAAGAGAAGTTGATCTCCTCGGTCATCAAGCCGTAGAGCATCGGGCTGACTTTGCCGGTGACCTTGGCGGCGTCAATGTGCAGCACGGTGGGCCCCGCTGGCACCGTTCGCGCAGGCGTGGTGGCCGCGGACGCGGAAGGTGCGGTGGCGGCTGGTGCGACCGTTGCGGCGCCCGGCTCGGTGACGGATTGCGGGATGATCTCAATGGCACAGATCTGCGGATTTTCGACCTTGGGCGTAAATGTAATCTTGATCTTGCCGTCCGTGACCTCCACCGGCACCGTCTCGATGTAGGCCTTCAAAAAGCCGCCCGCCTTGACCCACGGGTCGAAGTCCTTGAACTCCTTGCCCTGCACGTTGAACGAGAACACGCGCTCGCCCGGACCGGTGATGCCCTCGAAGGTTTCCGCAAAATGCAACTTCACCAGGTATTTCCCATTGGGCACGGGCCAAGAGAACGAATCCATGCTGTAGCGCTCCGCGCGATAGAGGTCGGGGCTTTTCGTGTTGGCAATTTGAATGTCAGGCCGCTCGATGGTATCGCCGCCGGAGAAGCCCTGGTCGGCCAGCCACACGTTGCCGTCGGCGTCCTTGACCGGCTCGGATTTTCCGGCCTTGATTCGGATGACCTTGCCCGCCGGCGCAGCGGCAGCCGGTGTGGCCCCCTCGCGCCGGGCCACAATCTCCGTCGTGGCGAATTCGCCGACCGCGCGGGTAAACTTGATCTCGTTGCCATCGGCCGAGAGCTTGCCCGTGTAGGTGATCCGAATCTCCCGCTCCTGGATGCTCAGCAGTTCGGCGAACGAAATCACCCCCCCTTCCACCTTGCCGTCTTTGAGGTCGGCGTCGCGTTTCCGCTCGCCAGCCTCGGAGTGGGCTGTCCCGGTCAATTTCGTGCCGTCCTGTTTGAACGTGAAGGTGTAGTACTGGTGACCAATCTGGGACTCGAAGTCGGACTTCCAGACGCCGGAAATATCGGCAGCCGTGGATTGCGCGGCTGGCGTGGTTGCCGGGACGGGCGCGCCCGTTTCGCCGGCAGCCTGCGGGGCGATTTCAATCGCGCAAATCTGCGGGTTTTCGACGTTGTGGGTAAACGTCACCTTGACCTTGCCGTCGGTCACCTCGACGGGCACCGTCTCCACGTAGGCTTTCAACGGCCCGCCCGCCTTGACCCACACATCGAAGTCCTTGAACTCCTTGCCCTGCACGTTGAACGAAAACACGCGCTCGCCCGGCCCGCTGATGCCCTCAAACGTCTCCGCGAAATGCAGCTTCACTAGGTATTTCCCATTGGGCACGGGCCAAGAGAACGAATCCATGCTGTAGCGCTCCGCCCGGTAGAGGTCGGGGCTTTTCGTGTTGGCGATCTGGATGTCGGGCCGCTCGATGGTGTCGCCGCCGGAGAAGCCCTGGTCGGCCAGCCACACGTTGCCGTCCGCATCCCTGACCGGCTCGAACTTGCCGGCCTTGATTCGGATGACCTTGCCCGCCGGAGCCGCCGCCCCAGGCGCGGCCCCTACACGCTTCGCCACGATTTCCTCCTTGGCGAATTCGCCGACCTCGCGTGTGAACTTGATTTCGTTGCCGTCCGCCGAAACCCTGCCTGTGTAGGTGATGCGGATTTCGTTCTCCATGAAACTGAACATCTCGACGAACGAAACCGCGTCGCCCTCCACCCTGCCCTCCTTCAGTTCGGCTTCGCGCTGCCGGTCGCCGACTTCCGAGCTGGCCTTGCCAGTCAGCTTCGCGCCGTCCTGCTGGAACGTGAAGGTGTATTTCTGGATGCCGATCTGCGAGTCGAATTCGGATTTCCAGGTACCGGTGATGTCGGAGGCGAGCACCGCCAGCGGCAAGGTGACAAGGGACAGGAGGAGGGTTGGAATTCTCATCTTTCGTGAATTGTGGTTAACAGGGCGTTGCGCTCACGCTGCGTTTGTTGTGCATGAATAGCGGAAGAAACCGTTGCTGTGCAACAGTCGAATCATCGAACCGACGCGTGGAATCTGCCAACATTCGCCAATAGGCCGTGGGCCGAGCGTACCTATACTTCCGCCGGCCCAGGCATTTTGGACACCCATGTTATGCCTGCCCGCGGGCACACCCGCAGGGTTACGGTAGGACTCGCACGCGGTAGAAGCGCTGGGGACTTCCGGCGGCCGAGGCGTCCAGCACTTCGATGACGGAGTTGGTGGCCGGAATGGCGTCGAGCCCGGGAAGAACCGTCCACGTGCCGCCGCCCGAGAGCGTGTCTGCGCTTTCCACCGCGTAGGTGTTTCCACTGGCGGCCGTGAACCGAAGGCGTATCGCGGTGCCGGCGCGTTGAAGGGAAAGCAGCCGGACCGTTCGATCCACGCTCTTGGTCTCCCGGGGCGCCCCGGTCAATTCCAGCGCGGTGCCCAGCACCGCGTTGTTGGATTCGTCCGCCTCGGCAACCTTGTCGTTGTAGTCGGCGATCGCGCCCAAGTAATAACGGCCCGAGGCGGTCGCGGCCGGGATGTTGACGGTGGTGGTGGCGGTGTTGGTTTGTCCCGGAGCGAGGGCGGAGACGTTGCGGTAGGTTAGGAGCAGGTCGTTGGTGGTGATGATGGGATCTGGGGAAAGGTAAAGCGCCACGGCCACCGTTCCGGGGGTGCCGTTGCCCACGTTTTGCACCGCGTTTGTCACGCTGAACGACACTCCGGCGGTGGCTGCCGCAGGGCCTCGCACGGAGGTCACGGTCAGGTCAGGGCCGATACCGATCTCAATGGGCGCGCCGGCCAGGGCGTTGTTCGCCTCGCTCACCTCGCTCACGGTGTTCGGATAATCGGCGATCGCGCCCAGGTAATAGGTGCCCGGCGTGATCGAGAGCGGAATGTTCACTGTGGTGGCGGCGGTGTTGATCAAGCCGGGGTCTGGTCCCGAGACGCTGCGCGTGGTCAGGCGTAGATCGTTGGTGGTAATGACGGCGTCGGTGGAAAGATAGAGCCCAACAATGGTCGAGCCTGGATTGCCGGTGCCGACGTTTTGCACGGAGTTGGTGAGGCTGATGGTCCCCCCGGTGCCGGCCGTCGTGGGCCCGCTGACGGAAATCACGGCCAGATCGGGGCCGATGCCGATTTGGATCGGGGCGCTGGCCAAGGCGTTGTTGGCTTTGCTGACTTCGAGAATTTTGTCCTGATAGTCCGCAATCGCGCCGAGGTAATAAGTGCCCGGGAGGGTGGCCAGCGGGATCGTGAGGCTGGTCACCGCAGTGTTGCTGAGGCCGGGGTC
>CAZJTM010000094.1:0-21003 GCA_964548925.1 uncultured Verrucomicrobiota bacterium | reverse complement strand
GGTGTCCCGCACGCGCCGCACGATGTCCGGCCCGGCGGCGGTGAAAAGTTCGCTGCCGATTTTGAAGGCGCCCACGGCAGGGGCGACTTCAGCGGCCAGTTTCAGGGCCAGTTCCGCGGTGGGAACATCCAATGCCACGATGATCGGGTTCTGCATGGCGCCGAATATCAAAGCCCGCCGGGCGGAACGAAAGCCAAAAAGCGGAGGATTCGTGGCCCCCCGTCTGTGACCGACTTTCAACGTGCTTCCGGCGTCCTCGCCGGAAGCACCATTTGGGGACAGACCGAAACTGGGTCTTCTGGCGAGGACGCCGGAAGCACGTTGAAGCTGCCACCGGTATCGCCGTCCCGGAGGCTGCTTGGCGATAATTCAGGCGTTACGGCATGGCGAAGGCCCGATAATAGCGGTGCGGTGGATTTCCGGATTCGGGGTCCGTGAATTCGAAGTCGCCGCTGGCCGAAGTGGCGTTGGTCCAGACGGGCATCCAACTTGTCAGGTTGGTGGATGCTTCGATCACGCACGTCCGGTTCGGCCCACCGGCCAATAGCAGCCGAAACGGAGCGCCGATGGCGAGGGGGAGCGGCGTCAATCGGATCGGCGGGCTGAGCGCATTGCGCAGGTTGAGGCGTCCGCCGGTCGCGCATTTGCCGGCGAGGGACGGCAGCGGATCCACCGCGTTGAGCACGCGGGCGATGATCTGCTGGTGCGTCTCTGCTGGATACTTGGCGAGCATCAGCGCGATGGCGCCCGAGACGTGCGGCGCGGCGAGCGACGTGCCGGAGGCGGAGAGATAAAAGCTGTCGTTGATGAAGAACGTGGAAGTGATCTGATGCCCCGGCGCGGCGAGGTCCACGTTTGTGGCGCCAAAGTTCGACAATCCCCAGAGCGCGTCGGTCCGTGTGCTGGCCGCGACGGAAACAACGTTGTCCAAGTCATAGCACGCCGGGTACTGCGGCTGGAGGTCCACGTTGATGGCGTCGTTGCCCGCTGAGGCAACAAGGATGATGCCGGCCTCGCGGGCGTGCCAGAGGGCGTTGGACAGGGAGTGGGAAAAGCCCGTGCCGCCCAAGCTGGCGTTGATGACCCTCGCACCGTTGGACCGGGCGAATTCCAAGCAGGCGATGATATCCGAATCGTAGCCGACGCGTTGGCCGTTGAAGCACTTGCATGCCATGATCTGGACGCGCCAGGCGACCCCGGCCACGCCTTTGCCGTTGTTGCCCACGCCGCCCAGAATGCCGGCCACAAGGGTGCCGTGCCCCTCGTCGTCCGCCGGAGTGCTCGTGCCGGCGAGCGCGTTCCAACCGTAGCCACTGGCGTTGGTCCAGACGTTCGCGGCCAGGTCTTCGTGCGTGCGCCGGATGCCCGTGTCCAACGTCGCCACGACGATGTTGCCGGCGTCCGTCAACACGTCCCAAGCCTCCGGCGCGTCAATGTCCGCGTCCGGCGTGCCGCCGCCTTGGCCAGTGTTGTGCAAGCCCCAGAGGGCGCCGTTCGCGTAGTTCGGGTCGTTGGGCGACAACGCCAAGGTCCGGGAGTAATCTGGTTCGGCAAATTCCACCAGGCCGCTTTCTTGATACTTGGCGATGAGACTCGCGACGGTCTCGCCGGGCGGCAGTTGCAGCACCTGCAATCCTCCGACGCCCGGGAAGGTTTGCAGCCGCTTCACACGCCGGGCGGCGTGGAAGCTGGGAAGCGACGCCATGTTGGCGTTTGCTTTCGGCATCACCAAAATGTGCTCCGGATGATGCGTTGACACCAGAGGCAAGCTGTCTTCCACACCCGCCGCGTGGACCTCATTTCCCAAGGGTTGAAGCAGGCAGCAGGCAAGGAGGAATTGCGTCAGGCAGGAAGATTGTCCGCCCGCCCGTCGCCGCCAGTCGCGGGAGGGAATCCGAGATGACATGTTCATCGAGCGAGTCTGACTTGGGCGCTTCAATTGCGAGGTCAGGACTGCGTGACGGCCGGGGTGGGACACCAGCGGGGCTTGGTCACAGCGGCCAGCGTTCCCAGGCCGAACAGCAGGAAACTCGCGCCGACGGCGACCAGGCCAACCGGGGTGGCCTGCAAAGCCACCAGCAGCATGTGAATTGGGCATGACAACGCGACGAGCGCCGCAGCCAGCAGGATCACGACGGGCACCCGTTTCTGGCGAATCCACCAGTGCAACCCGCAAACCGCCACCACGAAGGCCGCCAGAGCAGGCGTCAGCCAGAACGGCGCATCGCCGCGGACCCAGCAAAACGCATGCGCCACCCACGCCACTGCCGTCAGCAGGCGCGCGACGGCGGCGCCCGAATGCTCGTGTTCCCGCCACCGCAGACTGTGCAGGAGGTAGAAAACCAAGCCGGCCTGTACCGCCCAGTGCAGCGCGTCCGGCGAGGGCGCCCGCCAGGCGCCGGCCAGCAGGCTGGCGGCGAGGGCGCCCGCCGCCGCGAGTTTGGGATTGCGCGTCACCGCTGTGGCGAGCATCAGGTAAGCGGCGGCGGCAAGTCCCATCAAATCAGCCCTGGAACCCAACGGCGTCCCGCCCACGCCCGCCCACTCATGGGGAATCGTTGCCACCAACAAAGCGAGCGTGATCAGCAGCAGATGACGGGCGGCACGATGGCCGCGATCCAGCAACGCCACACCGGCAAAGCCTATCGCATTCAAGGCCAGGAGGGCGAACCCCACGCGGCTGCCTTCCGCCCCCACAGCCACCAGCGCGCCCGCCAGCGGCAGCGTCAAGGCGGCGACGCGCAGCGCGGGCGCGGGTTCGGCGACGAAGTCCCGGAGCCGCCATTGGATCACCCACGCCAGCACGCAGAGCGAAGGCGCGAGCCATTCGCGGCGCAACGGGAAGTCATACACGTAACCGAGCGAATAGAGATGGACGCCCGTTCCGGCGAGCCAGAGGAAGAACAGAGTGACGGGAAACCACCGGCGTTGCGCTGGCAGTTTCCCGTCTTCGCGCGGGTGAGGCAGCAGGCTCGTCAGCGCGCAAAGCACCGGCAGCAGCCATAACCAACTCTGCTCGTTCACTTCGAAGGCCGCCCCGCTGGTCGGCCGGGTCCCCACTTTGAATTCGTGCAAGTGCCGGTAAACCACCGGCAGCGCGGCGTTGGCGGCCAGCACCCCCAGCCCCGCGGCGATCAGGCGCGGCGACGGCGTAAACCCAACCACAAAACGCCGTGCCGCGCCCATCCGCGTCCCCACCAACACCACCGCCAAACCGCAAAAAGTCCAAACCAATCCGGCCTGCATGAACGCCGCCTGGCTCACCAAGATGAACGGCACGAGCACCAGCAGGTTCTCCAGCAACAGCAACAGCGTGCTGTCATACCACACGGCCCGTCGTGCGAGCAGGATCGCCGTTCCGACCAACAGCAACTCGTAGAGTTGCAGCGAAGAAAAGTTGAAGGTCAGTTGGGCCAGTTCGGTTCCCAGAAAACCCGGGGCCGCTGACATGCGGCTCATTCCGAACAAGAGCAGCGCCGCACTGACCAAGTAAAACGGATTGCAGGCCAACAACCGTTTCAACCAATTCCACCACGGGCGAACCGACGTTCCGCCGCCACTGCCAAGAACGACGCCGCTTACCTCCGGGGCGGTTTCGCTTTCAAGAGGAGCAGGCTTCGTTCGTTCACTCATACTGCCTCCGCGCTGGTTTCTTCGTCGCTGGCGACTCTGAGAGTCACCGCGTCTTCAATTAGCATCACGCGGGCCAGCAGGGAGACGATTCCCGAAACGCGCGTTTTGGCTGAAGATAGGCGAAGCGGGGCGGATGATGAGGTGGCTCAACCGCTTGCCTGCGGGAAATTTTCACGCCTCCTGCGTGAATCTCACGCGACGCCAACTCCTCCATTCATAGGCCTCCCAGGGATTCAAAGCGTCCAAGGAAGGCTTTGCTCGAAACCTTGAACGCTTTGAACTCATGGGGACCGCTTTGGGTTGTGGGTCTCAATGCGCGGGTATCGGCTCGCCGAGAGTCCACAAGATCGCCCGGAGTTCACGACTGCGGCTGTGGCCGGCACGCGCCCCAGACCGGCTCAAACTGAGACTACCAACCAGTGCGCGCCCGGAAGAACTGGTGGCCTGCGCCGAGCGGCACGGAGTTGATGATGGTCGTCACGCCCGTGTCGGGTACGGTGTTCGTGCTGAACGCAGTCCAATCAGTGAGCGTGGGCGAGCTTTCCAGCACGTAGGTCGTGCCAGGCCTGCCGGCAAGGACCAAGGAGAGAGTGCCGTTGGCGGGCGCGCCGCGGAGGGTCAGTTCTGGAATGCGGCTTTGGAGAACGAAGTGGTCGAGCAATGAATCCGAAATGCCGAGCGCCGTCCAGGCGAGGGTGCGCCCGGAGATTTGCATCAAGGCATAGTGGTAGAGCGAGTGTTCCACGGTGAACAATGGCCAATACGCGACGCGCTCCGTATCCAGTTCGCCGCCGCCACCGCCCACGACGGTGTAAATCACGCCGTTGGTCACGCCGCGATTGTAGTTGTGCGCGTGTCCGTTGATCACGAGGTCCACGTGGTACTGCTGGAAGAGCGGCACCCAATCGTTGCGCACCCAAGCTTCGCCGGTGTAGCCGCCGCCGTTCCACAGATTGGCGTAGGGGAGCTTGTGGAAGCTCACGACCCGGAACGCCGCGTTCTGGGTTTCGGGCCGCGCGAGTTCATTCACCAACCAAGCATACTGCTCCGGAGCGGCGCTGGTGGAGGCTTCCGTGTCCAAGAAGATGAACCGCGAGTTGCCGTAATCGAAGGCGAACCAGGCTTCGTTGCCGGGCAACGCGCTGTACGCATAGGAATACGGATGTTCGCCGTCGTGATTCCCGCGGGAAAAGAGCGCGGGCCGGGTCTGGGCGACGTTCTGGTATTCCAGCGCCCGGAACCAGTAGTTGTGCCAGTCGTAAAGCGAGCCGCCATTCGAGGCCAGGTCCCCGGACACGCCCATCCAATCCACACCCCGAGCGAGCATGCTGGGGATGAGTTGTTGCAGGACGCCCGGGCCGACCTGGCTGTCCGCCCACCACGCCACCGCGAAGGGCGTGTCGCGAAGCGGTGCGGTGCGGAAGGAGTAAGTGGCGGATTGCGTGGCGCCGCTGCGCACGCGATACACGTACCGGGTTTCGGGTGAAAGGCCCGTGAGTGTGGCGCGATGCACGAAATGCGCGGTGTCAATCTGCTCGGTTTCAACCTGGGCCAAGGTGTGTTCCGTGATATTGGTGCGGCCCCAATCCACAGCGTGCGAGGCCAAATTACCGTCCGTTTCCCAAAGCAAGGTCATCGCGTTCTGCCGGTAATCCTGGAGCATGGGCAGCTTCGTGATCTGCGGACTGACGAGCACGGGCGCCCGCTGCACACGGATCACAACCTCGTCCGCCATGCTGTCGTTGTCGGCATCGCGACGATGGCGGCCGACGATTTCGACTCGCAGTTTCCTGATGCCGGGTGGCAACACGCCGGAAACCGGGCGGCGGGTCCAAGCGCTGTTTCCGGCAATCAGGCTGCGGAAACTCGCGGACTCCCGGTCCTGGGAATCAAGGCAGCCGACGCGGAAGAAAGCCTGATCGTCGAACGTCCAGGTTCCGTAGGCGTTCCGCAACCACGCTTCGGCGTCCATTGCCGCGCCGGCATCCAAGTCGTCGGCGGTGAAGCCCGCCGCCAGCAGGTCAATGTCCTGCCGCACGATCATGTCGCCAGCAGGACTACGTCCGCCGTGGAGGAAGCGCGAGCCGGCGTAGGAGGCACCTTCGCCATCCACGCTGGTGAAAGTCGTGGGACGGCCCGCGATGACTTGCCAGTCGGTTAGCCCGGACTCAAATCCGCCGTTGCGTTGCAGCGGTTGGCCGAAGATCAGATTGGGCGGCCCGCCGGAACCCGTCACCGCGAAGGCCGCGTCGGAAACATCCTGGATGACGGGAAAATCGAGCGAGGCGATTCGGATGTGATAGTTGTTCGTGTCGCCCAGCTTGGGGTCAATGGCCCAGGCGAAGTTGCTTTGCCGCATCAGGACTTGGCCCAGACTCCGATAGGTGAGGTTGCTGATCAGGAGTTCCACTTGAACCCACCCGCTGGGATCGCTGACCACCCACGCGACCGTCTGCGTGGTGCCGGCAGGGAACACCTCGCCGCCGTTTGGACTCACGAGGCGGAGATCGGCGGGCTGTTGCGGGAGGGGAATCCCGGAGGCTTGCGCGCCGCCCAGCGCGGCGAGGTCGGCGGCGGCCATGACGTTGCCGCGCAGTTGAACGCTGTTCACGTAACCGGCGGCGTTCTCCTGGTCTTCATCGGCGAAAAGCAGCGCCGTCGTTTCCAGCGACCAACGGCCATCCACGCTCGGCCCGGAGATTTGCTGGACTTGGGATCCGTTCAGAAAGCTCGTGAGCGTGCCGGCGACACAGTCTACCACCAAGGCCAACCGATTCCACGCGCCATCGGCCACGCTGCCGCCGTAAACGCCGGAGATGCCCAGGCCGCCGGCGGGGTTGATGAACCAGTCGCCGTCGTTGGCATTGGCGGAACTCGTCTGCCACAAAGCCGCCCAGCCGGTGGGCCGCGACGGAAACATCACGTCCATGATCAACGTGTATCGGTTCACAAAACTGCCGCCGCCATTAGCCGCCAAATCGTGCGCCATCTGGAAATACGTCCCGCGGGTAAACGACGCGACCTGGGCCGGCTGACCGCCAATGGTGGCCGTGGTGAAGCTGACGCCCGGTGTTGAGGCCGGCGTGGCGGCGGCCGCAGTGAGGTCGGCCCCGGCGGTGGAGGACGCGAGATGGCCGTTGAAATCCCACTGCGCGATGCCGCCGGCCGACCAGGTTGGATTGCCGCTCGCGTTGGGACCGCCCAGTGCGGCGACTTCGGCTGGCGTCAAGACACGGTCATGGAACTGGATGCGGTTCACGTAGCCCACGCCGGTTTCGCCGTCCTCGTCGGCGAACAAGAGCGCGACCGAGGCCAAGGCCCAGCGCTGGTCCACGGCGCCGGTGGTGGCATCCAGGTACTGCACGGGGTTGGCGCCCAGCGGCACGGCGCCGACCGCGGAGGTGAGAACATTCGAGCCGTCAATGTATTTGCCCAACTCACGCTTGGTCAGGTCGAAGGTGAACACCACGCGGTGCCACACATCCGGCGTGAGGTTGCCCTGGTAACTGCCGCTGATGCCCAGGCCGTTGGCGCCATTTACGAACAGGTCGCCATCGGTGGCGTTGTTGGTGTCGGTTTGCCAAAGCGCCCGATAGCCGGTGCTGCTGGCGGGAAACAGCACATCCAGGATCAAAGTGTATTGGTTGACCTTTCCGCCGCCGCCATTCGGCGCCGCGCCATGCGGAAGGAGATAACCTTGCGCCGACGTCGTGGCCGGAAAGCGCATGACCCGGCCGACCTCGCCATTGATGTCGGGGATGCCGAAGGACGTGGTGGTACCGAATTGCGTCTGGCTGGCGGTCGTGCCCCGGTATTGCATGGGCGAACCGATCGTCGCGGCGAGGTCGCCGTTCTCAAAGTCCCACTGACCGGTGATGCTCCCGTGGGCGTAAATTGAGCCCAAGAGAGCCAGCGTCATAACCCAGACGTTCTTCATGTTGAATTGATCTTACCCCAGACGGCGTGGAGCGGGTCACGACCGGACCCGGTCCAAACGGAACCCGATTCCTGGAAGTGGCTACTTGAAAGAAACCTGCTCGCGGGTGGCCTTGGTGGCGCCCCAGGCCTCGAACATTTTCGACGAGGGCATAATGACAGCGTCCACGAAGTTGCCGCACTTCTCACACTTGACGCCGCGGCCGCGAGGCAGCAGGGAGATCGCGCCGCAACCCGGCTTCCACCCCTCATACTTGACTGCCGGCTCTTTCTCGCAGACGTAACCGTAGATGCCCACGATGCTGACCGTCTGGCATACGGGGCATTTCTCGGCAAAGACGGATCGGTCCGTGTAGAACTTGTGCCCCGCCGAGCAACGGTACCCGTTCGAGTCGGATTCCATGGCCTTTTCAGTCACGCTCTTGGAGCAGCCAGCCAAGGCGAGACACAGGAGCGCGCCGGCAATGGAGGCAAGCCGTATTGGGCTCAAAGGCAAACAACGATGCGTCATGGCTTCAGGGAGGAAACACGACGGGCACGATCGTGACCGCGCCGGACTCCGGGTCCGGGAGGTTGCAGGTCGTTCCCGCAGCCGCCCCGCCGTTTTCATCCACCTTCCCAGCGTGGCAGAGCCGCGCTGTGGATCAAACGCGGGATGCTAGCTATTTCGGGCTACTTTTGCAGCAGCTTGAGGGCGGCTTCCGTGCGGTTATGGACGCCCAGCTTCTCGTAGATGTTCTTCACGTGGTTGTGGACCGTCCAGATGCTGATGTTGAGGAGGTGGGCGATCTCCTTGTCCAGATAGCCGCGGCTCACGTGGTTGAGGATTTCCTGTTCCCGGCTGGTCAAGGTCACGATCGCGGGCGGCTCGCTGTCCGCCGAGGGGTTGCTGAAGAAGCTCTGGAAATAGTCTTGGATGTGTCGCCCCGCTTCCACAGCCGACAACGTCCGCAGCCGCGCGGCAGGATGCAGCGGATCGAACAGCGCGGTGGGCAGCCGTCGGCGCAGGATGTAGCCGCCGCTCACGCCCGAAATGGAACTGAAGATTTGGTCGCTTTCCTCGTAAATCCGATACGGGAAGACCGGCATGGCAGGATGCTCGCGTTTGAGGACCTCCACCAGTTGGGCCGCCTCCGGCGCCGTCCGGTTGAAGAGCGCCAGCGCGCCGCGTTCTCGCGCCAGCGCGGCGACCCCTTCCGCGACGGTCTTCCAAACCGCCACGCAGGCGAATCCCGGCTGCCGATCGAGCCAGTACTGCAGACAGCCATGCAAGGTCACGTCCGGCTCGAACACTCCAATGGGTTTGCGGAGGCGATCGCCGACAATCTCCGGGGCCGCAGTCGCCGGCGTCGTGCCGATAAACGAGAAAAGCGTGGTGTAAGTGACCGCCAGGGGGTTGTCGGCCCAGAAGATCGCCAGCGTGATCTCCCGCTCGTACTGCTCAAAAGCGGCGACCCAGCCGTCGGCCAGGATGGTTTGGGAGATCTGCCGCGCCCGGGCGGCGGCGCGGTCGGGATCGGCGGACCCCAAAGGGAAATAGGCGTGCGCGCCGTCGTGTTCAATGCGTGCCGAAAACTCCGGCTCCGCCACGAGCCGGGCCTCGCGGTAACGCCGCTGGATCAGCCGGTCCCGCCAATAGGCAAGATCGCGCTTCGCCGCGTCGGACGCGACTGCTGAGAAACCCCGCACCGCGCCGGCGGGCCGTTGCGCGCGGTACCGCTGCGTCGCGGCCTCCCAGCCTTGGGTGAGAATCGTGGCATGGAGATCCCGCGCCTCGCACGCCGCCTCCGCCCGGGTGCGCCCGGCGAGGGAGAAGGTTCGGCGCCGCCCTTGGAACTGGACTTTGAACGACCAACCTTTCACCGCGTAGCGCCGGCCCTGGCGGGTGAAGGTGTTGCGGAAAACCCGCCGCAGCCATGCGGCTGGCACGCGTTCCGACTCCCCGGTCGCGGCATTCGCTTCCGGCGGCGCAATGGGTTCGCTTGGACGAAGCTTGGACATCTGCCGGCTGTGGCGTAGCAGGGTGGCGGGCCAATGTCAATCGAGTCGCTCGTTTCGCGGAACGTGCCGAAGCCGCCCACCGGGCGGTTGTCGTCGCTCGCGGCCAGCCACCATATCCACTGTCTGGGCGCACTGGAGAGCATAGGACGCTGTGCGCGAAGACGGTTGCCCCCGTTGATGGCGTGCAAAGATGCGGTGTTCACCGCTGAAGTCACCGGTGCGTTGCCGGCGCCGCAAAGAACTCCGTGACCTCCCATGCCAACGCCAGCACATCAATTTTCCGGTTGGCGGGCGGAAACCGATTCGCGTGTAGTCAGGGACGCCGACGCGACGCGGCCTGTGACCAGAAGTAGCCATTGTTTGCAGGCGTCCGGAACGCGCATAGTAGCGCTCCATGAAAACGCATCAGTTGGTTCGTGAATTGCCGGGGGAGCCAGCACCGTGTGCTGTATCCAAGCTGCCGCCGAAATCTGGAGGGCGCTCCGGCGGTCTGCCAGCCAGATTGTGTCCTGGCGCCGGGCGCCGCGGCTTCACGCTGATTGAGTTGCTGGTCGTCATTGCCATCATTGCCATTCTGGCTGCCATGCTGTTGCCGGCCCTGTCGAAGGCCAAACACGTCGCCAAGCGCACAGCCTGCATCAGCAATGAAAAACAGATGGGTTTGGGCAGCCAACTCTACGCCCAGGACGACGAGCGCACCGCTTTCTCCGGGGCGAAGGACGACGGCGACGACGACATGAACTGGCTCTATCCGGCCTACATCCAGAACGCGGGGGTGTTCAACTGCCCGGCCGTGAACAATTTCATCCGGCTCAAACCGGAGTTGAAGACGACCGAAACCGACCCGGAGTACATCCAGCGCCTTCACGGCAACGCGCTCACAGTCAATGATCTCAAAGTGATGGCAAAGCGGAGGGATGGTCCGGGATTGAGTTACGAGCAGTACGGCTACATGAACTGGACGACGCTCAAGACCGAGAAGTCCACCAGCCGGTGGGTACATAAGAACCGCGCTTTCAACCTGCAAGGGCTGGTCTTTGGCCCGTCCCACATTTGGTTGATTCGCGAGCAGGACATGGAGTTTCAAGGCAGCGACAACAATTTCCCGGACCGCTACGACAATCACGGGGCCGCCGGGGAAAACGTCCTCTGCTGTGACGGCCACGTCGAGTTCGTCAAAGCGCGGGATTTCATCTTTGCTTACGAACGGGCCCAAGATGAAAACAGGACTTCCAAGTAACTGGGTCCTGTTCCACAATTGCAGCCATGTAGCGCCCAACAAACATTCCAAACAACACCCAGCAACCTCACCATGAAAACTCCCTCCCAACGAATCCTTCAAACCTTGACGTGCGTTTCGCTGCTCGGTCTGGCAGCCAGCGCTCCCGCCGAAACCATTTTCCAGTGGGACTTCAACGCGGGCAACTTCGATCCCACAAGCGGCACGCAGCCCTTGAGCTACTTTGATGGCGAGGGCGGCGCCACCTCGCTGGAGACGGTCTTTGGCACCACGACGGCGCTTGGCATCCCGAATATCAACGGCGTTCCCGCGGCCGTCATGAAATTCCCGGCCTGCTCGTCTGCCATGGGCTACTTCATGCCGACCACGCCCGACCCGACCGGGCCCGAGGGGGCGATCTATGTCAATGACTACACGCTGATCATGGACCTCCTGTTCCCCAACGAATCCATGAACACTTGGCGCGCCTTGATCCAGATTGACGGCACGGGCGACGCTGACTTCTTCATCAACACCGCGAACGGCATCGGCATCTCCGGTCAATACGCCGGCGAGATCAAGTCCAACACCTGGCACCGCGTCGGACTGGTGATGGACGTCTCCAACGGACTCATGCGCAAGTATATTGACGGCGCGCCCGTCGGCACGATGGCGGTGACGGCGACCGATTGGGCCAACCGCTGGGCGCTCGCGCCCAACAGCGCGGTCGTGCTCTTCACCGACGATGACAACGAAACCGCTGTCGGCTACGTCAACAGCATCCAGCTCCGCGACCGCGCGCTGAACTCGGGCGAGATGCTGGTCCTGGGCGGGCCCTCGGCGGCGGGGATTCCCACCAACATCGTCGCCGTGCCCTCGTTCGTCGAACAAGTCACGCCGGCCAGCAACGCCGTGGGGGTTGTCTCCACTCCGACCATTTCGGCCGTCATCAACCGCGGCACCACGACGATCAATCCCAGTTCAGTCAAGTTGTCGCTGGACGGCGCGGACTTGGCGACGAGCACCACTGTTCTGGGCGACCGCATCACCGCCACGGCTTCGGTGACCACCCCGCTCGCCGGCCAGACCACCCACTTCGCAGCGGTGCGCTACACGGACAGCGTTGCCGGCGCCAAGACCAACACTTGGCCCTTCACCACGAAACCCACCCCAGCCCCGATTTTGGTGGCCGGCCACTGGGACTTTAACCAAGGCGACCTGCGGGCCACCGTGGGCCAGGACCTCCAGTACTTCAACGCCCAGGTGCAAGCTGACACGACCTTCGGCACCACGACCTCGTTTGGCATTGCCGACATTGACGGTCAGCCGGCGAACGTCCTGTACTGCAACCCCACCGTCCCCGCCAGCGCGCCCAAGAACTGGTACGGCTACATCATGACCCACGGCATCTCGCCCAATGCCGGCGGCGTTTACGTCAACCAATACACGCTGATCATGGACGTGCTCTATCCCTCCTCCAGTGGCGGCTACCGCTCCTTGTGGCAGACCGCCGAGGGCAATGGCAACGACGGCGATCTGTTCGTCAACGGCGGCAATGGCGTCGGCATCTCCTCCCAGTATCAAGGCGACGTGAGCCCGGATACCTGGCATCGCCTCGTGTTCACCTTCGACCTGGTGGAGCGTGAACTTGGCAAATACATTGACGGCGCGAACGTGGTCACCGCGCCGGTGGGCAGCGCGCCCTTGGGAACGAACCTGATGCACTATCTGAGCGCGGGCGTGGATGGGCGTTGGTCGCTCGGGCCCACCGCGCTGCTGTTCGCGGACGAGGATGGCGAAGTGGCGCCGGTCTATGTCAGCAGCGTGCAAATCCGCAGCGGGACCATGTCCCCTGACGCGGTGGCCGCGTTGGGCGCCCCCACGGCGGGCAAGATTCCCGGCGCGCTCAAGGCGACGCGATCCGGCAACAACGTGGTGATCGAATGGACCGGCACGACACTGGAGAGCGCCTCCAGTTTGACCGGCACGTGGACCCCCATTGCTGGCGCTGCTCACCCCTACGTGGTGACGTCTCCGACGGGCAGCCGGTTCTTCCGCGTCCGTTAGTCGGGTTGTTGGGTTGCCTGGTGACGGGCTTTGGCGCCGCCTTGTGCAGCCGGCCAAAGCCCGTCTGCTTTTTCCTGACCCCTGGCGGCGGTCTTGCAGTCAGTCTCTGGCGACTGGCGAACAGAAAGCCCGGACAGGATCGAAATCCTGGCCGAGCCTGAGAGGGTTGAGGATGGTTATTTCTCCGCCGCCTGTTGTTCGCGGGCGCGTTTGCTTTCGTCAATGACCTTCTGGGCCATCGCGGAGGGCATTTCCTCGTAGTGGCTGAAGTCCTCGCTGTGCATGCCGCGGCCGCCGGTGAGCGAGCGGAGCGTGACCGAGTAACGGTAGAGTTCCGCCGCCGGCACCTGGGCCTTGATCACTTGCATGCCGCCCACCGAGTCCATCCCCTGGATCTTGCCGCGCCGGCTGGAGAGATCGCCCATCACCGCGCCCATGAATTCCTCGGGCACTTTGATCTCCACGTTCTGGATCGGTTCGAGCAGGACCGGGCGCGCCGCCTTGAAGGCTTCCTTGAACGCCTCGTAACCGGCGATCTGAAACGCGATGTCCTTTGAGTCCACCGGGTGCATCTTGCCGTCGTAGAAATCAATCTTCACGTCGGTGACCCGGTAGCCGGCCAGGATACCCTCGTTGGCAGCGCGGTTGACACCCTTCTCCACCGACGGCACAAACACGCGGTCCACGTTCTGGCCGACGAGTGATTCGGTGAACTCCAGCCCCGTGTCCCGCGGCTTGGGCTCAATGCGCATCCAAACTTCGGCGAACTGGCCGGCGCCGCCAGTCTGTTTCTTGTGGCGATACTTCGAGTCGCCCCGGGCTTTGATCGTCTCGCGGAAACGGATTTTCGGCGGGAGCATCTCGATCTCGACCTTGTACCGCTTCTTCATTTCGTCCACGATGACAGCCAGGTGCAATTCGCCCTGGGCGGAAAGCACCGTTTGGCGCAGTTCGCCGTCCACGGCGTACACGAACGTCGGATCGGCCTGGTGCAACGCGGCGAGGCCCTGCGAGAGCTTGTCTTCCTCACCCTTCACCTTGAGCACAATGGCGGCGTGGATGTTGGGCTTGGGCCACTGGACGGGCGGAAGCGTGCGGAGCAGCTTCGGACTGGCGAGGGTGTTGCCCGTCTGGGTGTCCTTGAGTTTCACCGTTGCGCCAATGTCCCCCGCGCCAAGCTGGTCCACTGCCTCGCGGGTCGCGCCATTGAGCAGGTAGATTTGCCCGATCTTCTCCGAGGTGCGGCGGGTCGTGTTACTGAGTTCCGTCCCGAGTGTGAGTTTGCCGGAATAAACCCGGAAGAAGGAAACCTCGCCGAACTTCGCCTCGCTGACGGTCTTGAAAACATACAGCACCGGGTCGGGCGCCGTGAGGTCCAACTCGACTTCGGCGTCATTGTTGTCCAGCGCCTTCACCTTCGGGCGGTCGGCGGGCGAGGAGCCGTACTTGGCGATAAAATCCATCACACGCGCCACGCCCACGTTTTTCTCCGCAGAGGTTACGAACAGCGGGATGAACGACTGCTGTTGAATGGCCTTGTGCAAGCCGCCGCGCAGCTCCTCCTCGCTGAGCGTGCCCTGTTCGAAGAACTTCTCCATCAGCTTGTCGTCCGCCTCGGCGATGTACTCCACAAGCTTTTCGTGCAGCCCTTTCACCTGGTCCGCCACGGCGCCGGCGGCGGGCGCTTCGGTGAACTTGCCGGTCTTGTCGCCCGCGTACGTGATCACCTCGCTGCGCGGCACGTCCAGCACCTGGTTGAAGGCCGGGCCCGGATTCAGCGCCAGACTGAGCGGGAAGACCTTCTCGCCAAAGAACTGGCGAATCTGCCCCAGCACGCGGTCGAAGTCCGTGTTCTCCTTGTCGCACCCGTTCACGACGAACACTTTCGGAATGCCAAACTGCGTGGCCCAATCCCACACCTGCATCGTGCCCACGCCGGGACCGTCCTTGGCGTCCACCACAATCACCGCGCAATCCGCCACGCGCAGCGCGCCGAGCGCCTCGCTGATGAAATCCAGGTAGCCCGGGCAATCCAGAATGTTGAATTTCTTGTCCTGCCAGTCCAGGTGCAGGAGGGAAGTCTGGATGGAAATCTTCCGCTCGCGTTCGTTGTCATGGTAGTCGGAGACGGTCGAACCCGCCGCGACACTGCCGAGGCGGTTGATCACGCCGCCGCACACAAGCATCGCCTCGGCGAGCAGGGTTTTGCCCGACGAGGCGTGGCCGACGATGGCGAAGTTGCGAATCTCCGAGGGGTGGTATGTTTTCATGCGTTGAGGCTGTTGGAATCCCGGCTGAAGTGTGAGGGTGAGGGCGTCTGGACGCCAAAATCCGCCCGCGCGGCGACCGCGTTGCCGCGTGATGCCGCGCCGACACCTGACAGATTGGGCGAAACGTATCGCATAACCCTGCGCAGCCCGGTTTCGCCGGGCGAGTGCCGTTACCGGAGGCGAAAAACTTGGCGAGCATACGCAAACGCCGGCGACCCCGTCAATCGCCCCGGCGGGCTCGGAGCGCTTTTTCGCCTTTCCTCTTCAGTGACGTTCGGGAGGCCGCGGGAAGACTGGGATCGGAAGTTCCTCAGTTCAAGGCGAGCAACACCGCCATGCCGACCACGGTGGTCAGAATCGTGACCGGGATGCCAAACTTGGCGTAATCCCAAAAGCCCACTTCCGCGTGGCCGCGCGCCGACTCGACCACGATGATGTTCGCCACCGAACCGAGAATCGTGAGGTTGCCCGCCAGCGTCGTGGCCAGCGCCATGACCTTCCACATCAACTCAGGGTCCGCAAAGTTGGCAATCCACTTCCCAGCGACGAGAACGAACGGCACGTTGGAGAACACATTTGAGCCGAGCGCCGAAAACCACGCCAGATTCCATGCCTGGCTGGTTGCCGTGCTGCCGAAGACCCCGCCCATCCGGCTGTAAATCTGATCTGGCAGCCCCGTGCCATTCAGCCCTTCGACGACGACGAACAGGGCGGCGAAGAAGACCAAGAGATGCCAATCCACCAGCTTGAGCACCTCATGCGTGTCGCGCCGCGCCAGCACCATCACCAGCGCGCCCCCGGCCAGCGCGGTCCAAGCGAGGTTCAGCCCGGCCACGAAGCCCGCGAACACCAACGCCAGTACGACGGTGGTCATCGTCAACAGCCGGCGATCCAAAGGGCGCGGCTTGGTTTCCGGGCGTTGAATGACGGCTCGGGCGAGCGTTTTGCGGAAGCCGAACGAGAGCACGGCGTATTGAATCGCCAAACCCGCCACCGCGACTGGCAGCAAGGACGCCGAGAAGCGCAGGAAAGGAATGGTTGAAAGATGGCCGATGATCATGTTCTGCGGATTCCCGACCAGCGTGGCCACGCTGCCAAGGTTCGCGCTCATCGCCAAAGCCAGCAGGTACGGCGCCAGAGGAAGCTTGCCTCGCACCATCACCGCCACAACCAGCGGCGTCAGCATCAGGCAAACGGTGTCATTCACGAGCAACGCGGAGAGGAGGCCCGACGTGCAGATGAGATAGAGCAGGAGCGACTGTGGAGTCCTGGCGGTGCGCAGAATCCAATCCGCCGCCCAATCGAAGAAGCCCGCCAGGAACAGATACGCGGAAATCAGCATCATGCCGAGCAGCAGCACCAGCGTGTCGTAATCCACCGAGCGATACACCCGCTCCGGCGTCATAATGCCACACGCCACCATCAGCACCGCGCCCAGCAACGCTGCGGCGGGCCGGTTGAGCGGCAGAATCTTCAGCCGCCGCCCGCTGATGAGCAGATAGGTGAAGCTAAAGATTGCAATGGCGAGGAGTTCCTTTTCAGCGGCATTCACTGGAGTGACGGGTTGGCGGCGCGCTCGATGGCGACTTGCCCGGCGCAGCAGACTCCGCCGCGTCCGACTTTTCTGGCCGAACTCGCGTTAGACGCGGGGAACAAGGCCCAGCGCGCTTTCCGAAACAACACTGGCACGCCCGTCAGGGGCTGCCGGTCCAGAATTTCCAAGCCTTCGTTGCGCGAAGCCGGGCTTTCCGGGTCGCGCCTTGGCAACCGAGTTTCGTTCGCGGTGATCATATCGGGGCACTCAGCATACTGTCCCCGCCGCGCCAGACTGCATCTGGCTGTTCTCAAAGGCAAGGTTGGCGTGAGTGAGCGTAAGTTCCTCGGAGGAAGCGCGCGGAGGACGATTGGTTTGCTGCCGTCTCATCTCGCGTCCCCAAGTGTTCGTCACACCGCCTTGGAATTCCCGTCGTGAAGCGAGTTGCCGGCGGTTGCATTACGAAGGCTGAATTCCGCTTGAGTGTCGCCGGACACCCGCCTAGTCTCACGCCGGGCTCGGGCGTGGACACGGCTCCAGTGCTGGGCGTGTCCGCAAACAGCCTTCCTTCCGCGCGGAAGGGGCGGGTATTGGGCATCACCGTGTGTAGCCCAATGCCCGCTTGTCATTCTGGGTCGCTCCATGGCATGCCCGGTGGCCAATGCGCCTGATTCCAAGACAGGCGTCTCGCCTGACCCTGAAATCGAAGGCCGATTCTTCCACGAAGGGATTCCTTGGTTCGGGACTTGGTCCTTTTGGACGGGGAAGAATCTGAGGATTCAGACAGGCGGGACGCCTTGGCCCACGAGCGGGGCTTCATCGCCGCCAAGCTCTCCCGATCACTGAATTTGTGGGAGCCCGGAATCAGCAGCGGAGTCAGATCGTCGCCTGATTGCCACCAGACCGCCTTTGGTCCGTAACGCTCACCTCTCGTCCTAAACTCCTTCTTGCGGCGGTCGTCAACCGTGCCAAGGGCGCTTTGATTTCGAAACGGGGTGCCGCTGGGGGTTGCCAAACGGTTCTTCATCGTCACCGGATTCCGCGAATTCGGTTCAAACAGCCTCCAAACGTGGCCCTGCGCGGGAACATACCAAGCGCGTGGAGTCACAAACCGGTTCGGCCGGTTGGGCAAGCGAAGCGCGTTCCCTGGAAAGCAAACAGGCTGGACGAACATACATCGGTCCAGCCTGCGAGATGCTTTTGGCGGCGCGGGCGCTTACAACGGCTTGGTCAGGGTCAAGGTGAACAAGTGGCCCTCGGTGTCGTTGTTGGCGGCGAATTCACAGAGGTAGCGCAGGGAGGCGAACATGCCCAATTTGGGGAAGAACGCGCTCACTTCCGGGCCGATGGCCGCCACGTGGGGCTTGCCGCCCCCTCCTTTGGGGTCGTCGTCGGTCACTTGCGCCTGGTAGTAACCCACCACGCCCACTTCCACCGTTTTGGATACCGCCTTGCCGATGCCCCATTCCAGTGTCCAAGTGTCGCCCACCGTGAAGTTCTTGCGCTCATGGTTGATCTCGTAACGGTTGAGGGCCGAAACGGACCAAGTCTTGTCTTGGTCCACGTACCAAGTGGCGCCCGCTGTCAGCATGTGAGACCAGAAGCCGGCGCCGAGTCCGGCCAGATCGTCGTCACCGGTCGGCGCCCAGACGGCGTAGGCCAAGGCGACGTCGAATTGTTTCGTATGCCAGGAGAGGGTGGCCGGCTCCAAACACACGTCGCCGAAACTGAAGCGGCTCTTGTTCGGTCCGCCCGGGTCGGAACTGATGTCCACGTAACCGAGCGGAATGAGCGCGTCCATGCCGTAGCTCGCTCCGAGGATCTTGAGGTCGGTGATCCAGATCAAGCGCGGCGCGTTCACGTAGGCGGTGACGTCGAACCCTGGAGGGCCGCCTTCAAAGTCGTTCGCGAAATAGAACTGGTTGTAGTCGCGGAAGTAGAATCCCGGGGGCGGCAGCGTGGCGGCCTTGAGCCCTTCCGAGCCGGCGGGATAGTGTTGAGCTTGCAGCGAATCGGCAAACGCCAGGACGCCGCAGGCGACGCCCAACGCGATGGTCTTGGTGTGCTTCATGGGATTGTTTCTGGTGGGGTGATGTGCCTAGTCACCGTTGTCGGTTTCATGCATTTTGCCGGAGAGATAGGTGTCAAACGCGGCCAGGTCCAGCATGCCGTGGCCGGAAAGGTTGAAGAGAATGACGCGCTTCCTGCCTTCCTCGCGCGCCTGAATGGCTTCGTCAATGACCGCCGCGATGGCGTGCGACGACTCCGGTGCGGGGACGATGCCCTCGGTGCGCGTAAACTGGAGGGCCGCCTCGAACACTTTGAGTTGCGGATACGCCAGCGCGTCAATCAGCCCCAGCTTCTTGGCATGGCTGACCGCCGGCGCCATGCCGTGGTAGCGCAAACCGCCGGCGTGGATCGAGGGCGGCATGAACTTGTGCCCCAGCGTGTACATCATCATCAGCGGCGTCGTTTCCGCCGTGTCGCCGAAGTCGTAACGCAGTTCGCCCTTCGTGAGCGACGGGCAGGAGGATGGCTCCACGGCGACGATGCGGCACGCCTTCTTCTCGACGACCTTCTGGCGAAGGAACGGAAAGGCGATGCCGGCGAAGTTGCTGCCGCCGCCCGCGCAACCGATGACCACATCCGGGAATTCGCCCGCCAGTTCCATCTGTTTGAGGGATTCCTGGCCGATGACCGTCTGGTGCAGGCAGACATGATTGAGCACGCTGCCGAGCGAGTACTTCGTGCCCGGATGCTTCACGGTGTCCTCGATGGCTTCGCTGATGGCGATGCCGAGGCTACCATTGCAGTGCGGATCCTCCTGCTGAACCTTGCGGCCGAACTCGGTCTGGTCGCTGGGGCTGGAGAACACCGTGGCGCCGTAGGCCTGCATCATCAACTTGCGGTAGGGCTTCTGGTTGAAGCTGACCTTGACCATGTACACCGTGCAGTCGAGGCCGAACAGCCGGCAAGCAAACGAAAGCGACGACCCCCACTGGCCCGCGCCGGTTTCGGTGGCGAGGCGTTTCGTGCCGGCCTCCTTGTTGTAATAGGCCTGGGCCACGGCGGTGTTGGGCTTGTGGCTGCCGGCGGGACTCGCGCCCTCGTACTTGTAGTAAATGTGCGCGGGCGTCTGGAGCGCCTTCTCCAGCCGCACGGCCCGCAGCAGCGGCGTGGGCCGCCACAGCGCGTAGATTTCCCGCACCGGCGCGGGGATTTCCACCCAGCGCTCCTGCGTCATCTCCTGCATCACCAGATTCTCCGGGAAGATCGCCGTCATCATGTCGGGCGAAACCGGCTGCTTGGTGCCGGGATGCAGCGGCGGCGGCAGCGGTTCCGCGAGATCGGTGAGGACGTTGTACCAAGCGGCCGGAATGTCGGCCTGCGACAGTGTGAAGCGAATGCGATGGCTCATGTTGATGACTGGGTCCAAACGTGACCAGCAAACCGGCTTCGCCGGATAATGTCAACCTCTCGTTCGTTCAAATCTTCAAGTTGGCGCAACTCAGCTTCTTGCAGGGAAGCGCAGACAACTTGCCGGTTCCGGTCGGCTCCCGCCGACCAGCACGCCAGGGGGCGTCGCTGCGGTCATTGCGCGGTTGCTTCCCACGGGCATTGAGACCCGTCCCGCTGGGCAAGTGCCCCAGCGGGACGGGCCAGTTTCCCGCGCCACCCTGCAAGAAACTGGAGCGCACACTGCAAAGCTTGGCGGCAGGACCGAACAGGCATCGGCCAGACTCCGGGCCGGTTGCAGCAAGGCCGCGTCCGTTGAATGACGGGCCAAGCGCATCGAAGCCGGAAACATTCGCGCCTTTCCTGCGGCTCATCACTCCGCTGTCACTCCGTTTAAGCGCGTTTTGAAAGAGCCCACCTTGTAACTGCCCCAAACCCTCATGGTTGCCGGCATCCTGAGTCGCCGGTAGAGAGGGCGGATCTCAGTTTCTTGCAGGGTTGAAGGCGGTGTGGGGGGAACAGGAGGTGCCAGCGTCCGTTGCGCCAAAAGATTTAGAGACACAGCAGGGTTTCGTCACCGCGCTGACTCCCAAACTGGCCTGGTCGTTTGAACCGACATGGGAACTGTGCCGACCGGGGGCCTCGATCGGGCCACTCCCGTTCGGTTCGCCAACGCGCCGACCGGCTCGGTAATCCATCCGCTGCTGATGCTCGTGGCAGTAGGCGATCTCCTTGGCCACAGCCTATGCCGCAGCGCCGCTGGGCAGGACCGCCAGAGCCTCTTCCAGTTGTCGGATCACCTTGAGAGAGGACGGGTGCTTGAGTTGGTGGGCTGGGGTTGACCCGGTTTGATGGACACCCTGGGGGCGGAGCGCTACAAAGAAAGC